>NZ_CP107939.1:8121239-8423170 GCF_036046055.1 Nocardia sp. NBC_00403
CCGATCACTGGACACGGGGCGATGCGGCGGATACGAGCAAGCCCGATCCAGCCGAGATCGAGAGCCTCGCCGCCGTCGAGCACCGCCGGCTGCTGCGTATGCCAAATGCCGTCAAGGCGCGCAAGTATTTCGAAGGCAAAGCCGAAGCGATCGCCAGAGACTTCGAGTCCATCGCGCCGCCCGACCAGGTTCCCGACACGGCATGCGTGCGCCAGAAGAGCCCTGGATCATCCGACATCTATCTGTGCATCGTGCGATACGGCAGATATGTGGCCACCGTGCTCGACCCACAAGAGAAGACCGTCAAGCAGATGACCGCCGCGCAGTACGCCCTACTAGTGAACAACGACTAGGGGTCGCACCGTGCGTACTTTGCTTCCCGGCGCGGTCGTCGCCGGGTACCGGATCGAGCGCAAGCTCGGCACCGGCGGTATGGGCAGCGTGTACCTTGCGCAGCATCCGCGGTTGCCGCGCAGGGACGCGCTCAAAGTGCTCTCCGATACCCACGGCTCCAGTAGCGAGTTCCGGGCGCGGTTCATCCGCGAGGCCGAATTGGCCGGTCGGCTCGACCATCCGAATATCGTGGCGATATACGACTGCGGTGCCGATGCCGGCCGGCTGTGGATCGCGATGCAGTTCATCGATGGACTCGATGCGGCAGAACTGGCCAGGCAGGGTGCACTGACGCCCGATCGTGCCGTCGCGATCGTCGAAGGAGCTGCCCGCGGGCTGGACGAAGCGCACCGGGCCGGATTGCTGCATCGCGATGTCAAGCCGGCGAATATCCTCATCGCGCGCGACAGCGGTGTGGATCGCGCACTGGTCACCGATTTCGGAATTGCCCGTCCCACGGGCGAATCGGCGGGCCTGACGGCTGCCGGATCGGTGCTCGCCACGCTGGCGTACGCAGCGCCCGAGCAAATCCACGGCGCGACACTCGATCACCGCGTCGATGTATACGCACTGGGCGCAACCCTCTTTCAATTGCTCACCGGCACAGTGCCTTTTCCGCGTGACACACCTGGCGCGGTGATGCATGCCCACCTGACCGCGCCACCGCCGCGACCGAGCATTGTGGTGCCGACACTGCCGAGGGAACTGGATGCCGTCATCGCTCGCGCGATGGCCAAGAACCCCTACGAGCGCTATCCCGGCTGCGGCGCGCTGGCCGAAGCCGCGGCCGCGGCACTGCGCGGTGAGCGAACCGAACCGGTGCCTCCGCCGTTGCTCGGCCGCCGCACCAAGATCATCGTCGCGGCCGGCGCAACTCTCTGCGCGCTCGCAGCGACCGGCTTCTTTGTCACTCGGCCCGATACCGGGTCAGGACTCGCCGCAACCACCACCGCACCGCCGTCCGCGAGCGTCTCCGCTCCCGCGCCGGCATCGCCATGGGGCCAGTACGGTTTCATCGCCGACGCGTTTCCCGGCCTGCTCCCCGCCACTCCGGCGTCCCGCGGGTACCAGAACCTTCGATGCAATGCCAGCGACAGCAGCAACCAGATCGTTCCCCTCGACGTAACGGTGGCGGAGCCCGGCCTGTTCTGCTCCGGCGACGGCATCCCGATCTCCTCGGTGTTGGTGAAGTGCAACGCCGACCGCTCGATGCTTCCTCGGCTCCAATCCTTCAGCGGAGACGAGGGTGAGGAAACGTGGAGTCGTCCATCCGGGACCGGCAGCGCGGTGTGGAGCTCCAAGGCGAATTCCGAGGGATCGCCGAAGGGCGTATTGGAAGTGCGATTCGACGGGAGTGCCCGCGGCTTCTGCAAAGTGCGGATCTTCGGCGCATCATCCGGCCGTGAACTCCACGATCAGTGGTGGCCGAACGCGCCGATCTAGGCGCGCAGATCGGTGGGGTCGGTGTTGGCCCCACACAAAATCACGCCGACCCGCTCTCCTCGGCCAGGCCGATACGCGCCGGTCGAGAGCGCCGCAAGGGCCGTCGCCGAGCCGTGCTCGACCACGAGACCGTAACCCTCCCACAGAGATCGGCGGGCCCGGATGATCGCGTCGTCGTCGACGACCACCGACCGCGCGTCCGCGCTCCTGGCCCAGGACAGGGCAGCGGCGGAAATGCGGGGCGCGCCAAGAGAATCCGCGGCAATCGAGTCGATGTCCACGTCCAGGACGGCATCCGCCGCCAGCGCCGCATGCAGCGCGCAACTGCCCTCGGGCTCCGCGCCGACCACTCTGATACCGCGACCGTCGGCGACCGCGGCGACACCGGAGAACATGCCGCCCGCACCGACCGCGAGCACGATCGTGTCCAATTTCGGTATGGCGTTGAGGCATTCGAGCAGGATCGTGCCCGCGCCTGCCGAGGTCAGATTGTCGTCGAAGGTGTAGGCGTCGATCGCGCCGGTGCGCGCCATGAACAGACCCGCATTGTCCTGCGCCTGCTCCTGGGTCCGGCCGAAAACGCGCACATCGGCGCCCAGTGCGCGCAGCCGATCGACCCTCGCCTTCGCTGCCGACTCCGTGAGGAAGACGGTGGCCGGAATACCGAACATTCGGGCCGCCCAAGCGAATCCGATGTCGGCATTGCGGCCGGTGGCCGAAACGATGCCCGCGTCGGGCACCGTGCCCGCAGCAAGCATGGCGGCGAGCAGATTGGCCGCACCCCGCGCCTTGAACGAGCCGGTGTGTTGCATGAATTCGAGCCCGAGGAAAACCTCCGCGCCGGGGGCATACTCCGGGCCTGCTTCCATCACCGTGAGCGGTCGCACCAGCCCGGCGATTCGCTCGGCAGCAGCTTCTACATCCACCAGGGACGGGGTACAGATACCGATCACCCGGCAGCCTCCTCACGATCTATGGCCCCGTCGGGGACGTTAGACATGGAGGACGCCGGGCGGTATCGGGCATCTGCCCTAATTTGCCGAAGACTGCACCGTCCCCGAACTGTTCCGATCGGCGACAGCACAGCCAAAACCTACTATTTGGAAGTATCTGCGCTCCACCGATCCAGTGCAATGTAGGCGGGTTTCCACTGGTGGAAATAGGCGGCGCGGACCTGCTCCGGCAGCGGCGCAAGGACCGTGTCGACAGTCCGCTCGTCGGCGCCGTCGAGCAGCCACGGAATCAGTTGTGGCGCATCCGGTCCGATCCTGCTGCCGTGCAGCTGGCCGAACGCCTGCCACTGCGGCAGCGTGACCGTGGCCTGGATCAAGGGCAGCGCCTGCTTTTCTTCGTGCTCGAGGTGCCCGACCAGGACGGTGACCAGTGCATCGACCAGGTCGCCGAGGCGCTGCGAACCGCTCTCGCGATCGGCGAAGGCCGCCTCGATTGCCTCGATCAGCGGATCGACGGCGCCGTGCTCGGCTTCCATGGCGTCGAGCAGCGCCAGCTCCGAAGGGCGCGCGGCCAACGTTTCGCGCATTACCGGCCAGAGCGCATCATCCTCGGCGGTGTGGTGGATATGCAGGGATTTGGTGAACAACCGCCAGCCCGCCGCAGTCGCCAGGATCTTGCGCGGGTCGTCGTCGATCCGGCTGGTGATCTTGGCGATCTGCTCCAGCTCGCGCCGCAGCGCGTGGTGCATGGCGTACATGGTGGTCATGTCGAGCGTGGCGCTCATGGTTACTCCTGATTGTCGAGCGTGAGCTGCGGCCCGGGCCGGGCCGATGGTGCGTGGTCAGCCCCAGTGGGCGCCCGCGGGTTCCTTGATGGTGGTGTTGATGCGGTTGAAGAAATTGGTGAGGGAGATGTTGAGCACGAGTGCGGCGAGCTGGTTTTCGTCGTATTGGTCGGCGACCGCGTCCCAGATCTCGTCGGGCACACCGTCTCCGGATTTGTCGGCGAGCCGGGTGACGACCTCGGTCAACGCCAGTGCGGCGCGTTCGGCCTCGGTGAACTCGGCGCTCTCACGCCAGGCCGCGACCGCGAACAGCTTGTCGTCGCTGACACCCGCGTTGCGGCCGGTGCCGAGGTGCGAGGTGACGCACGCGCTGCAACCGTTGATCTGGCTGGCGCGCAAGGCCACGATCTCGAGGAGTTCGGCAGCGAGTCCACCCTGGTGAATGCCCTTGTAGATGGTGTTGATGCCCTTCATGGCGTCGGGCAGCACCATCGCGGGGTTCTTCATACGTGCGGTCATGGTCGGGTTCCTTTCGAGGGGTCGAGCTCGGACGAGTCGATCGGGTCGGTGTGCGAGACCAGTGGCCAGTCGTTGGCTACTCGGCCTGCGAGGGTGAGGTAGTTGTCGAAGACGACGAGGGCGACGCAGGCGATGATGTCGACGAGGTCCGCGCCTGCCAGCTCCGCGCCTGCCTGTTCGAGTTCCGCGTCGGTGACCGCGCCGCGACGCCGCAACAGTGCGGCTGCGAAGCCGAGCACCGCCGCGTCCTTCGGGTCCGCGGCGGTACCCGCGCGAGCGCGATCGACCTCGTCTCGGCGCAGCCCGTTCAGCCGGGTGCCGACGAAGCTGTGCGCGGACAGGCCGTAGTCGCAGCCGTTCTCCTGGGAGACGAGCACCCCGATGCGGGTACGCGTCGCTGCCGACAGACCGCTGTCGCACAGTGCCGCGGCGAGGTCGAGATAGCCACGCAACGCGACAGGGCTGTTGGCCATCGCCTTGGCGACATTCGGCGTGATCCCGAACCGCTGTTGCGCTTCGGCGAACAGCCGTCGGGTCGCGCCCGTGGTTGCTTCCGGCTCGATCAGGGGGATGTGCGGCATGAACACACCTTCTTCGACCGAGTTGATACTTTGGCGATGCTTCGAAGATGGGTGTTCTATGGGTGGCTTGGTCGGTGTTCGTTTCACGGTCCTCGGACCGGTCGAGGTCGTGGTGGACGGTCGCGCATTGCCCGCGGCACCCCGGCATCGTGCCGTTTTGGCCTGGTTGCTGCTCAATGCCGGGCGGGTGTACAGCAACGAGCGACTGATCGACGCCGTCTGGGGCAGGGAGCCGCCCGGCACCGCGCGCTCGCAAATTCATGCCGCGATGACCGCGATCCGCCGAGTGCTGCGGGAAGCGGGCATCGCCGAGGCACTGGAGACCAAAGCCGCCGGATACGTCGTGACGCCCGAACCCGGGATGCTCGATCTCGATGAGTTCACCCGGCGGGTTGCCACAGCTCGGACACTGACAACACAAGATCCGACGGCCGCGGTAGCCGAACTTCGGGCAGCGCTGTCGCTGTGGCAGGGAGAGGCGCTGGCCGGCCTGAATGCGGACTACATCGCCTCGGCGCGCCTACTGCTCGACGAGAAGCGAATCGGAGCCTTCGAGCAACTGGCCGAGATCGAGCTTTCACTCGGCAAACACGACCAACTGCTCGATGAGCTGCGGGCACAAGTCGCGGCGAATCCCTTGCGGGAGAAGCTATCCGCGCAGCTCATGCTCGCCCTGCACCGAGCGGGACGGCAGGCCGACGCACTCGCCGTCGCACGAAGCTTTCGGACGGTGCTCGCCGAACTGCAGGGGCTCGATCCGGGTAGCGCGTTCGTCGCGTTGGAACAGGCCGTGCTGCGGAACGACCCGACGACACGGGCACCTGCGCTCCCGCCTCCGTCGACCGCACCCGCGACTTCCGATCTCGCGCTGTCTGGTTCCGTGACCTCCGGTTCCGAGGCTGCTGGGACCACACCGCCGGATTCGGAGCCGGACGGTCCGCCACAGTCCCCGTCGGCGACCTACACACCGACGCAATCGGAGTCCGCGCTGCACGGCGCACCGCGATCGGGTTCGACGGCCGCGGTGTCGGAGCCGGCTCCGACACTTCCTGCGGCAAGGTCGACCAGAACGAACTTCCTCCCCTACGACATACCGGATTTCGCGGGCCGCAGCACCGAACTCGACCGCCTCATCGCCCCCCTCGACGACGCCTCGGTAACGATCCGCGCCATCGACGGCATGGCGGGTATCGGCAAGACCGCGCTGGCGGTGCACGTGGCGCATCGAGTGGCGCAACGCTTCCCCGACGGCCAGCTGTTCATCGATCTCCAGGCGCATTCGGCCGATCTGGAGCCGGTGGCGGCCGACGCGGCGCTGGAAATTCTCTTGCGCCAGTTGGGAATTCCCGATGAGAGCATCCCGACCTCGACGGTGGATCGTGGCGCGCTGTGGCGCGCGGAGCTGGCCGGACGCCGGTTGGTCGTCGTGTTCGACAACGCCGCGGATGCCGACCATGTCCGCCCGCTGCTGCCAAGTGCCGGTGCGAGTCTCCTACTCGTCACCAGCCGCAGGCGACTCGTCGATCTAGATGGCGCGCAAGCACTTTCGGTCGATCTGCTACCCGCCGACGATGCCGTCGGGCTGTTCGAGCGGATCGTCGGAGCCCGGGCGATCGCCGAACCGCTGGCGGTGCTCGATGTGCTGCAACTGTGCGGCTTCCTGCCGCTCGCCGTGCGGATCGCGGCGGCCCGGCTGCAGCATCGCCCGCGCTGGACCGTCGAGTATCTGGCCGGAAGACTGCGCGGCGAACGCCGCAGGCTCGCCGAATTGTCCACGGCCGAAAGGGGGGTGGCTGCCGCCTTCGCGCTGTCGTATCGCCAGTTGGAGCCCGCGCACCGGCGAATGTTCCGCCTCCTCGGCCTGCATCCCGGCCGAGACATCGATGCCGGTGCGGCAGCGGCGCTGGCCGAGGGCTCGGTCGACGATGCCGAAATGCTGTTGGAAGATCTGCTGGACGCGCACGTCATCGCTCAGCACAAGCTCGGCCGCTACACCTTTCACGAGTTACTGCGCGAGCACGCCCGTGCCACCGCGGCCGAAGAAGAAACCGACGACAGTCGAAACATTGCCCGCACGTGCCTGTTAGAGCATTACCTGCACACGGCGCGCGCAGCCGTCGATCTGCTGTTCCACTACAGCACGCAACATCGTCGACCGCTGCGGGAGCCGAGTAGGCCGATCGTTCCCTTCATCGACAATGCGGCAGCCGCCCGATGGTTGGATGCAGAACGCGAAAACCTCATTGCCACAGCAGGTTACGCCGTCGAACACGGCTCACCCGCCTACGCGCGCGACGCGGCGGAGACCCTGCGCCCCTACCTCGACGGGCGCTCTCGCCACACCGATGCCGCGCGCCTGCACACCGTCGGCCTCAGCGCGAGCAGGCAACTGTCGGACCGCAGCGGCGAAGCCCGTGCACTGACCGACCTCGGCTGGGCCCACTGGCGCGACGGCGACTTCGAACAAGCCGTCAGCCGGTCTACTCGGGCACTGGAGATATCTCGCGAGATCGGCGACCGTCTGCAGGAAGCTCGGGCACTGAACACCCTCGGCAATGTCGCCTGGCGTCGCCGCGACTACGACCTGGCTCGCCGAAACCTCGAGCACGCACTGCAACTCGCGATCGAGGCCGACAACCAGGTCGGCGAAGCACACGTGCGCGGCAATCTCGGCATGGTCTTCGCGGCCGCCACCCGCTACACCGAGGCCGAGGACCATCTCGACCGAGCTCTTGCGCTGCACAGGGAACTCGGCAACCAACGCGGCGAGGCGCTCGTCCTCAATAACCTCGGCGTCATCGCCCGTGGCACCGGACAATTCGAACTCTCCCTCGCCAACCACAGCCGCGCCAGGGACCTCTACCGCATGCTGGGCAACCCCAGCGACGAGGCCGCCGCCGTCAACGGCCTCGGCGAAACCGCCCGGTGCGGTGGCGATCCCCGCCAAGCCATCGCCGATCACACCACCGCACTCGAACTCGCCGACGTGGCAAGCAACCTCCCCGAACAGGCCCGCGCCCACGACGGGCTGGCCCGGGCTCAGCATGCCCTCGGCCGCCTGGACGAAGCCCGCGCGCACGGCAAGTCGGCACTGAGGCTCTACACCGAACTCGGCGTCCCGGAAGCCGATGACATGCACGCTTTCCTAGACTCCCTGCCCTGAAATCCCGCGTTCACGGCGCCGCGCTGGATACCCGATCGGGCCGACCCCGGCGAGCGCGGATCGAATGGTGCGGCGCTCATGCCTATGGCTTTCGGAACTGCTCGACCATCGCGGCGTAGCTGTCGCCGCCGCGACCATGTGCCACCGCCCTGTCGGCCGGCATCCTGACAAGTGACCTCACGGAGGTCGAGGTGTTCCAGAAACGAGCACGGCTTGGGCGATCGAACCAGCACGGGCACCCGGTCGAGGGCGCCGGGCGCCTCGCTATTCGAGGATGAGCAGCGCCGATTTCTCCAGGCGGTCGGCTATTTCGGAGTAGGAGGCATAACCCATCCCCGCGCGGACAAGAGCGCCCGCGTAGAGGAGTTCCAAGGATTCGACGACGTCCGGGTCGGCGTCGGGGCCGAGGGCGCGCAGTAGGCGTTTGCGGATTTCGGCGCCGATGCGGGCACGCAAATGCGCGACGTCGGGGTCACGGCCCAACAGCGCGCTGGTGACCGCCCCGGACAGTTCCTGTTCGTCGGCGACGAGCAGGGCGATATTGCGCAGCTCAGCGAGCACCCGGACCGTGGGGTCCGGGTCCTCGCTGACCGGCGCGGAGCTGGAAACCAAACGCCGCCAGAATATCTCGGCGACGAGGTGTTCCTTGGAGGAGAAATAGGTGTATGCCGTGGCGGTGCCGACGCCGGCCGCCGCGGCGACCATGCGGATTGTCATCCCTGCGAAACCCTCGCGGGCAAGGACTTCCACCGCCGCTCTGGTGAGCTTGTCGACGGTGTCGGCCTGCTTCTCGGTGAGGCGGCGCCGGGTCGCCTCGAGGATGATGGACTCGCCTTCGGACATGTGTCCAGATCCTACTTGGCGGCGGCGAGGCCGGCGCGGCGGCCATAGAAGCTGCCGTCGCCGAGAGACGCGCCACTGACGTATCCGCCCGCGCAGAGACCCGAGGTGCAGCGTCCCGCGGCGAACAATCCGGCGATCGGCTCGCCCGACACGTGCAGCACCCGGGAGTCGAGGTCGGTGCGCAGACCGCCGAGTGTGAAGCCCGCGGTGAAACCGCGCATGTCGAAGGCCGCGAGCGGAGCGCCGATCGGCTTCACCCACTCGGGTTTCTTGCCGAGCAACGGATCCTTGCCGTCGGCGGCGTGCAGGTTGTACGCGGTGACCGTGCCCTGCAATGTCTGCGTCGGCAGACCCATGTCCGCCTCGAGCTCGGCGACCGTCTCCGCGGCCCAGGTCGGCGGCTGCCGGAAGAAAGGAGTGGAAGTCTCGGTGGCGAGCGCAGCCTCGAGCGATTCCTCGTCGATGATCAGATACGCCTGATTGTCCTGCTGGATGAGCGTGGCCTGGCCGATCCGTCCCGGGTAGGTGTCCTCGGGGATGTAGCGCTGGCCGCGGCCGTTGACCAGGATGCCGCGCGCCATCATCTGCGGGTCGCCGAAGAATGCGACCTCGGTGGCGTCCATGTGCGCCAGCTCGGCGCCGAGAGCCTGGGCGAGTCGGATGCCGATGCCGTCGTGCTCCTCGATCGCGGCGGCGGGCCTGCCGATCAGCCGCGGCGCATAGCCCTCGATCATCTTCTGGTGGTAGGCGAAGCTGCCGGTGGCAAGGACGACACCGCGCTCGGCCCGGATGGCGATCTGCTTGCCGAACTGGGTGGCCAGCACACCGACGACGCGGTCGGTGTCATCGACGATCAAACGCCGGATCCTGGTGTCGTATTCGACGCGGACCCCGAGGCCGTCGGCGGTCTCGGCGAGCGGCTTCATCAGCATGTAGCCGCCGCTCTTCTGCCCGATACGCTTATCCGCCATCTGCGGAACATGCCCGCGCGGTGCGGGTTTCGCGATCTCGTTGAAAGGCGCGGCATTCTCGCCGCCGGAATACATCAGCCCCTCGTCGTGCGGCGGCTCCCAGCCCGGCTGACCCCAGAACGCCTCGCGGAACGGGACACCACAGGAGACCAGCCAGTTGTAGTGCTCGACGCTGCCCTGGCAGTAGTCGGCGATCTTGGCCTTGTCGACGCCGGGGCCGAGCGCCGCGAGCAGGAACGCCTCCATATTCTCCGGAGTGTCCTCGAAACCGAGTGCCTGCTGCAGCGGGGTGCCGCCACCGAGGTAGATGAACCCGCCCGCCATGGCGGCCGCGCCGCCCCAGCCGCCGGTGCGTTCCAGGATCAGCACCTCGGCCCCGGCCCGCACGGACTCGATCGCCGCGCATACCCCCGCAATGCCGTACCCGGCGACGACGACGTCGGCCTCCTTGTCCCACTCGGAGATCGCACTGGCACGCAGTGGCCGAATTGTCGTGGCATCAGACATGTTCCGTGTTCCTTACTGTTCTGCTCGGTCGGACCGTGATGCGTTGTCGAGCTGTCCCGCTCGCTCACGCGGCAGGCGCCCCGATGGTCCTGTGCTGTCGACTACTGTGCCGTTTCGGGCGGCCCGGCGGGTCGAATCGGCAACTCGATCGCCCTACTCCGCCGCCGCGTCGGATCGCCCGTCCGCCGCTTCGGACTGCTCCGCGGCATCCGCCTGTTGTTTACGCGCTGCCTTCTTCTGCTGTCCGACGATGGTCCCCACCAGCAGGTCGAGCTTGGTGCCGTTCGGCCAGCCGACGTAATGGCAGAGGAACAGTGCGATCTCGTGCAACTGTTCCTCGGTGAGCTCTGCATTGCGCAGCGCCGCGCCGATCTGGATGCCCGCGGTGTCGATTGCGCCCTGGGCGGTCAGCGCGCCGAGCAGGATCAGTCTCCGGTCGCGCACGGTGAGCGCAGGGCGCGACCAGATATCGGCGAAGAGGTGATCGGCGGTGACGGCGAAGTGCGCGCCGGGGTAGTCCTGGAACTCGGTGCCGTAGACCTCGGCCATCTTGGCCAGCCCACGCCTACGGACGGACTCGGCCGCCGCGCTGTTCGACGGTTGATCGCTCATCGAGATTCCCTTTCTGATTGGGTAGCGGCAGCGCTGACGCCGAGTCCTGGTCCGAGTCGATCGAGGGCCAGTTCGGCGAGGGGCAGTTCGATACCGAGCCGGGAGCCCAATTCGAGGGCGAGGGTGAGGTCCTTTTCGCCGAGATCGCGGACGTGGCCGAGGATCGGCAGCCAGAAATCACCCGGCTCGATCGGTGCGGTGCGATCGCGCAGCATGATCGCGCCGGGGCCGCCGGTCACGGCATCGGAATGGCGCACGACCTTGCCGAGTGTGGTGATATCCAGCTCTGCGGCCTCGGCGAGCCGCTGTGCTTCGGTGGCGGCGGTGAAGGCGACGAAGTGGAGTAAGTTGCGGGCCAATTTCATTCGGGTGCCCGCACCCACCGGGCCCGCGTGCACGACGAGATCGGCAAAACAGCCGAAGGGGCCACGGACCCGCTGGAATGCCATGTCGCTGCCGCCGACCATGACGGCGAGCCGGCCGCGCTGCGCACCGGGCGCACCACCACTCACCGGTGCGTCCACCAACTCGACGCCGCGCTCGGCGCACTGGCTCGCCAGCTCGACCGCGGTCCGATCGCTGATCGTGGAGTGCACGGCGACCACGGTTCCCGGTTCTGCGGTGCGCAGGATGCCCGCCGGCCCCGCGACCACAGCACGGACCTGCTCGTCGTTCAGCACTGTCACCGAGATGACGGCAGCTTGCTGCGCGACCTGTGCCGCGCTGCCTGCCGCTTGCGCCCCCGACTCGAGGAACGGCTGGACCGCGTCCGGCCGCGTGTCACACACCGTGAGCCCGCCGGGCCACTCCAGCAGCCGCTTCGCCATCGGCGCGCCCATATTGCCGAGACCGATGAAGCCGACCCGGAATTCGGCAGCGGACCCGTTCGCTGCCTGCTCGGATCGCTCCGCACCCCCGCTCATGACCGGAACACTTGTCCGCCGTCGACATTGAAGATCTGGCCGGTCACCCAGCTCGCCTCGTCCGAGAGCAGGTAGAGACAGGCGCCGACCAGGTCCTGCGGTGTCCCCATCCGTTTGAGCGGCAACCGGTTCACCATGTCGGTGACGATCGCCTCTGGTGTCACCGCCTTGGTGGCCTCGGTGTCGATCGGTCCGGGCGCGATGGCGTTGATGCGAATCTTGGAGCCGCCCAGCTCGAAGGCCAGCTGCTGGGTGAGACCGTTGACGCCGACCTTCGCGAGGCCGTAGAAGCTGGAGTATGTCCATGCGGCCGTGGAAGATTGGTTGACGATCGAGCCGCCACCGGCGGCCATCATGGGCTTCCACACCGCGCGGGTCATGTTCAGCGCGCCGTCCATGTTCACGCCCATGAACTTCTTGTAGTAGTCCCACGGCACCGTCAACAGCAGATTCAGCTTCATCTCGCCGTAGATGGCCGCATTGTTGACCAAGTGGTTGATGCCGCCGAACTCGCCGACGGTGAATTCGGCCAGCGCCGTCGCGGATTCGGGTTCGGACACATCGACCTCACCGAACACCGCGGTACCGCCGTCGGCGACGATCTTCTTCGCGACCGCCTTTCCGGCTGGCACATTACGGTCGGCGACAACGACTTCGGCGCCCTCGGCGGCCAGCGCCTGCGCATACACCGCGCCGATCCCCTGTGCGGCACCGGTGACGATGACGGATCTTCCCGTGAAACGGGCCATGAAAGTCAGCTCCTCTAGTCAGGCTTGGTAGGCGATCAGCTTGGTTTCCAGGTATTCCTCGAATCCGGCGATGCCCATCTCCCGGCCGATGCCCGACTGCTTGTACCCGCCGAACGGAGCGTCCGCGGAGTACCAGATGCCGCCGTTCACGCTCAGCGTCCCGGTGCGAACCCCCTCGGTGACGCGCCGGATCCGGTCCTGGTCGCTCCCCCAGACCGAACCCGACAGCCCGTATGGGGAATCGTTGGCGATCCGGATCGCGTCGTCGTCACCGTCGTAGGGGATCACCACCAGCACCGGACCGAAGATCTCCTCGCGGGCGACCGTCGAGGTATTCGCGATGTCCGCGATCAGGGTCGGCTCGATGTAGAAGCCGCGCTCATGGTTCGCGGGCCGCCCGCCACCGGTGACAATGCGACCACCTTCGGCGACGGCGATCTCCAGGTAGCGCTCGACGCGGGCCCGCTGCCGCTGCGAAATCAGCGGGCCGCAGATCGTGCGCGGATCCGCCGGATCACCGGGCGCGATCCCACCCAATGTGGCCGCGGCGATCTGCACCGCGTCGTCGTAGGACGCACGTGGGACCAGCAGGCGGGTGGTGATGGCACAGCCCTGTCCGGCGTGCACACACACCGAAAAGGCCGCAACACCAACGGCAGCCGCGATATTCGCGTCGTCGAGCACGATGAACGCCGACTTGCCGCCGAGCTCGAGAAATGCCTTCTTCAGCGTGGTCGCCGCCCCCGCCATCACCACTTTCCCGGTTTGCGTCGAACCGGTGAAGCTGATCATGTCGACCCGTGGATCGGTGGTCAGTCGCGCGCCGATCGTGTGGTCGGCGGAGGTGACGATATTGACGACGCCCGGCGGGATGTCGGTGTGCTCGGCGATCACCGCACCGATGGCCGCCGCACACCATGGTGTGTCGGGAGCGGGTTTGAGCACCAGCGTGTTTCCGGCCGCGAGCGCCGGTCCGAGTTTCGCGAAATTGATCTGGTGCGGAAAGTTCCACGGGGTGATCGCACCGACCACGCCGACCGCCTCTCTGCGTTGCACCCGGCGGGTCTTGATGCCCATCGGCTCTGCCACGCCGAGATCCGTTTCCCAGCTGTATGTTTCGGCGAGCGACGCGGAGTAGCCCAGGTCGGCGACCGGACCCTCCAACTGCGGCCCTTTGGTCAGCATCGTCGGCGCGCCCGCCTCGGCGACGGTGATCTCCCGCAGTTCGTCGATGTGGGCTTGTAGCGCGGTGCGCAGCTGTTCGAGGCAGCGTGCGCGGAAGGCGTGATTGCGTGACCAGTCGGTGTCGTCGAACGCGGTGCGTGCGGCGGCGATGGCGGCGTCCATATCGCCGCCGCCTGCGTCAGCGGCCTGGCCGAGAACTTCCTCGGTCGCGGGGTTCACGGTGTCGAACACGCCGTCGGCGCCTGCCACCAGCTTGCCGCCGATGAGCAGGCGGGATTCGGCGTTGGGCAGGAGGCTGCTCATGAAGGGCTCCGATACTGTCTGGACACGTGTACGGAATATAGTCTCGACGCCCGATAAGTCGCAAGAACATGTTTCAGATTTGCCGTCCTTCGGGTAGCGATTCCCGGCCTCGACGGCGATCCGGATATATCCCGGAAACCACATCACCAACCACGGACAAATACCAAAGAATCGTTGTCGTGAGCATGTCTCAGTGGTACCGTCCAGACACATGTCCAGCTATGTGTCTCTCAATGGTGATGCGACAATTTTCACCGACGAGAACTCGTTATCGAATGTCGGGACGGCGCGATGACGGCGGCCTCATTGGAACCATTGACGTTCGATCCATACGACTACCGATTCCATGAGGACCCCTACCCCACCTATCAGCGGCTGCGCACCGAAGCGCCGCTGTACTACAACGCCGAACTCGACTTCTGGGCACTGTCTCGACATGCCGATGTGACCGGCGCGTTCCGCGACAGCATCCGCTTGTCGAGCGCCAACGGAGTGTCGCTCGATCCCGCCGCTTGGGGACCGCACGCACACCGGGTGATGTCGTTCCTGGCGATGGACGACCCGCGGCACATGCGGATGCGCAGGCTGGTCTATAAGGGCTTCACGCCGAAGCGGGTCGCCGAAATGGCCGACCGCATCAAGGAACTGACACTGTCCTACCTCGAACCCGCCCTGGCAACAGGAACTTTCGACTGGATCGACGAGGTCGCGGGCAAGCTGCCGATGGACGTGATTTCCGAGCTCATGGGTGTGCCGGAACCTGATCGCGCCGAGATCCGCAGGTTGGCAGATCTGGTCGTGCACCGGGAGGACGGTGTGCTCGACGTCCCGATGCCCGCCGTGGCAGCCTCGATCCGGCTCATCGGCTACTACAGCGACATGGTTGCCGCGCGCAGGCGCTCCCCCGGCACCGACCTCACCTCGGCGCTCTTGGACGCCGAAATCGACGGCGACAGACTGTCGGACGAGGAGATCATCGGGTTCATGTTCCTGATGGTCGTCGCGGGCAACGAGACCACGACCAAACTGCTCGGAAACGCGCTGTACTGGGGTGCGAAGAACCCGGCGGAATACGCGCGGGTCGTCGCGGAGCCGGAACTGGTGACCGACTGGGTCGAAGAGACACTGCGTTACGACACCTCCAGTCAGATGGTCGCGCGCAGTGCCGCCGTCGCCATCGACCAGCACGGCCACACCATTCCGGCGGGCGCCAAGGTGCTGCTGCTGATCGGCTCCGCGAATCGCGATCCCGAGGTGTTCACCGACGGCGACAGCTATCGCATCGACCGCACCGACAAGGCCGGACTCGCCAGCTTCGGCGCAGGCGTCCATTTCTGTCTCGGCGCGCACCTGGCCCGGTTGGAAGCGGGAGTCGCACTGCGCGAATTCGTTTCGCGGGTCCGGTCCTATGACGTCGCCGATTCCGGCATCGTGCGGGTGCACTCGACGAACGTGCGCGGGTTCGCCCAACTTCCCATCGTCGTGGAGGCGAAATAGTGCCGCGTTTCGAACCCCATCCCGTGCGCAGGCCCGCCCTCGTCGCCGGTGCGTCTTCCGGTATCGGCGCTGCCACCGCGGTCGCGCTCGCCGAACTCGGGCACCCCGTCACGCTCGGTGCGCGCCGCACCGACCAATGCGAGGCGCTGGCGCAGAAGATCCGCGACAGCGGCGGCGAGGCCTTCGCACACCAGCTGGATGTCACCGATCCCACCTCGATCGATACCTTCGTGACCGCGGCCGAGGCGGCGCTCGGCCCCACCGAAATCCTCGTCTCCGGTGCGGGCGACATCGAATTCAGCCCGGTCCACGACATGGCACCGGACCGGTTTCTTCAGCAGGTACAGGTACACCTCGGTGGCGCACATCGGCTCGCGCATCGGGTGCTGCCCGGCATGATCGCCCGACGGCGCGGCGATGTCGTCGTGATCAGCTCCGACTGCGCCGTCGAGCCACGCCCGCACACCGGCGCCTACAGCGCCGCGAAAGCCGGACTCGAAGCCATGGTCGGGCAAATGCGGATGGAACTGGAGGGCAGCGGGATCCGCGCCTGCCTCGTGCGGCCCGGCCCGACCTTGACCGGCATGGGGATGAACTCCACCCCCGAAGTGATCGGGCCGATGCTGGAGGCCTGGAAAACCTGGGGATTCGCCCGCCACGGATACATGCTGCGCGCTGCCGACCTGGCCGCCGCGGTGGTTGCGGTGGTCTCCACACCGCGTGGTGCGCACCTGGTGCTCGTCGAGGTCCAGCCCGAAGCGCCGCTACTGCCGATCCCGGACAGCGCCGCGAACGAGCAAGACAGGAGCGAGCAGTGAGGATCATCGCCGATCTCGACCTGTGCCAGGGGCACGCCGTCTGCCAGGACGAGGCACCGGAAACCTTCACCGTGCCCAAGCGCGGAAAGGTGGAAATCACCGATCCGACACCCGACGCGGACACAGCCGCGGATGTCGAGCGCGCTGTCCGCTACTGCCCGACACAGGCCCTGTCGATCATTGCGGACGAGCCCGCAGCAGGCACGAAAGGAACACCGTAATGCCAGGTTTCGAACGCAGCGAGCTCGACGAGATGGTCCGGCGCTGGGTGCTGGAGAACCAGCGCTGCGAGGACAAAGGCGATTGGAAGCCGCTCGCCGAGATGTACACCGAGGACGCCACCTATGGCTGGAACTACGGCCCCACTCAGGAATTCATGGCGGTCGGACGCGAGGAGATCCGGGTGCTCGCCCTCGGCCAGGAAATGGACGGGCTGGAGGGCTGGTCCTACCCGTATCAGGAGTTCGTGATCGACGAGCGCAGCGGCAGCGTGATCGGCTTCTGGAAACAGGTGGCCGATGCCAAGCGGCCCGATGGGCGTAACTACAGCCCGGAGGGCATCGGCGGCAGCTGGTTCCGCTACGGCGGCGACTACCAATGGTCCTGGCAGCGTGACTTTTTCGACCTCGGCAATGTCTCGCAGTTGTTCTTGGAGATGATCGCAGGCAATGCGCTGTTGCCCGGTATGCAGAAGCGGATTCAGCGATCGATGGCCGGCAAGCCACTGCCCGGCTGGTACAAAGTCGGCGAAGCGCCGGTTTCCCTGTGGTGACGGCCATGTCGCGCAGCAGCTTCGACCACCTGTCGAGGACAGCGCTGGCCGCATTGCTGCCGGAATTGCTGCTGTGCGGCCAACTGATCGACAGATCCGGCCTGCCGCATGCCATCGCGGCGTTCGGCCGCGACGGCATGACGGCGATCGCCATCGAGGAGTGGCAGCTCGCCAGCCCCGTCTACACCCGTCGCATGCAACGCGCGCTCGGCTTCGTCGGCGACGATGTCGCGACCATCTTCAAAGGGCTGCAACTCGATATCGGCGCGCCGCCGCAGTTCATGGACTTCCGATTCCGCGTCGAGGACCGCGACCACGGGGAATTCTGGCTGGATCATTGCGGTGCGCTGATGGATGTCGAGCCGATGGGCGAGGATTTCGTGGTGGCGATGTGCCACACCATCGAGGATCCGACCTTCGACGCGACGGCGCTGGCGACCAACGCGCACGCGCAGATTCGGCCGATTCACCGCCCGCCGCGCAGGCCCGCCGACCGGCATCCCATGTGCGCGTGGACCGTCACCATCGACCCGGCCAATGTCGCACCACCTGCGCCGCGCTATGCGGAACTGGTGGCGGCTTCCGCGGCAGCCGGTGTCGAGCTCGGTGCGATCGACACCGACGACCAGGGCCGGGCGGACTATTCCGGACCGCTGCTCAGTGATCTCCGTTTCGCCGACTTCTCGAAATCGGCATTGGTGCGGATTGCTGACGAGGTGTGTCTGCAACACCATCTGCTGACCCTGGGATTCATGATCGCGGTGCGCTCGCGGCTCGGTGCCGACGCCGCTTCGGCTTCGGCTTCGGCTGCTGACACCGCTTCCGGTGGTACCGGTACCGGTGGCAGTGGACGTGGCGCTGCCGGTGCGGGTGGCGGTGGCGGTGGCGGTGGCGGTGGCGGTGGCGGTGGCGGTGGCGGTGGCGAGGATGCTTCCGGTGCCCGTGCCGGTGGCCCTTCCTGCAGTGATAACGCAATGGAGCTCGGCCGCAAGCACTTCACCGGCATCGCGGGCATCAGCTCCGAACGCATCCGTGCCGTATTCGGGCTCGGTGATGATCCCGCCGCACTCGCCGAGGTGCTGCGGCTGCATCCGGCCTGGAACCCGCTGCCCTACACCGGCGTCGAGATCACCGAGACCAGCGACACCGTGCTGCTGCATATTCCGCATCAGAGCGACGCCGTAGCCGACGGCGCATGGCCCGCGATGATCGACGCCGACCACCTCGCGCCATTGGATGCCATGGCCAGAGGCGTGAACCCGCGCTTCGCCACCCGCGCCGTCGCCACCGACGACTACGGCTGGACCGTCGAAATGGCGCTCGCCCCACAACCATTTCGCGAGGCGACCGAGGTAACGCTCACCCGATACAGCACCGGCGCGTCCTTCACCTTCACCGACCGCGGCATACCGCTGCCGCTCACCGTGCTCTGACGCGCGCCCCGAAAGAGTGAATTGCCATGTCCTGCAACTTCGCCGACCTGTTCGAGCACGCCGTCGACGCCATGCCCGACCGGGTCGCGCTGATCGAGGGCGACCGCGTGCTCACCTTCCGCGAACTCGATGAACAGGCCGATCGACTGGCCGACCACCTCGCCTCGGTGGGCGTCGCCCCCGGCACGCACATCGGCTTTCAGATGCACAACGACATCGACACGATGACCACGCTGATCGCCTGCTTCAAGACCCGAGCCGTCCCCATCAATATCAACTACCGCTACGGCGTCGAAGAATTGCGGTACATCTACGACAGCGTCGACCTGGAGGTGCTGTTCTACCACGCGACGTATGAGCGGGCGGTGCGCACAGCTGCCGCGTCGATGCCGGCGCTGCGGCACCTGATCGTCGTCGACGACCGAGCGACCGATGGCGGACCCGCAGGCCCATCGACGCCAGGCAAGCAGGGAACCGCATCGTGCGATACGCGATGCAGTGTCGATCACCACCAGGCAGGCCGCAGCCGAGACGGTCGATTTCGACGCGCTGGAGCCACGTGCGCAAGCACCTCGCGGGCTAAAAGTTCCGAGGCAGATCTGGATCGCCCCCGCGATATCGCGAGCGCCCAGCGGGAAGCCCGACTACCGCTGGGCGAAGGAGTACTCGGCGGGTCGCGCGCCGGATCACCAGGCGGGCCTTTGATGTGGTCTATCTGCGCGAACAGCCTGGTCACGACAACGAGAACGTGTTCTAATTCGGACGTATCCGCCGTTGTCCTTGGGAGAATCCGATGAGCACAATCGAAACGACCACAGAGTCGGCGAGCACCCTGCCCGCCCGGATCACCGAGGCGTTGATCGGCAGGCTGACCGGGATGGTCGCCGCCGACGATGCCGCAGCGCCGTACCAGATGCTCGAGGTCTACACCGGAGCGGTGGTCGGCGAACTACCGCAGTCGACGCCCGCGGACATCGCCGCCGCCTACGCGACCGCCCGCGCCGCACAGAAAGAATGGGCCGCTTGGCCGCTGCGGCGCAGACTGCGCGTTTTCGAGCGCGCGCATGAACTGTTGCTGGCCGAGCACGAAACCATCGCCGACCTCATCCAGATCGGCTGCGGCAAGACCCGCCGCATGGCCGTCGAGGAATCCTGCGACGTACCGATGGTCATCAGCCACTACCTCAAGACCGCAAAGCGGGTGCTGCGGCCGGTCCGGCGCGGCGGCCCGATGCCATTGCTGACCGGCTCCACCGAACAACACCGCCCGAAAGGCGTCGTCGCGGTCATCGCGCCGTGGAATTTCCCGTTCGCGATCGCGCTGTCGGATGCGATGCCCGCGTTGATGGCGGGCAACGGCGTCGTCCTCAAGCCGGACAACAAGACCGCACTGTGCGCGCTGTTCGGAGTGGAATTGCTCTATCGCGCCGGGCTGCCGCTCGGACTGTTCCAAGTCGTCTGCGGCGAAGGCCCCGAGGTGGGCCCGACGCTGATCGATAACGCCGAGTTCGTGATGTTCACCGGCTCGACCGCGACCGGTCGGATCGTCGGCGAAGGCGCGGGCCGCAACCTGATCGGTTGCAGCCTGGAACTGGGCGGCAAGAACCCGATGATCGTGCTCGACGACGCGAATCTCGACGACGTCATTCCGGGCGCGGCATTCGCGGTGTTCGCGAACTCCGGCCAGGCTTGTATGCACATCGAGCGGATCTACGTACACGATCGCCACTACGACGAATTCGTGCGCCGATTGGTCACGGCGGCAGAAGAATTGGGTTCGAAGATCGGCGCGGCCTACGACTACACACCGGAATTCGGCTCGCTGGTGTCGGTCGAGCACCTGAAACGCGTCGCGGCCCATGTGGACGACGCCCGCGCGAAGGGCGCCACGGTGCTGACCGGCGGCAAAGCGCGCCCGGACATCGGACCCGCCTTCTACGAGCCGACCGTGCTGACCGACGTCACACCCGAGATGACGCACGCGACCATGGAGACCTTCGGCCCGGTGGTCAGCGTGTACCGGTTCAGCGACGAGCAGGAGGCGATCCGGCTCGCCAACGACACCAACTATGGCCTGAACGCGAGCGTGTGGAGCCGAAACCTGGCCCACGCCAACCGCATTGCCGATCAGTTGGAAGCCGGCAACATCAATATCAACGACGGCTTCGTGGCCACCTATGCCGCCAAGGCCACACCGTCGGGCGGCGTGAAGCAGTCCGGCGTCGGCACCCGACACGGTGATCAAGGCCTGCTCAAGTACACCGACACCGTGAACGTCGGCGTCCAGAAGCGTCAGGTGCTCAACGCCCGTGCGGGCATGCCCTACGAGAAGCAACTGAAGATCACCCTGACGACGCTGCGGCTCATGCGCCGAACCCGGCTGCGCTGAGCGCATCTCGTTCTATCCCCCGAGGAGGCAACCATGACGGCATTGCCGGCAGGCTTCGATTTCACCGACCCGGCGCTGTGGGAAAACCGAAGGCCGGTCGAGGAATTCGCATGGCTGCGCCGCACCGCGCAGGTGTGGTGGAACGCGCAATCCGACGACACCTCGGGCGGCTTCCGCGACGGCGGGTACTGGGTGGTCAGCAAACTCGACGACGTCAAGGAGATCTCGCGGAATCCGGAACTGTTCTCCTCCCAGGAGAAGGGATCCATCATCCGGCTGCCCAATGACACCACTCCGGAGCAGATGGCGCTGACCGGTGCGCTGCTGGTGAATATGGATCCGCCCAAGCACACCAAGACCCGGCGGGTCGTGTCGAAAGGATTCACCCCGCGTGCGGTGGAGGGTCTGCGGGCGGCGTTGACCGAACGCGCCGCCGCCATCGTGCACGCGGCCAAGAAGTCCGGCGGCGGTGATTTCGTCCAGCAGGTTGCCGTCGAACTGCCGTTGCAGGCGATCGCGGAACTGCTGGGCGTCCCGGAGACCGATCGGCGCAAGCTCTTCGACTGGACCAATCAGACCCTCAACTACGACGACCCGCAGTACGGCGACACCACCTCGGCCTCCAGGATGGCCTCGGCCGAACTGCTCGGCTACGCCTGGAACATGGCCGAGCAGCGCCGCGGCTGCCCGGCCGAGGACATCGTCAGCCAACTGGTCAATGCCGACGTCGACGGTGAGCACCTCGGCTCCGACGAGTTCGGGTTCTTCGTGATCCTGCTCGCGGTGGCGGGGAACGAGACCACCCGCAATGCCATCACCCATGGCATGAAGGCGTTCGTGGACAACCCCGAGCAATGGGAGCTCTACCAGCAGCAGCGACCGCGGACCGCGCCCGACGAGATCGTCCGCTGGGCCACCCCCGTCACGGCCTTCCAGCGCACCGCGACGCAGGACACCGCGCTCGGGGACCGGCAGATCAAGAAGGGACAGCGGCTGGGGCTCTTCTACAGCTCGGCGAACTTCGACGAAGACGCCTTCGACGACCCCTTCACCTTCGATGTGCTGCGCAACCCGAACCCGCACGTCGGCTTCGGCGGCACCGGTGCGCACTACTGCGTCGGTGCGAACCTGGCGCGCCTCGAGATCGACCTGATGTTCAACGCCATCGCCGATTTGATGCCCAAGATCACGCAGGTGTCGGATCCGGTACGGTTGCGCTCGGGGTGGATCAACGGAATCAAGAAGTGGCAGGTGCGATACGAGTGAGCCTTCGAAATATTCCATTGCGCACGCTGTCCGGCGACGCGACGACCCTGGGCGAGCTCGCCGGGGACCACGCTGTGCTGCTGGTCAACGTGGCTTCGAAGTGTGGGCTGACGCCGCAGTATTCCGGGCTGGTCGAGCTGCAGAAAGCCTACGGACCGCGCGGATTCACCGTGATCGGAGTGCCGAGCAACCAGTTCATGGGTCAGGAACCCGGCACGGCCGAGGAGATCCAGGAATTCTGCTCCACCACCTACGGTGTGGATTTCCCGCTGCTGGAGAAGACCGACGTCAACGGCGAGGACCGGCACCCGCTCTACAGCGAGCTCGTCGACACCGCGGACGCGGATGGCACCAGCGGTGACATCCAGTGGAACTTCGAGAAGTTCCTCATCGATCGGGACGGCAAGGTGGTCGGCCGGTTCCGGCCACGGACCGAACCCGACTCCGCGGCAGTCATCAACGCCATCGAAGCGGCTCTGTAAACATCTTTCGGCCGAGCCGGAATCGAGGGTGACGCACCGCTCGACTCCGGCTTCGCTGTGTCTATGCCATGGCGAAGCGCAGCAGGGCCTGCTTGTCACCCTGCTTGATCTGGCCCTTGCGGTTGAGGACTTCCAACTGCCAGCCCGCGCCGGAGCGGAAGGCCCGTGCGACCGCATTGGCGTTGTCGTTGCCCAGCAGCGACGGCCAGATATCGGCGACCTGTTCGGCGCTGCCGCCGGTCGCGTCGTACACCTTGAACGAAATGTTGTTGGCCTTCTCGAACGAGCTGCCCTTCTTGAAGGCAGCGGCCACGAACACGATGGCGTCGATGCCGCCGGGCACATCGGCGAAGGTGACATGCACCGATTCGTCGTCGCCGGAGGCGGCGCCGGTCTGCTCGTCACCGGTGTGCTGGACCGAGCCGTTGCCCATCGGGTCCAGGGAGTCCAGGCCGGCGAAACGCACCGGCTCGGCGCCTTGCATGAGAATGGCGATCAGATCCAGGTCCACCCCGCGTTTGCGGCGCAGCAGCCCCATCGCACCGCCACTCGTGCCCGCCGACGGATCCCAGCTCACCCCGACCGTCAGTTTGGTGATGCCGTTGAGATCCGCGGCGCCATCTTCTTTTTTGAGCGTGATCATGCGTTTCACAGTACAAGTGATCCGTATCCCGATGCGGCGCAGAATGTTCCTGCTCACACCCGAGCAAGGTGTGCGCCGTCTAGGGCTTTTGACGCCTGCGGTAGCGGACGGTGCACGGCTGCTGTAGCTGCACCACCATCTTGCTGTGATCGTTGCGGTAGCTGTCGGAGGGCTGGGCCATCTCGAACTCCCAGTCGCGCAACAGGATCGAGAAAATAGCCTTCAGCTGCATCAGCGCGAACGCCGCGCCGACACAGCGATGCCGTCCCGCGCCGAACGGAATCCACGTCCAGCGGTTGACGATGTCTGCCTGATTGGGGTCGATATAGCGGTCCGGATCGAAGTCCTCCGGGTTCGGGAAGTCCTCAGGGATGCGGTTGGAGATGGCGGGAGTGGCGGCGACCAGGTCGCCTTCCGCGATCCGATGCCCGCAGACCTCGAATTCGCCCTTGGCGACGCGCATCAGGATGATCAGCGGCGGATGCAGTCGCAGTGTCTCCTTCAGCACTGCCTCGAGCTGCGGAATCCGGCGCAGCGCGGCGAAACTGACTTCCGAACCGTCGGCGTACAGTTCGTCGAGCTCGTCGATAACCCTGGTCAGCAGGTCAGGATGCCGGAGTAGTTCGATCACCGTCCAGGCCGCGGTGCCGGAGGTGGTGTGGTGGCCCGCGAACATCATCGAGATGAACATGCCGGTGATCTCGCTGGCGCTGAAGCGCGGATTGCCGTGCTCGTCGGTGATGGTGATCAGGATGTCCAGCATGTCGCGATCCGTTTTGTGCGCAGGCGGGTTCGCGACGCGGCCGTCCATGATGCCCTGAACCAGGTCGACGAGTTCGCGGCGCGCCTCGTCGCGGCGGCGGAAGCTTTCGATCGGCGCGTAGGGGTCCACGTAGGCCAGTGCGTCGGTGCCCCGCTCCAGATCGTGGTAGAGCCGCGCGAAGCGGTCGTCGAGTTCGTCACGGAATCTGGTCCCGATCAGGCAGGCCGAGGACGTGTAGATGGTCAGTTCGGCAAAGAAATCGAGCAGGTCGATCTCGCCGGCGTCGCCCCAGCGCGCGAGCATCCGCTCCACCTCGCGCTCGATCGTCGCGGCGTGCCCGCGCATCTGCTCGCCGCGTAGCGCCTGGTTGTGCAGCATCTCCTTGCGCCGCTCGGGGCTGGCGTCGAAGACAACTCCCGCGCCGAAGATCGGTTTCATGAACGGGTAGGCAGCGCCCTGATCCAGATCCTCGTCGCCGGAGCGGAAGAAGAATTCGTTGGCCTCGGCGCCCGACAGCATGATGACGCGCCGTCCGGCCAAGTCGAACGACCCGACATCGCCGCATTCGGCCCGGACTCGGCGCATCAAGGCCAGTGGATCGACCCGAAATTCGTCGAGGTGGCCGTGTTCGTGCTCGCCTCCGGAAACCCGCCGTGGTTTGACCAGGGTCATTGGAAATCCTCCCGGTATAGCTGTCCGGACGTACGATGGACACCTGTCTGGACAGTACTACGACACGTAAGGCCGGGCAAGCAATCCGGCACCGCGAGCGGGGCAACGACGCGCCCCTCTCCAGGCAGGTGAGTAATGCATTCGAAGCAACAGACCGATGGGCCGCGATTGGTAATCGCCCGAAGCATCTGGCGGGCATTACGCTGGAAAATTGCCGGTGCTGCCCTGATTCTCTCGATGGCCATCGTCATTGCCACTGTGCTGTCGATGTATTCGGGCAGGTACATCTCGACCGCGTCGGTCACCGTCGACGCGCCGCGCGCCGGACTGGTGCTCGACCCAGATGCCAGGGTGAAGTACCGCGGCATCGAGATCGGCCGGGTGGCGGCGGTCGCCCGAGCGGAGGACCGGGAGCGGCTGCGGCTGGATCTCGACCCCGAGTTACTGCGGCTCGTCCCGGACAACGCGAGGGTGGACATCCACTCCACCACCATCTTCGGTGCGAAGAATGTGAATTTCCTTGTTCCGGAACACCCTTCGGGCCGTCCACTGCGACCCGGCGCGCAGGTGAGGGCCGAGGCGGTCACTGTCGAGTTCAATTCGCTGTTCGACCATCTCGCCGACCTCCTTGCGAAGGTCGAGCCCGGCAAGCTCAACATCGCCATGAATGCACTGAGCACCGCATTGCAGGGGCGCGGCGACAAGCTCGGCGAGACACTGGCGCACACGGATTCCTATCTGCGCGAGATCAATCCGAGCCTGCCCGCGCTGCGACGGGAGCTGGCCGCCACGGCCGATGTCACCGGCCTGTACGCCGACACCGTCGGAGATCTGTTGCGCACGGCGGAAAATGCCACCACCACGAGTGCGACGATCACCGACCGACAGTCGGATCTCGACGCAGTACTGCTGAACCTCGTAGGAGTCGCAGACACCACAGGTAGTGTGCTCCGGCAGAGCGAACCGTCGTCGATTGCGTCGCTCCAGCTCCTCCGTCCGACGACCGCGTTGCTGTATGCCTATGCGCCAGGGCTGGATTGCGTCATCAACGCACTCGGCAAACTCA
Source organism: Nocardia sp. NBC_00403 (assembly GCF_036046055.1). Classification (NCBI taxonomy): domain Bacteria; kingdom Bacillati; phylum Actinomycetota; class Actinomycetes; order Mycobacteriales; family Nocardiaceae; genus Nocardia; species Nocardia sp. NBC_00403. The sequence continues at coordinate 8,146,971 of NZ_CP107939.1, forward strand.
TGCCCCTCGCCGAGGAGATCTTCGGCGGCAGATACCCGGGCGCGTACTTCAACTCGAACTTCATGTACGGCGCAGAGCCGTATCAGTACCCGGACGACCTACCCAAGGTAAATGCCACCGGCGGCCCGCACTGCGAAGGCGTGAACGACAGAGTGCCCGGCAGCCACTCCGACTACGTCGTCACCGACACCGGCGAAGGTCGGCCGTTCATACCGTCGACCACTGTGCACCCGAACAGCCCACCGGTGTTCGAGCTGCTGTTCGCGGGACTACCGGGGATGGGTGGGCGGTAGCTCGACGCTCAGCAGTGAGGCTGTACCGGCTGAGCGAAAACCACTGCTCCTCAGCTCGGCGGTGTGGGATGTTGTGCATCCCAGTTCTACTTGGCACCGCTGGGGGCGAGCCCGGTTTACCGAATCCAGTGCACGCTACCCAGTATCGGCCGCACTCCACTGGTTTACCGGGCAGTGCAGGGCACGTCAGGTGGGGTCCCCGACTTTCTCTTCCGCGGCTTTTGGAGGCAGGCAACAGCTTCCAGCGTGCGGACTGGCTGTGGTGCCGTTCTCGAGCACTTCTCTCACAAGGGCAGAGAAACGGTGATCGAGCGTAGTCAGATGGTGGTTGCCGAAGGCTGGACAGCCACCATCTGACTACGCTCGATCACCAAAGCGCTTGGAACGCAACCACAGCCAGTCCTCACTGCGCGCCGCTATTTCACGCTCGGGTCAGATGACCCAGTCGAAGGCTTCGGCTTTCGAGCGCGTGCCCTCGGCGGTGCGGGAGCGGTTGGGTTCGCCGAGGTCTGTCAGGAGATCTTCGGAGAGTTCGACCAGGGCGGCCAGGGTGGTGGGGGTGAACCAGGTGGGGCGGGTGGCGAAGAGGATGTCTTCGGTGGCGGTGTTGCCGCTGGCGCCGGGGGCGAAGGGGCAGCCGCCCAGACCGCCTAGTGAGCCGTCGACCATGGTGGCGCCCGCTCCGAGCGCGGCGAGGGTGTTGGCTACGCCCATGCCCCAGGTGTCGTGGCCGTGGAAGACGATGCGGCGGTGCGGGGTTCGGTCGCGGACCGCGGAGATGAGGGCGGTTACCTGAGCCGGGTCGGCCTGGCCGAGGGTGTCGGCGACGACGATGTCGGTAGCGCCTTCGGTGCGCGGGTCGTTGGCGATGGCCAGGACTCGTTCGGGATCTACCGGGCCGTCGAACGGGCAGGTGAAGCTGGTGGCCAGGCAAAGTTGGATTTCGCCGCCCGCTTGGTGGGCGAGGCGGACCGCGTCGGGCATGGCCGCGACGCTGTCCTCGGTGCTGCGGCCGATATTCGCCTTGTTGTGCGCGTCCGAAGCGGAGAAGCAGTATTGGAAGTTGCGCACGCCGGCGGCCGCCGCTTTTTCGACGTGCCGGGGTGTGGCCACCCAGACCCAGCAGTGTCGCAGCTCTTCGGGAGTCAGCGCCGCGATGAGGTCCATAGTGTTGGCCATCGGTGGCACCAGATCCGGGCGGGCCATGGAGCCGATCTCCAGAGCGGGCACGCCGAGCGCGAGCAGGCGCCGGACGATGTCGACCTTGTGTTCCACCGGAAGCACCTTGCCGGTGAGCTGAAGCCCGTCGCGCAGCGTCACATCGCGCAGCACCGACTCGGTCAGCACCGTCATTTCTTCTCGCGCACTTCCTGCGGCACACACATCACGCCACCGCATGGCTTCCCGTTTCCCACCGCCGGGTTGGGATGCACGGTGGGTCGGCGAGGTGTCGGGGCGCGCAGCTCATATGCCGAACGCCCAGGTGGCCGCCTGCGGCCATACACCCGACGAGTCATGAGGCCTCCAGTACAAGCACTGCGCGATTGTCCCTCACGACGCCTGCCGGTGTCTCGCGGGAGGTCCCGCGCCCGGCCGGCACCACCGTTGCGTGACCATTTCTCATGACTGCCGCACGTTCGTGGTCGGCGTTTCCATAGGGAGTCGACGTGCGGTACGCGGTCTGCGTCGATGGTGACGAGATGGGCCCGCAATCCGCCGGCCGACACCCACTGGAAGTGGTCGATCGGGTTCGGTGTTCCTTGTCGTGTACGCGCACCATCGGACGCGGCATCCATATCCGGCGACTGGAAGGGCCACGTCTGATCGACCACGCTTCCCTCGCGGGAGCGCACTCGGGACGTGCGGCGGTCATGACCCCTCCAGCGCATCGATGTCGGCGTCGCTCATGCCGAGCAGTTCCGACAGCACCTCGCGTGTGTGCGCACCGAGATCGGGGCCGACATTGCGGATGGGCAGCGACTGCTCGCCGATCACCGGGACGATGCCGGTGAAGCCGACCGTTTTCGGTTGCGAGGCGCCGACATCCACGGGGAAGGGCTGGATCATGTTGCGCGCTTTGTACTGTTCGTCGGCGACGATGTCGGCGGCGGTGTAGATAGGGCCGCACGGAATGGCGGCCGCGTCGAGCAGCTTCAGGGCCTCTTCGCGGGTATGGGTGACCGTCCACTCGGCGATCGAGGCGTCCAGCCGCTCACGGTTGCGCCAGCGGCCCGCGTTGTCCTGCAGATCGGGGTCCCCGGCCAGGTCCGGGCGGCCGATCACGGCCATATAGCGCTGGAAGATGGCGTCACCGTTGCCGCCGATGATGATGCTGACGCCGTCGCGACACGGGTAGGCGTTGCTCGGTGCGATGCCTTCCATCCGGCCGCCGACGCGTTCCCGGTTGATGCCGTAGGCAAGGTAGTCCGGCACCAGCGATTCCATCACCGACAGAATCGCCTCGTTGAGGGCGACATCGATGATGCGCTCACCGAGCGGAATCGACTCGGCCCGCTGCGTGCGCTGGAACAGCGCCATCACCGTGCCGAACGCCGCGTAGATCCCCGCGATGGAATCACCGATGGAGACGCCGGTACGCACCGGCGGCCGATCCGGGTCGCCGACGAGTTCACGCAAGCCACCGACAGCCTCGGCGACGGCGGCGAAGCCGGGTCGCGACGCCATCGGCCCGGTCTGCCCGTATGCGGAGATGCGAGTGATCACCAGATCGGGATTGACCTCGTTCAACACATCGGGCCCGAGACCCCATTTCTCGAGCATGCCCGGCCGGAAATTCTCCAGCAGCACATCGCACCGGCGGATCAGATCGAGCACAATGCCACGCCCCGCCTCGGTGCGTAGATCAAGGGTGATCGACTTCTTGTTGCGATTGACGGTGCGATACAGCATCGAGGTGTCGCCGCCATAGAGCCGCCAGTTGCGCAACTCGTCCCCGACCTTGGGCCGCTCCACCTTGATGACCTCGGCACCGAAGTCACCGAGGATGCGTCCCGCGGTCGGCGCGGCGATGTAATTGCCGAGTTCGAGGACGCGCACCCCATCCAACGGCCCAATACTCATGGCCACCAGTGTGGCCTATCCCCATCTCCACCACCCGCCGACCCGACGCGCGAGTGGCACACAGCTGCGGCAAACGTCGGGAGCCCCCTCCTCACTCGATCCTCTACCACGGGCTAGACAGCCAGGTCGCCCGCCCGGCGCGCCGGCGGCACCTGACTACGGCAAACAGCGGGGCCCTCGACCCCGACCACGAACTTGGCAGGCGGCTTCAGGCGACCGAACTGGGACCAGTCGGAGTTCTGGGGGAGGTGGCCTCGGGTGAAGTGGGTGATGCCCGACTCGATGCCACCCGGGGCGACACTGACCACGCTCGCCCCACCGCGTCCGCCCACCCGGCGACCGGCACCAAGCAGCGGCGAAGGTCGAGAGGCCCCCTCAACGATGTGCCACTCGACGATCGACTCGGACCGGCCCCGGGCGGGGGTTTCGGGTGTAGTTGTGGCTGCGCGGGTCTAGGAGGCCAGGCGCACCGGCTCGTCGATGGTCGAGTAGTGCTCGGCGTTGCCGGCGAGGATGGTGCTCGCGGTGCCGTCGACGCCGACGGGGACGTCACCGGCGAGGGTGATGCGGGTCAGCTTGCGGGGCTGGTCGTCGTAGTCGTCGATGGCGTAGTGCTGGGTGGCGCGGTTGTCCCAGATCGCGACGTCACCGGGGGCCCAGTTCCAGCGGGTGGTGTTTTCCAGCCGGGTCACCCGGTCCTGGAACAGGCGGAAGAGGGCCTGCGACTCGGTGCTGGACACGCCGACGAATTGCTTGACGAAGTGGCCGACCAGCAGGGCCCGCTCGCCGGTCTCGGGGTGCACCCGCACCACCGGGTGCTCGGTCTCGTAGTAGCTCGACTGGAACTCGGCACGGTAGGCCTCGGTGTTGGGGGTCGACTTGTCGACGTTGCGGGCGGCGTAGTCGTAGACGTTGGTGTGCACGGCACGCAGGTTCTCGGCCAGCCGTTTGAGCGGCTCGGGCAACGAGTTGTATGCGGCGACGGTGGAGGCCCAGGTGGTCGAACCGCCGTAGGACGGCAGGTGCACCGCGCGCAGGATCGAGGCCTTCGGGATCCGGTCGACGAAGGTGACGTCGGTGTGCCAGCTGTTGGCGCGGCCGTGCTCGGAATCGATGGCCAGGCTCTTGACGCCGTGCGAGGTGACCGTCGGGTGCGGCGTGGTCGGGCTGCCGAGCAGCTCCGCGAAGGCGTACTGCCCGTCCTCGTCCAGGTGATCCTGGCCGCGGAAGAAGATCACCTTGTGCTCGAGCAGAGCACGCCGGATCACCTCGACCGTCGCCGAGTCCAGGTCGCCGCCGAGCCGGACATTGTCGACCTGAGCACCGATGTGGGCACCGAGCTTGGTCACCGAGGTGGTAGCGGGAGTGGCGTAGTCGACCGTCATGAGATCACCTTCGCTGTTCGAGGCTGATTGATGCGCTGTTGAGCACATCACCCGAACTGCCCCGCCAACGAGGGTTTCCGTCGCCATGATCACAATTGCAGTGCGCGCGCAATAGGCGCTCACGCGGCGTCAGCTCACATGTTCACGCAGGTAGGCGAGATCGTCGGCGACGCCTTCCGCGGGGGTTTCGAGGATTACCGGAGCGTCTGCGGTGCGGCACACCTCAGCGAGCAGCTGCGGGTCGATGGTGCCGTCGGCGAAGTTGGCGTGCCGGTCGGCGCCGGAATCGAACTCGTCGCGCGAAGAGTTCAAGTGCACCAGGTCGATTCGACCGGTGATCGCCTTGATCCGTTCGACGACGCCGACGAGCTCTTCGCCGCCTGCCCAGGCATGGCAGGTGTCGAGGCAGAAGCCCGCGCCGTATTCGCCGACCGCGTCCCACAGCCGGGCAATCGAATCGAAATGCCTGGCCATGGCATGGTTTCCGCCCGCAGTGTTCTCGATCAGAATGGGCACCGCGAAACCGCCCTTGTCCTGCTGGCGTTCGAACAGCTTGCGCCAGTTATCGATTCCGGTGTCGATCTCGGCATCGGAGCGGACGTGGCCGCCGTGCACGACCAGGCCGAAGGCACCGAGATCCGCCGCGGCCTTCGCCTGCTGTGCCACCGCGTTGCGCGACGGCATCCGCAGCCGGTTGTTCAGACTCGCCACATTGATTTGATACGACGAGTGCACGACCACGTCGATCGGACTCACGAGGATCTCCTCGGTCCGCGGATGTGGGGTCGGCTTGTCCCAGCTCTGTGGATCGACGACGAACAGCTGGATGACATCGGCGCCGAGTTTCTCACCGAAACCGATCGGATCGCTGTCGAGCCGGACATGTGCTCCAATGCGCATGGGGCCACTTTATCGACTGGCACCGACAAGCCGGGAGCAACCGATACATAGGCCGAATGACCGCACAACGAGTCTGTTGCATCGAGGCGGCGCATAGAGATACATCGGTAGGATCCAGGTGCTCGACCCGATGAGGGGGGTGAATCCACTGTGTTGCGCAAAGGCGACGTCTTCGCGGGCTATGCCATCCAGCGCGTGCTCGGCCAAGGCGGCATGGGCACCGTCTATCTGGCCAAGCATCCGCGGCTGCCACGGCTGACCGCGTTGAAGCTGCTGAACCCGGAGCTCTACAGCGACACCGAAATCCGCGGCCGCTTCGAGCGCGAGGCCGACCTGATCGCCCGGCTCGACCATCCCAATATCGTGACCGTCTACGACCGCGGCGCGGAGGACGAGCAGCTGTGGATCTCCATGCAGTTCGTTCCCGGGGCGGACGCATCCTGCGCGGATGTGAATGTGCTCGCGCCGGGTCGAGCGGTGCAAATCGTGGGCGACACGGCCAAGGCATTGGATTTCGCGCACGCCAACGGCGTGCTGCACCGTGACGTGAAACCGGCGAACATCCTGCTGGCCAAAGCGCCGATCGGACAGCCCGAACGGGTGCTGCTCACCGATTTCGGCATCGCGGGCGTGCGCGACAGCGACACCACGCTGAGCTCGGCAGGCTCGATCACCGCCACCCTCGCCTATGCCGCACCCGAACAGTTGCTCGGGCTGCCACTGGACGATCGGGCCGATCAATACGCGCTCGCCTGCACCCTGTTCTGGATGCTGACCGGCGTCGGACCGTACTCCGGCGGCAATCCGGCCGCGGTCATCAACGGCCATATCTACGGACCGGTGCCGTCTATATGCCACACCAGGCCGGGCATTCCACCCGCACTGGACGGAGTACTCGCGCGGGCGCTGGCCAAACGATCGACAGACCGGTTCGGCAGCTGCTCGGAGTTCGCGGCAGCAGCACGATGGGCGCTCTCGTCCAGCGGGCCGCAACACCCGCACCCTCCGAACGGATCACCGCACACCGCACACCCCGCACCTGGCCGGCCGCCCGTCGATACGACGCCGCCACATCACGCGCCGACCAACCAGCTGCCACCACACCCTGCACCACAGCACGGCCCGCCATCACACCACGCCGCACCGTATGGCCTGCCGCCTCATCACGCCGCACCACACCATGCACCACAGCAGCCCGCATGGGCTTCCCCCGCGCAACCGCAGGCCGCTCCGACGCACACGGCATCTCCTGCCACGCAACAGCAATCCATGCCACCACACCCCACACCGCCGCAGGCGACAACGGCGTATACGGCGCACCCGCAAGCCGTTTCACCACACGTCGTGTCTCCTACCGCGCGGCAATACACGCCACCACACCTCACACACTCGGCACCACACAACACCGAGGTGTCGCCCGAGCAGCAGGGGCCGGCCGGATCCGCCGACACGCCGCCGAGCTCGGCGGCACCGCGGATGCCGCTGCCACCGCGGCGGAAGCCGCGTCCGGGAACCATTGCGCTACCCGATATTCGGGCGCGACCGGCCAGGTCGACGCCGCCCGATTCGGCGCGGCGCGGCGGGCGGCAACCGCCCGAACCACCTCCTCCGCCATAGCTTTTCGCTATAAAATGGGCGAGCTGGGCTGCCCGAATACTGCTAAGGTTTCGATGTTTTTCGCGCACGGGTCGGGCCGATCGCGCGTTCTTATGCTGTACGTCTGCGCATCGGTGGGTCCCGATGCGTGGCGGGAAGTGGAGCAGACATGCTGGCCAGCGGTGACGTTTTCGCCGGCTATGTCATCGATCGGCAACTGGGTCGCGGTGGCATGGGTTCGGTCTACCTGGCGAAACATCCGCGGCTACCGCGGATGACGGCGCTGAAGCTGTTGAACAGAGAGATGTTCTTCGACAAGGAGGTGCGGGCGCGGTTCGAACGGGAGGCGGATCTGGTCGCCCAGCTCGATCACCCCAATATCGTCACGGTGTACGACCGCGGCCTCGACGATGAGCAGCTGTGGATCTCGATGCAGTACATCGACGGCATCGATGCCGCGTCGGTGGATCCCAAGACACTGCCGCCGGAGCGGGCGGTGCAGATCATCAAGGAGACCGCGGACGCGCTCGACTACGCCCACGGCATGGGCGTGCTGCACCGCGACGTGAAGCCCGCGAACATCCTGCTGGCCCGCTCGGGCGCGGGACGCGGCGAACGGGTGTACCTGACCGACTTCGGCATCGCCCGGCTGCGTGACGACACCGGCCATCTCACCCAAACCGGGACCTTCACCGCGACGCTCGCCTACGCCTCACCCGAGCAGCTGACCGGCGCCACACTGGACCACCGATCGGATCAGTATTCGCTGGCCTGCTCATTGTTCTGGCTGTTCACCGGCACCGGCCCCTTCGCTGCGACCAACCCGGCCGCGGTGATCCAGGGACATCTGCAGGCCGCGCCGCCCGCGCTCAGCAGCGCCCGCCCCGGACTGCCCTATGCGCTGGACAGCGTCCTCGCCAGGGCCATGGCCAAGCGGCCGGAGGACAGGTACGCCTCCTGTTCGGAGTTCGCGGCCGCCGCACGCCACGCCCTCACCAATCCGAGCGTGCCGTCGATGCCGGTCGTCGGCGGGCCACGCCCCGTCACCGGGCCCGCCGTTCCCCTGACCGGCGGACCTCGCCCGCAGACCGCACCGCCGATTCCCGTGACGGGAACACCGTTTCCGGTGGCCAACGGGCCGGGTCCGCGTACGAGCGGGGCACACCCGCTGACCGGACCACCCCTCGCCAACACCCCGCCGGGCACGCAGGTGCAGCCGCCCATGCAGACCGGCCCCGCCCAACAGCAGCCGAACCCGTACCAGCAGCCGGCCAACCAGCACCCATTCGGTTTCCACACACCACCCGGACCGCCGAATGGTGGTGGCGTGCGGCCGATCCCCCCCGGTCAACCGCCGCGACACAAGTCCAACACCGGACTCATCATCGGGATCAGCCTCGGCGTGGTGGTGCTGATCCTGGTGGTTCTCGGCATTATCGGAGCCGTCACCGACGATTCGTCATCGACCGCCAGCACCACCACATCCACGTCGTCCACGTCGTCCACGTCGTCCTCGTCGTCCTCGTCGAGCAACAGCGGCACGGCGACTCCGAGCATCGAAGCGATCAGCACCGAATTCGGGCGCATGGTGCCCACGTCCAAGTCCGGCGACACCGGCTACAACGGCGCCCATTGCATCGCGGCCGATTCGACCTCGCCATCGCCGCCGACCACCGGCTCACCGGATTTCGGCAAGTGGCTCTACGAGTGGGATTGCTACGGCGGCGGTGAGACCGCCGACCCGGACCCCTTCTACACGATCTTCGTCTACAAATCCGCCGCTGACGTGCAGGCCATGGTCAACGCCCTGCCGACGAACACCAAGTCGACCGACACCAACGGCGGCATGTCGTACACGAACTACAAGTACACGAACGACGGGCCCAAGATCATCACCGTCTTCACCGGCGACAAGGATCGCGCCCAGTTCGCCATGTACACCGACGGTCTCGCGGGCAGCATCGAGAACGCCATGCGCTGGTGGCGCACGGCACCGCTGAACTAACGCGAAAACCCGTCGTATCCCGCGGTTCTCGGGCTCGGCTCGCGGCGAAAGGCGAAAATGCTTCGCGCCGGAGCCGTCCCGGATCCTACGATGGTCGACATGTTCGGCTTCGTCATCGCTCAGCAGTCCGCAGTCGCGGACGCGATGGCGGCTGCCCTGGCAGCGTCGGCAGCCGCTGCCGCGCAGCTCGACGGCGCCCGAAGCTGACCTTCCCCGGGATGTCCCGGGACCTCGGACGGGGAAGGTCACCCGTCCTAGAGGTTCCGTCGCGCCATCTCGAAAACCAGGGAAATCCCATGTCCAAGAAGACGTATGTCCGCACCAAGCCGCACCTCAACATCGGCACCATGGGTCACGTCGACCACGGCAAGACCACCCTCACGGCGGCGATCACCAAGGTGCTCGCCGAGCGTGGCGGCGGTAGTTTCGTACCCTTCGACCGCATCGACCGCGCGCCGGAGGAGGCGCTGCGCGGTATCACCATCAATATCGCGCATGTCGAATACGAAACGGCCACCAGGCATTACGCGCACATCGACATGCCGGGTCACGCCGACTTCGTGAAGAACATGATCACCGGCGCCGCCCAGCTCGACGGCGCCATCCTGGTGGTCTCCGCGCAGGACGGCGTGATGCCGCAGACGGCCGAGCATGTGCTGCTGGCCCGTCAGGTCGGCGTCGAGCACATCGTCGTCGCCCTCAACAAGGCCGACGCGGGCGACCCGGAACTGCTCGACCTGATCGAGCTGGAGGTCCGTGACCTGCTCACCGCCCAGGGCTACCCCGGCGCGGAACTACCGGTCGTGCGGGTGTCGGGATTGCGGGCGCTGGCGGGCGAGGACCACTGGACCGCGGCGCTGCTCGAACTGCTCGACGCTGTCGACACGCATGTACCGACCCCCGTCCGGTACACCGACGCGCCGCTCCTGCTGCCGGTGGAGAACGTCCTGACCATTACCGGTCGGGGCACCGTCGTCACTGGTGCGGTGGAGCGCGGCCGGGTCCGTCTCGGTGACCGGGTGGAACTGCTCGGTCTCGACGGCGAGGCCCTGACCACGGTCGTAACCGGGGTGGAAACCTTCGGCCGGACAATGGAGTTCGCGGAAGCGGGCGACAATGTCGCGCTGCTGCTGCGCGGCGTGCAGCGCGGTCAGGTCCGTCGCGGCCAGGTCGTCGTTGAGCCGGGCAGCATCGCGGTGCACACCCGGTTCAACGCCCGCGTGTACCTGCTCGGCACGGCCGAGGGTGGTCGGCGCACACCGATCACCTCCGGCTACCGCCCGCAGTTCTACGTGCGGACCGGCGATGTCGTCGGTGACGTGACCCTGCCCGACGACATCGGAATGGCGATCCCCGGCGACACGGTCGAACTGACCGTGCGACTGGGTCACCCGGTTCCGCTCGAGCCGGGCCTCGGCTTCGTCATCCGCGAGGGCGGGCGCACTGTCGGTGCGGGCACGGTGCTCAGCACCGACTAGCGGGCGATGCGGGGAGCCGCGATGTTCATGCGGCTCCCCGCATTACGACCGATTTCTACTGTGCCGCATCGTCGTCCGGGAGGTGCGATTCCGGATCCAGGGTCGGCACCCTGGTGGCTCGCATCGACAGGAACGTATCGAGCAGCGCGAGTCTGTCGACGGTCAGACCGGTTGTCATGGACGACAGTTCGTCCAGCAGAATCTCCGCTCCCGACGCCACCTCGATCCCGGGCGATCCCGGGTCGACCCGACGCCACGGCAGGGCGATCGACCACGAGGGGTCGCCGCAGGCCCACGCCCACAGGACGGCACGGACCACCGTGTGCATGGTGGTGTACACCCGGAAATGCTCGGCCTCGGATCCCGCTCGGTGTTCGAGTTCGTAGACCCACTCGTAGCGGCGCGCCCCGATGTAGTTGTCGTCGTCGCGCGCCACGACCAGAAAGGGGTCGTCCGGGTCGGTTCCCGCGACCACGAGGTCTTCCAGCAGCGGGGCGGTGAGGTACGGCAGCGTCCGCCCGTCACCGACGGTGACCAGGACGTCGACGTGGCCGCGTGGGTCGTAGAGATGCCCGGTCTGCACGTCGAGAACCGCCAGGTCGCGATCCTTGGTCAGCTCGAGCACGGTGTGCAGATGCCGGTTGCGGCCGGGCCCGGTGGCGCGCAGGACCGCTCCGCGGGAGTCCGCAATGGTGACGACCAGATCATCGGCACTGCTGCGACCGTTGGCCTCGGCCACGAACTCACCTACGTCGGGCGAGATGGCACCACTGTAGGGATGAGCCCACATCTGCCGGTACCGCTCGAGTGCGTCGAGGGCGGTATCGACATCAGCGGCCGGGGCTACCCCGAAATCGCAACTCACCCAATCGAGTTAACCCGATGACAATAGGGTTCCCCAGGATTGGGGACTAGTGCGCAGTCGCTATCAGGTGAATGCGTAGTGCACGAATTCACCGGCCGACTCGAAACCGATGGCCCGATAGATCTTGTTCGGGGTGGGGTTGTCGATATCGGCGAACAGGCAGACGTCGATGCCCTCGGTGCGCAGCGTGTGCGCCACATGAGCAGTCAGAATGCCGGCGTAACCGTGGCCACGATCGGCGGGCGGCGTGTAGACGGGACCAATGCGGGACCAGCCGTACACGGGCGCCTGATGGGCCGCCAACGAGACCGGCCTGCCCTCGTGTTCCCACAGCCACCACCGCCCCGCCGCAATCCGCTTGCCCACGAGCGTGGCGGTCCACCCCTGTGGGCCCATGCCCGACTCGACCCGCATCGCCTCCGACCAAGCGAGGCACAGATCGATGTCGGATTCGACCGCGCGGCGCGGCGAACCGGCAGCCTCGGGGGACCGGAGTGTGCGGAGCCGATACAGGCGCGTGGTGTAAGCGTGCCGATACCCGCCGCCGCGCATCGCACTCCAGCGGTCGCCGAACCGGGTGGCGGTCTCGATGGCCCCCTCGACTCCGCCCGCGTCGGGAGCGATCTCGGCAAGCGCCTCGGCGACGGCGTCCACGCAGCCGTCGGCGAGCTCACCGAGGTACAGGTCGCGACCCGCGCTGCGCATCGCCACACCGAGCACTGTGCCGTCCTCGGCGTGCGCCGAGAGGAAACGCGACGGCTCGTTCGAGCCGTCGAGGCCACCGGCGGAGTTGGCGGTACCGGTGGTGATCACTGTGTGCCGCAAGGGGTCACGGCGCAGGAACGTCTCGGTCCGCGATCGGAACTCCGCGGGGTCCGTGGTGATCTCGATGCGCATCGGATCAGGCTAGAGCCCCGAATACGATGTGCGCTCGTAATTCTCGCGAGCGCGCAAAATGCAGATACCGAAGTGTCAGCGTTTCAGCCGGTTTCGCCCACTCGCGCACCTTCGGCGCGGAGCTTGAGCAGGACCAGACCCGCTGTGCACGCCAGAATCAGTCCGGCAACCGTGATTTCGACATGTAAGCCGGCAATGCCGAGGACGGCCCCGACGATTCCGCCGACGAAAATCAGCCAGCCCGATATCCGCGACAGAATCGTGGACAGGGTGCGCACTGGCTGGTTCGACACCATATGCTGCACCGTTGCCGGGGCCGCTGGTTCAGCGGCTGCGGACGAGGCATGCAGCGGAGTTGTCGAGTAAGCTCCCATCATCTACTCCTCGATGACGCCGATCAGAGTGTTGCTGTCGCGCAAATCGCACCGCGCGTCTCTCATCTGGATACAGGCGTCTCACGCGTAACTTTGATCACACGCTAAGCCACGGAACGCGGTTCATTCGCGACACGTGCCCGCGACACGCAATGTAGATCAATTCGATATCTGAATTACGGATGTTTATGATTCGCATGTTCGGCGCATCACCAGCGAATTTCTCACCTGTGGCCGGGCCGCCCGGCCTCGATTAGTGTGAGCCCGACTCGATACGCACGAGGAGTGTCACCGATGGAGAGCAGCAGGACCAAGATCGCCGGTCCGGCGATCGCCGCGGGCGCGGTCTCCCTCGGACTCGTCCTGATCGGCGCCTGCGGTGTCGGTAAACACGACACCTATGTCGCACCACCGCCGATCAAGTCTGCCGCCGACGCCGCACCGATGCGGGAAGGCTCCAGCGTGACGGTGCCGAAGGTCTTCATTCCGCCCTCGCCCACCTGGAAGGTCGCCCCCAACGCACCGCGTAGGGATGTGGCCTTCACCGTGCCGCCGACGGCGGCGCCGGGGGAATCGACCACCCGGCCGTCCGGGACGACGACGTTGCGGGCCGACACCAGTCCGCTGCCGCCACCACCGCCGGTCGTCGCTACCGAGGCCCCCGAACCGGTGACCACGCCGCCACCGACTACGCCGTCCGTCGAACCGACGCCGCCGCTGGCCACGACACCGGCCGCCGAGCCATCCAGCGGCGGCGAGTAATCCGATCCCCCGCGACGGTGCGTGAGCTCACAACCCACGCACCGCCATCCGGTTTTTAGAGCTCGGCCAGGTCGTAGTCGCCGACCCCCGCGGTCAGCACCCGCAAGTGCTCGAAACCGCCGCCGAGCGTGCGCTCGATGGCGGTGAGCCGGGCCACGTAGTGGCCGACAGGGTATTCCGCGGTGACACCGATGCCGCCGTGCATCTGGATCGCTTCCTGACCGACGTGCCGGGCGGCCCGCCCGACCTGCAACCGGGCCCGCGACGCGACCACCGTGTCGTTGCCGCCGTCCGCCAGCGATGCCGTCGCGTAGAGACTCATGCTGCGCGCGAGCTCGAGCGAGACGTACATGTTCGCCGCCCGCTGGGTCAGGGTCTGGAACTTCGACAGCGTGACACCGAACTGCTTACGCGTACGCAGATATTCGGCGGTCAGCCGCAGTGCCTCCGCCATCGCGCCGACGGACTCCGCACACAGCCCGGCCTGGGCGTGCACGGTGGTCGACTCGATCGCCGACGCGGCGTCGAGGTTGTCACCGAGCAATTCCGCGGGCGCCTTGTCGAACTCGATCTGTGCGCCACGCTGGCCGTCCACCGTCCGGTAGGACTTGCGGACCACGCCGGCGGCGTCGAGACCGACCAGGAATAGACCGACACCGCCACCGGGCAGCACCGCACTCACCACGAGCTCATCGGCGCAGTCGCCGTGCGGCACCGGGTTTTTGATGCCGGTCAGCACGTAGGAATCGCCCTGCGCCGTCGCAGTCGTGCGCAGTTCGGTGGACGGCCAGCGCACCCCGGGCTCGGCATGTGCGAAGGCAAGCAGCTTGTTGCCTTCGACCACCTCGGGCAGGATCCGCTGCCGTTGCTCAGCACTGCCGACCCTGGCGATCAAGCCACCCGGCACCAGCACCGCGTCCAGAATCGGCTCCGGTGCGAGCCTACGGCCGAACTCCTCCAGCACGAGGTTGGTCTCCACCGGTCCGGCACCGACGCCGCCGTCCTCCTCGGTGAAGCTCAGGCCGAGCACGCCGAGTTCGGCGAGCTGACGCCAGACATCGCGGCTCCAGCCGAGTTCGGTGTCGGTGATCTTCAGCCGGGATTCGGGATCGTAGTTGCGGGCCAGCAGATCGCGGACGGTGTCGCGCAGCATGACCTGTTCATCGGTGAGTTCGAAATCCATGGTGTCGCCTCACAATCCGAGGATCGTGGAGGCGATGATGGTGCGCTGCACCTCGCTCGAACCTCCGTAGATGGTTGTCTTGCGGTAGTTCAGATAGCCGGGGCCGCTACGCTGCGCCCAGCCGGGCGAGGCGATGTCGTCGGCGTCGACCGGCACCGCGTCCTGGCCCGCGATATCGAGCAGCAATTCGGTGGCGGCCTGCTGCAGCTCGGAGCCGCGCAGCTTCAGCACCGACGAGGCCGGATTCGGCTTGCCCTCGACAGAGTTGGAGACCACGCGCAGCTGGGTGATCTCCAACGCGAGCAGTTCGTTCTCCAGCTCAGCGATCCGCGCCGCGAAGACCGGGTCCTCCAGCAGTGTGCCCGAGCCCGACTTGGTCTGGCGCGCATAGTCTTTCGCCACACCGATCTTGACCTTGGTGCGGCCGACGCCGGTGATACCGGTGCGCTCGTTGCCGAGCAGGAACTTGGCGTAGGTCCAGCCCATGTTCTCCTCGCCGACCAGCTGATCGGCGGGCACCCGGACGTTCTCGAAGAAGACCTCGTTCACCTCGTAGCCGCCGTCGATGAGCTTGATCGGGCGGATGGTGACACCGGGGCTCTTCACGTCGAACAGCAGGAAGGAAATGCCCGCCTGCTTCTTCGGTGCGTTCGGATCGGTGCGCACGAGGCAGAAGATCCAGTCCGCGTACTGCGCGAGGGTGGTCCAGATCTTCTGGCCGTTGACGATGTAGGAATCGCCGTCGCGCACCGCGGTGGTGCGCAGCGAGGCCAGGTCCGAACCCGCGTCGGGCTCGGAGAAGCCCTGGCACCACCAGATGTCCAGTGCCGCGGTCGCAGGCAGGAAGCGCTGCTTGACCTCCTGTGATCCGAACTGCGCGATCACCGGGCCGACCATCTGGGCATTGAACGTCAGCGGCTCCGGCACCGAGGCCAGCTGCAATTCGTCCTGCCAGATGTGGCGCTGCATCGGCGTCCAGTCCTTGCCGCCCCACTCCACCGGCCAGTTCGGCACGGCCAGACCATGGTCGTTGAGGATTTTGTGCGCTGTGACGATGTCGTCGCGGGACAGTTCGCGGCCGTATTTCACGCGCTCACGGATGTCTTCGGGAATCTCGGTCCGGTAGAACTTTCGCAGCTCATCGCGAAAGACCACCTCGTCGGGGGACAGACTGATTTTCATACACATCTCCCGGTGTGTCTCGTACGTCCGAGTCAAACCTACCCTCCGGTAATCTCTCATTGCCGACTGGGTCACAGCGGGAGGACACGCATTCGCCCGGACACCGTGACCGGCTAGCTCGGCGGCGGAAACAACGAGCTGGTACGTTGCTGGGCGTGGGTAGGGGAACCCTGGGGATCGGTATCTAGGAGTAACGAGTGAACGGCAGACCCATCGCACGCGCGGCCGCGGCAATGACCTCCCTCGGCATCGGTGCGGTGCTGGCACTCACCGGGACCGCAGCGGCCGAACCGGTCGCGCCCTCGCCGGTCGACATCGGCCTCGCCCAGCTCACCGACACCGCGGGATCCGACACAGCCACGCAGGCGGGCGTCGCCGCCCTGCAGCAGTACACCAAGCTCGTCGATGTAGCCGAATTGCGGCACGTCGCAGGCACGTTCATTCCATTCGCGTACGCGGCGCCGACCTTCGGCTGTGGCAGCAACGGCCCCATCACCACCATCATCGCCGCGGCCACCGCCAACGGGCCCACCTCGAACGAGGGCGCAAACCCCAGTCCGGGCACCCTGCGGTTCAGCGCAACGCCCGCGCACTCGGGTTCGCCACTGGCCTCCGGACTGACAGTGGCCTGGATCAACATCAATACTGGCGCCAGCGGTCTCGACATGCTCGACGACCGGACCGAATACGGCCTGCCGAGCCTGTCGAAGAACGTGGCGAGCGGATCGGGCACGGTCCTGGCCTCGATGTGGGGCATCATCGACTACCCGTTCGCGCACTGCGTGATGACCCCGACGGTCGGGCTGTTCACTGTCCCCAATGCCCCGGCGCCCGCACCGGCCGCGCCCGCCGTCCCGGGCGAAACGCCGTCGCAGCCGGGCGCGGCGCAACCTGCCCCCGCCAACTCCCAGCTCCCGACCTCGGCGCCCGCACCGGCTTGATCGAGCCCGGCGGCGCGGTCGATCAGCGCACCGCCTGACTCCGATCTCGTTGCCCGCGTAGCAATTCGGGTGTGGTCGTGCGGTGATCGCACCCGAATTCATTGCCCTCAGCGCAGCTTCGCGAAGAAGGTCCTGACGTCGGCGGCATGCATGTCCGGAAGTTCCATCGGGATGAAATGGTTGCCGGTGTTGCCTTCCGGCCAGTGCGCAATGATGTTGTCGCGCTCGGCAAGTCGCCGCATTAGTGCGGAGCCGCCGCCGTAGACGCCGGTGGGGACCAACTGCTGACCGGTGGGCCAGGTGAATGCGCCGTTGCCGTCGAGACCGTTGTACATCGGCCAGGACGACGTGCCCGCAGTGTTGGTGAACCAGTACAGGCTGATGTTGGTCAGTAGATGGTCGCGGTCCATCACGTCTTCGGCCCGGTCTGCCAGCGGGGTGAATTCGTCGAACTTCTGCATGAGCCAGGCGAGCAGGCCGACCGGGGAATCGGTCCAGGCGTGCGCGAACGTCTGTGGGGCCGCGCGCAAGAGGACGTGGTGGTCGATACCGCCGGACATCCACTGCTGCATCTGATCCCACTCGGCGCGCTCGTCGATGGACATGGCCGGCACGTCGGCCTCGGTAGGCAGCCCGATGCCGCCGTCGATGTGCACCCCGACCACCCGACCGGGCGCGTCGATCGCCATTTCGGGCGCGACATAGGCGCCGAGGTCACCGCCCTGCGTGCCATAGCGCTGGTAACCGAGGCGGTCCATCAGCGTCACCCACATCTCGGCGACCCGGCGCACCGTCATTCCCGTCTCGCGCGGCGCTTCGGAGAAGGCGAAACCAGGGACCGAGGGGATCACGACGTGGAACGCTTGCGCAGGGTCGAGGTCGTGCGCGCGCGGATCGGTCAGCAGCCCAATAGTTTTCGTGAACTCCACGAACGAGTTCGGCCAACCATGGGTGAGGATCAGCGGGAGCGCCCCCGGTTCGGGCGAGCGCACATGCAGGAAATGCACGTCGAGGCCGTCGATTTCGGTGACGAACTGCGGGAACTCGTTCAGCGCCGCTTCCTGTGCCCGCCAGTCGAAGCCGGTGCGCCAGTATTCGGCCAGTTCCTTCAGGTAGTCGACAGAGACTCCACGCTCCCGGCCCACGCCGGGCAGCTGGGCCGACCAGCGGGTGCGCGTAAGCCGTTCGATCAGGTCGTCGACATCCGCCTGCGGGATGTCGATGCGGAAGGGGCGAATGGCGGTGCGGTCGATGTCCATCAGGATGGCTCCTTGTGGGTCGGTCGTTCGGTTCGTGATCAACGGTAGGACCCATATAGGACCATGTATGTCCTAGTTATCTGGAATCCTGAAATCATGAACGACACCCCCGCTCGCCTGCTGCGGCTGCTCTCGCTGCTGCAGACTCCTCGCGAATGGCCGGGCAGCGAATTGGCCGACCGCCTCGACGTCACCGATCGCACCGTGCGCCGCGATATCGAACGGTTGCGCGACCTCGGCTACCCGGTCGAAGCGACGATGGGCGCGCTCGGCGGCTACCGGCTGGTCGCAGGCACCGCAATGCCGCCGCTGCTGGTGGACGACGACGAAGCGGTCGCCATCACGGTCGGACTGCGCGCCGCCGCCGGATACGCCGTCGCGGGCATCGAGGAGGCGTCGGTGCGCGCGCTGGCCAAGGTGGAGCAGGTGCTCCCCGCGAAATTGCGCAGGCGAGTTCGGGTCCTCGGCGCCGCGCTGACACTGCCGAACGATGACGGCCCCTCGGTCGACCCGGACGTGCTGACGACACTGGCCTCGGCCGTAACCAACAGGGAGCGAGTGCGCTTCGCGTACCGCAGCGGCACCGGCTCCGAAACCCGTCGCCATGTGGAACCGGCCGGGCTCGTCGCCGCCCGCCGACGCTGGTACCTCGTCGCTCACGACATGGAACGGGACGATTGGCGCGTCTTCCGCCTCGACCGGATCGAACGCCCCCAGGCCACCGGCGCGCGCTACGCCCCGCGCGAACTTCCCGCCGCCGATCCCGCCGCATATGTGGCCGGGCGCCGAACCGATTGGGGCACACCCACTTACCGCGTCAGTGTGACAATCCACGCGCCGGTCGGAAAGGTCGCAGGCCGACTGGGCGATACCCCGGGCGACCTGGCCGCCATCGATCGCGACTGCTGCCGGCTCGAGGCCACCCGCGACGACTCGCCGGAGTGGTTGGCATACCGCCTGATCGGACTCGGCGTCGACTTCCAGGTGCACGAGCCACCCGCATTGGTCGCACACCTGCGCACTATCCGCACTCGCATCACCACAGCCATCACCGCGTGATCGTGGACCCGGCTACGCGGTCGTCGTCATCCGACACCAGCTGCTGGTCTCGCGCCGATGGTCGGCCTCGTCGCTCCGTGGCCATGTGAGGATTCTGCTCGCGCAATTGTGTGATCGCGACGTGCAACTCGCCGTGCTCATCCACCGAGGCGGGGGTGTCGTCGCCGAGCCGGGCGGCGAGTTCCCGGTAGCCGGCGTCCACACTCTCGGCGACCAGGTCGGCGGACGGGTGTGCGGATTTCGTCGCGGATCGGTCGCAACAGGCGCGATAGGTCGGCAATCCCGGGTGGGACTTCTGCTTGGTCCGAATCCTTTCCCGGGCGGGGACGCTCTTATGGGGCGGTCCGATTCAAGCCAAAAGGCATTGGATCAGGACGACACGGCCGACGACGCCGATCACCAAACCCGGTTGGCATACCAATGATCCAGCTGCACCCAGCGCACCACAGTCCTCGATCCCGGTCCATCCCACAACCACAAGGAGCCCACATGTCCGCTCTCCGCCTGCCGCAACCAACCCCAGCGACGCCCGTGAGAGGGCCGTTGCCCGGCCGTCGGTGGTCCGGCTCACGACGTCGGACGCCCGCCCTGGCCGTCATGGCGGCACTGGCCACCAGCATGCTGTCGATCGCACCCAGCGCCGCTGACGCCGACACCACGGCCGGTCAGCCCGTCCCCGCCACCGACATCGCATCGACAACAGCTGACGACGTCGGTCGGTCACCGTCGTTGACAGCACCCACCCATGTCGTCACCGTCGCGGGGCTGCCGATCGCCTACCGCAGCTTCGGACACGGACCAACCCTGCTATTGACCCCGTGCCTCGGATTCAGCATGGACGACTGGGACCCGGCACTGCTCGACCGCCTGGCCACGACCAACCACGTCGTCATCTTCGACTCCGACGGCGTGGGACGGACCCCGGCCAGCTCCTCGGCCATCTTGACCGTCCCACAACTCTCCGATCAGGTTGCCGGCCTGATCCGAGCTCTCCACCTGAACCGCCCCACCGTCGTGGGCTACTCCCTCGGAGGATTCGTCGCGCAACGTGTGGCCGTGGACCACCCCGATGCCGTTGGCGCCCTGGTCCTGATGGGTACCGGCCCCGGCGGATCACAGCAGGTGCTGCCCGATCTGCCCAGTCTGGTCCGGGGTGGGCCGGCGTTCGACCCGCTTGTGCCTGCCGACCAGGTCATTCCGCTGTACTTCAGCGGCCACCCCGACGCTCTAGGTGCGTGGCGTCAACGAACAGCTCTGCGGCCCAACAGGGTCGGGATGAACCTGACCGGCCTCAACCGTCAACGCGCCGCAATGACCGACTGGCTCATCAACCCCACCACCAACGTCGTCAGCAGCCTGCCCACCCTGCAGCTGCCCACCCTCATCCTGGGCGCCGAAAACGACGAACAAGAACCCGCTGCCAACTCCACCGTGCTACATCACTACATCAACGGTTCGGAATTGCTGATCTACCCCGGGCTCGGTCACGCGTTCCCCTTCGAAGCACCAGAGCGCGTTGCTGAAGACATCGCCCGATTCACTCGGTAGCAGCCGGGGTGACCTGGTGATCTGCCACTACGCGGACAGGCTGTCCTACCGGGCCATTAGCGTTCGACAACCGAGGCCGGTTGCGACCCGTTGTCGGATACGAAACGCTATGGCCGCCTGATCATTCGGCTGCCAGCGCGCGATGCTCGAAGCGGCGCCATTGCGAAATCGGCAGGGCGCCGAATCGTTCCGCCGCTATTGCCTTGGCCACCGCCACCTGCGGTTCCAGCACGAATCTACGCCGACCGGACGGCGCGAGCGAGTGCACGGCGGTCCAGGGTGTCTCGGATAGCCGCAGCACTGATGCCCTGCGGCGGAAGCGTATTCGGCGCTTGTGGTCATGACGACACCGGCACCGGAGCAGACTCCCGAACCCGCGTCGGGCGCAGCGCCAACGCGACGACGCCCGCGGCGAGAGCGGCGGAGATGCCGAGCAGGAAGGCTCGGTGCGAGGCGTTCAGCGCGGCCTGCAAGGTGGTCGGCGAGCCGATGATGGCGATCAGAATGGCCGTGCCGAGCACTGCGCCGAACTGACGGAAGGCGGCGCCGACCGCGCTGGCGGAGCCGTAGCGGTCGGCCGGGACATTGGCTACCGAGGCGGCGCCGAGGGCCGGGAAAGCCAGCCCGATACCGATGCCGACCAGCGACTGGCCGGGGAGCCAGGTGCCGAGGAAGTCGGGCTCGGCGCCGCTGCCGCGGAGGACGAGTAGGCCGATGGCATAGACAATGGTGCCGGGGACGATCACCGCTCGGTGGCCGAAACGGTCCGCGATGCGGCCCGCGGGGATGGCGACGACGGTGGTCAGCAATGGGCCGGGCAGTACGGCCAAACCCGCCTTCAGAATGCTGTATTGCCATACTCCGGTAAGGAAAAGGATGTTGCCGAGGATCATCGAGAAGAAGGCGAGTGCGAACAACAAGGTGCCGACGTTTCCGACCGCGAAGCTCTGGATCCGCATCAGCGCCGGGTCGACCACCGGTTGCGGGTGAACCAGGCACCGGCGCACCAGCCAGCCGATCAGAACCGCCGCGGCGACGAAGCAGGCCACCGTGTCGCGGCTGCCCCAACCCCAGCTGTCGCCCTGGATGATCGCCAGCGCGAGCAGGCCGAGTCCGGCCGCGGACAGCACCGCGCCGAGCAGGTCGGGCAGGCCGGTCGCGTTGTCGTCCTTGCTTTCGCGAAGCGCGGATCGCCCCGCGGCCAGGATCAGCAGCCCGACCGGAATGTTGATCAGGAAGATCCAGCGCCAGTCCGCGATCTCGATGAGCAGACCACCCAGCGGCGGTCCGGCCCCCGCGGCGAGCGCCGCCGCCGCGCCCCAGATCCCGACGGCCGCGGCTCGTCGCTCCGAGGGGAACTCGGGTAACAGCAACGCCAACGAGACCGGCGCGATTACGGCCGCACCCACGCCCTGCAGCGAGCGGGCGCCGACGAGCAGCTGCCAGTTCGGCGCCAACGCACAGGCGATCGAGGTGATCACAAAAAGGCCTATCCCCCAGAGCAGCACACGCTTGTGTCCGAGCCGGTCGGCGAGCCCACCCGCGGGAACGAGCAACGCGGCCATGGCGATGAAGTACGCGTCCAGCACCCAGCTCAACTGCGCGCGGCTGGCCTCGGGGAAGGAGGCCGCTATGTCGGGGAAGCTCACGTT
Organism: Nocardia sp. NBC_00403; assembly: GCF_036046055.1. Classification (NCBI taxonomy): domain Bacteria; kingdom Bacillati; phylum Actinomycetota; class Actinomycetes; order Mycobacteriales; family Nocardiaceae; genus Nocardia; species Nocardia sp. NBC_00403. The sequence goes on from NZ_CP107939.1 coordinate 8,169,431, forward strand.
GACGATCGAGGTGTCGAGGAAGGCGAGGAACGCGCTCCCGCAGATGGCCACTAGCGCCAGCGCGCGTCTTTGGAACATGCGTAGACGCTAAGCGTCGTCGTTGCATTTTGCAACGGCTAGGCTGGGGGTGATGAAACACGACGATCTGCTGGCGAGTAATTGCGCGATCGAACGCTCCGGAGCCGTCCTCGGTGAGCGCTGGGTGATCGCGATCCTGCGCGCAGCCTATTTCCGGGCCCGCACCTTCGAGGACTATCAGCGCAAAACCGGTATCGCACGAAACATCCTGACCGAACGGCTCAATCGCCTGGTCGCCTTCGGCATCATGGAACGCCGCGAGTACGCCTCCGGCCCACATCGCGCCCTGCACGAATACCGCCTCACCAACGCCGGAATGGAGCTCTATCCGGTCATCGCCGCCATCCTCGCCTGGGGCGAGAAGCACACGGGCCTGATCAACGGCGCCCCCACCGAACTGGTGCACGGCACCTGCGGCAAAGTGACGCACGCCAAAGTGGTGTGCGAGTGCTGCGGTGACGAGCTACACCCACACCACATCGAGGTCCGTCCCGGCCCCGGCGCGAGCAGCCCCGCGCCACCGTGGACGCCGATCGGCTGACCTTGCCGCTGCGGCGAGTGCTGTCGTGCGGCTAGCGCCAGAGCCGAATGCGCAGGATCGCGCCGCCCTCGGTACCGGCAAGCAGTTCGTCGGGGTGACCGGGCACGGCCGCGACCGAGGTCATCGGTTGGTCGGTGAGCACGGCGCAGGCGGCGTTCGTGTCCGGGTCGATACGGACCAGTTGGCCGGAGATGGTGGTGACGTACAGGATGCCGTCCCGGTCGACCAGGTCGTCGGCGAAGTCGGGAATGCCGGGCAGCGTCGAGGAAAGGTCGGCGACGACGGATCGGACGGACGGATCGTCGATGGACATGCGCAGCACACGACCGAGTGGATTGCCGTTCGACGTCAGATAGAGCGAGCGATCACGAACGACGATGCCGTTGGCAGTGGCCGTGGTGGCCCGCGCGGTCCACTCGGTGTCGACCACGCCGTCCCTGCCGATGCGGATCACACCGGACGTCGCGGCCACATAGAGATTGCCCGCCTGATCAAAGGCAGCGCCGTTGGGCATGGTGAAACCGGAAACGAACGTCTCGGGCTTCGGGTCGGCAGCGGTGGGGTCGAAGCGGACGACACCGCCCGGTCGCAACACGCTGGTGGGTGAATCGCCGTAGACGACGTAGAGCAGTCCGTCGGGACCAAGACGCACCGCACCCGGATACTCGACGGGAACCCGCCCGGTCAGCGCACCCGAGCTGTTGTAGCGCTGGACTTCATTGCGGTAGAGGCGCGATACCCACAGATTGCCCTGCGCGTCATAGCCCACGTTCTCCGACCAGTCGAGGATCGGAACACCTGCGGGCACCGCGGTCGCGGCCTGCGCGGGGGCGCACGCGGCGATCGGCTCGGCGGCGGCAGTGGACGGGGTTGCGACCCCACCGCAGGCAACGGCAACCAGTGCGGCGATCGGCCAGCAACGATGAATTCTACGCACCCGGCACCTCGGCTCTCGATACGAACACTGATCGTCCAGCAGTCTAGACACCGCGCGGATTCGGCCATGAAGTCGACTGATTCGCACAGAATTTGGCACTATCTATGGATGCCCTTTTTCGTCGGCGCTCGTGGCCGTATGCATTATCGGCGGTGGCCGTTCGACAATGACGGCGACAGAGCCGGTGTGATCGTATTACTGCCCGGTATCGGACAGCACAGCGGGCACTATCACCGCTTCGCGCGGACGGCGCGCGCCGCCGGGATCGAGGCATGGGCGCTGGACACCTCGGGCTACGGGCTGAGCGAAGGCGACCCGAACAACCCGGGCACCCTGGCCGAGCTGGTGGCGGACGCGACCATGCTGATCGAGCTGGTGCAGGCCGAGCTGCCCCGCACGCCACTGATCCTGATGGGTCACTCGCTCGGGGCCGTCACGGCGCTCGGCGCACTGGGCGCGGCGGTGCCCGACCAGGCATCGGCAACCGACGACCTGAACGCGGTGGAGGCGGATTACCCGCGAACTCCGAGCCTGCCGCCGAGCGCACTGGTCGGACTGGTGTTGTCCGGGGTGCCGAAGCGGGCACTCGGCGGCGGCGCACCCGGTGCGCCGGGATCGCCGTTGCCCGGTTCCCTTCCGGTGCTGGCAGTGCACGGTGTCGAGGATCGACGCGCACCGATCGATGCGATGAGGGTCTGGACTCGACGCCACGAATCGGTAGATTTACGCGAGTACGCCGACGCCGGGCACGATCTGCTGCACGAACCGGTGCATGCGCGGGTCGCTGCCGACATCGCGGAATGGGTGCAGGGTGTCGTCGTGGGGTTGGCACGACACCGATGAGCTGAACGCAGCACGATGAGGAAGGGGGACGGCGAGATGCAGTCGAAAGTGACAGCCCTCGACACCGCGGTCGATGAGGGTGAACTGTGGATCGACGGACTGTTGGTCGCCGAAGGCGCGCCGGAACGGTGCGCCCTGCGCTACGAACAGCTCGCCGATCAGGTCGAAGCGCAGATCCGGGTGCTCGCCGCAGCGACCTCACTCCCCGGGTTCGGCGGATTCGGCTCCGGTGACGCACTGCGCCGCGGCTTCGAGACCAAGGCCGACGGCGCGGTGACCCGGTTGCAGCACTATGCCGACGCCGCAAGGGAACTCGCGCGCACCTTCCGCGCGGCCGGTGCGGCGTACACGCAAGCCGACGACGGGCTCGCGGTCGCGGTCGACCAGACCGAAGTGGCGGGGGTCGCCCATGCGTAAGTTGCCGCGCACCGCCGAGCACGGAGCCCACCGCGCCGATCCCGATTACGCACCGAACGTCGAAATCTTCGACAACCTGACGCATCAGGACATCCACGCAGGCGTCCAGCTGCTCGACCCCGCGGCACTGTCCGCGGGCAAGCAGGCGTGGCAGGGTTCCGCGACCGGGCTTGCCGAGGCGGTCGAGCAGGCGCACAACGAAATTCGCGCCGCCATCGCCGACGGCTGGCGCGGGAGCGCCGCGCAACAGGCCGCCGATGCCGTGCACCAGTTCGAGCAGTCCGGGCAGCAGCTCGCCGATGTGATGTCGACGGTGGCGCAGCGGCTCGGTCAGGCAGGCGACGCCGCAGAGGCCCTGCGCGCCGCAGTCGTCGAACCCTCCAGTGCCACACCGGATCTCGCGTCCGCACTACTCGATCCGGCACAGGCCACCAGCAATACCGACACCCAGAAGGCCACCGAGCACTCGCGCCAAGATGTGGTGCAGGCGATGGACAGCATCTATACGAATGCCTTCATCCCCAGCGGATCCGGAATACCGGCCTTCCCTGATGACACGACAGGCGCCGCACCCCAGGAGCCCGGCAGCACATCGACACCGCAGCAGGCGACGACTGCGTCTGCTGCCGACAGCACCATGGGAAGGCTTACCGCACAGCAGATCTCGACGCCCGCTCCCCCGGCTGGGACTCCGGAGTCGATGGCGGCCGAAGAGACCGCACCGGCGGCAGCCTCCGAGACGACCCCCGCCGCGGTTTCCCCTGCGGCCGGTTCGCTCGGTAGCACCGCCGCTGCCACCGGCGGCCTCGACACGACACCTGCCGCGCCACGGGTTGTCGCCGCCGCAGCGGAGCAACCAGCGTCGGGGCCTGCGGCGATCACCCCGGACCGAGCTCCTCGAACAGCTTCCGGCACACCGGTTGTCGCCGCCGCGACTGTGGCGCCGTCGACCGTGCCCGGCTCCGGCGGCAACGCCACGGCCGCCGACGAGGAACGCAAGCGCGAGGAGCGCCGCAAGGACTCCAACAGCGATGCGGTCAGCGGGATGGGCGCGGGCGCGATGGGCGGCATGATGGGCGGCGCGCTCGCCACGGCCGACACTCCAAGACAATCCTCGAGCTCGCCGCAGCGGGCCGCGCAATCCGACTACGAAGACGACGACGATCTGCACTTCGTCGACGACGAGCTCACCTTCCTCGAACCTGCCGACGAGGCAGGCGAATTGATCGGTGCGATGGATCCGACGACACCGCCGGTGCTCGGCGAGTGGAGCGAGTACGAGTGAGCTGGACGCTCACGCCCGACCAGTTCGCGCTGGCCTGGGCGCGCACCGACGGCGATCGGATTCCCTATCCTCTCGCTGTCCGACTCTCGGCCCGCGACACCACCGAGCGGGCGTCGCAACTGCCCGCACTGAACCGGTGGTGTGACCGCACACTCGACGCCGACCTGGAGGCGGCGTTGCGGCTGCTGGCCCGACCCACGGTGCGCGTCGAAGTATTCGGGCAGCGCGACGATACGAATTCCGAAGCCGCCACGATCCGGCCCGTCCGGGTGCTCGGCGTGTCCACCGGTGAGATCGCGGTCGTCGCCGCGCAGCGCGCCGCCGCGACACCGGACCGCGGTGGTGACATCCGGCTGTTCGTCGGCGCTGCGAAAAACCTGTCCGCCAGGGTGGTTTCGATGCTGCCGGAGAACACCCCCGGCGCGATTTCGCGGATGACCGCGCCACAGACGCGGGTCAAAGAGGACAGCCGCGACCTGGTGACCGTGCCGGTCGCCGGTCCATCGACGCCATCGCGCATGCGACGGCTGCTCAACCGGCCTCGCGACGGCATCGGCCAGATCGTGGTCTCGCTGCGCCGAGCCGACGACGAACTGCGTCCGTTCGGCGTGCTGTGCTGGATCGATGTGGTCGGCGACGGCCGATACGCCGTGCGCACGGGCGCGGATGTCGACATCGTGCCGGTGACCGCGGAAGTGTTCACCGCACAATTGAGCCCGATGGTCACCGCGGCCGAACGCCGGATCACCTACGCCGAACGCTGGTGAGCTTCGTTACGGTGGGCACGTGCCACTCTACGAATTCGAAGGCAAACGCCCCCAAGTCGATCCGACCGCGTTCATCGCGCCCAATGCGACGCTGATCGGTGACGTTCGGGTCGAGGCAGGCGCCTCCATCTGGTACGGCGCGGTACTGCGCGCGGATTTGGCCCCGATCATCATCCGGGAACGCGCCAACGTCCAGGACAACGCCGTGCTGCACGTACCGCCGGACGTACCGATGGAGATCGGCCCCGGCGCGACGATCGCACACAGCGTGGTGTTCCACGGCGCGTCGGTCGGTGCGGAAGCCATTGTCGGCAACAGCAGCACTGTCCTCGACATGGCCGAGATCGGTGCGGGAACGATGATCGCCGCACACTCCTTGGTGCCCGCGCACGCGAAGATTCCGGAGGGCGTCCTTGCCGCAGGCGCACCCGCCCAGGTCAAGAAGCCGATCGCGGGCACCCCGGCCGAGGGTTGGGTCAAGCTCAACCCTGGCTTCTACGCGGACCTGGCCCAGCGTCACCGCAAGGGCATCACCGAGGTCTGACCGGCGCACGCACGCCGCTCAGGACAGCAGTGCCGTGACTTCCTCGTCTTCGAGCTGGTGGAAGTCACGGTAGGCGGTGCCGACCCCGCCGAGTGCGCGCGGCACCAGCGGACAGATCACCTCGTCGGCCTCCGCATCGACGCGATGCAGCGCCTCCGCCGAGGACACCGGCACGGCAACCACGATCCGCTCGGGCTGTTCTTGCCGCACGATGCGGCAGGCGACCACGACGGTGGCTCCGGTCGCCATGCCGTCGTCCACGATCACGACCGTGCGCCCGCCCATCGCGATCGGCTCGGCGTCACCGCGCAGCACCATGCGGCGGCGTTCGAGTTCGACGCGCTCGAAGTCCTCGATCTCGGCGAGCTGCCGCGGCGTGATCCCCGTGTGGTCCAAGACATCCTGGTTGAGCACCCGAACGCCGCCCGCACCGATGGCGCCCATCGCCAGCTCCGGCTGCCACGGCACACCGAGCTTGCGAACCAACAGAATATCGAGATCGCCGCCGATCACATCCCGCACCGCGGCGGCCACCGGAACACCGCCACGGGGCAGCCCGAGCACCAGCGGGTCCGACGCACGCAGGTGCGCCAACTCAGCACCCAGCGCACGACCGGCCGACGCCCGATCGGTGTAGATCATCCAACAGAACGCTACTCCGGTACCCGCTCGGCGATGGTGAATCGACGCAATGCCAGGCTCGGGTTCGTGGTGCGCACGGTCGCCAGGTAGTCGAGGTCGATGCCGGCGCTCAGCACACCCGGATCATCGCCGAGTTCGGCGAGCACGCTGCCGGTCGGATCGATGATCATCGACGCGCCTGCGCCGCGCGGCGCGGACTGATCGGCAGCTGCGACGTACACGGTGTTCTCGATCGCGCGGGCGCGCAGCAGCGTTGTCCACTGGTCCACCTTCGACGGGCCGGGAATCCACTGTGCGGGTAGCACCAGCACCTGTGCGCCCGCCGCCGCGACGCGACGACTGCCCTCGGGGAACCGTAGATCGAAACAGGTCTGCATGCCGAACATCACATCGTCGACCACGAATGTGGCGGGCGTCTCGATCTCCCCCGGTTCGACGATGTCGGATTCGAGGTGTCCGAACGCGTCGTAGAGGTGCACCTTCCGATACCTCGCGACGAGGCTCGCATCGGGTGCCAGGGCGACGAGGGTATTGCGGATCCGGTCCGCGCCTGCCGCCACTTGCTCCACCGTTCCGGCCACCAGATGCACACCGAATTCGCGCGCGATCGAGCCGAGGCCGGTGACGAACGGCCCGGTCAACGGTTCGGCGACGGCGACAACGCGCGCGTCGAGGCGAGACACGGCAAACATCGAGTATTCGGGCGCGATCACCACTTTTGCGCCGCGTTCCCGAGCCACGCGGACGTGCTCGCGCAGCGCGGTGAGGTTCGCCGCGGGATCGGTTCCCGGCGCAAACTGAACGACCGCAACATCCAGCGCAGACGTCGCCGGGCTCTGATGCACGGACGCACTATCGGGTTGCATAGATCTCACGGTATTGGGCCGGTGGCCGGGACGGCTACCGGGAGGCAGTAAACTCCTGGTCAATGAGTACCAATCAGGTCGACAGCGTTCCTGGCGACAACGACAGGGACAACGACGGCCCGACTTTCGCCGATCTCGGAATCGATGACCGCGTCCTCGCGGCCATCGCCGATGTCGGTTACGAGTCGCCGTCGCCGATTCAGGCTGCGACGATTCCGCCACTGCTGTCCGGCGCCGATGTGGTCGGCCTCGCCCAGACCGGCACCGGTAAGACCGCGGCGTTCGCGATCCCGATCTTGATGGGTCTCGACACCTCCGGCAAACTTCCGCAGGCCCTGGTGCTCGCCCCGACCCGCGAGCTCGCGATCCAGGTGGCCGAGGCCTTCGGCCGCTATGCCACCCACATTCCCGGGCTGCACGTACTGCCGATCTACGGCGGCCAGGCCTACGGCGTCCAGCTCTCGGGCCTGCGCCGCGGCGCACACGTGGTCGTCGGCACGCCGGGCCGGGTGATCGACCACCTGGAGAAGGGCACGCTCGACCTGTCGCAGCTGAAGTACCTGGTGCTCGACGAGGCCGACGAGATGCTGAAGATGGGCTTCCAGGAGGACGTCGAGCGCATCCTCAAGGACACTCCGTCGACCAAGCAGGTCGCGTTGTTCTCCGCGACCATGCCCGCGGCGATCCGCAAGATCTCCAAGCAGTACCTGAACGATCCGGTCGAGATCACGGTGAAGTCGAAGACTTCGACCGCGACCAACATCACCCAGCGCTGGGTGCAGGTGTCCCACCAGCGCAAGCTGGACGCGCTGACCAGGGTCCTCGAGGTCGAGTCGTTCGAGGCGATGATCATCTTCGTGCGCACCAAGCAGGCCACCGAGGAGCTCGCCGAAAAGCTGCGCGCCCGTGGCTTCTCCGCGGCCGCCATCAACGGTGACATCGCGCAGAACCAGCGTGAGCGCACCATCGGACAGCTGAAGTCCGGTGCGCTGGACATCCTGGTCGCCACCGACGTCGCCGCGCGCGGTCTGGATGTGGACCGCATCTCGCATGTCGTCAACTACGACATTCCGCACGACACCGAGTCCTACGTGCACCGCATCGGCCGCACCGGGCGCGCCGGGCGCAGCGGTGAGGCACTGCTTTTCGTCGCGCCACGGGAACGGCACCTGCTCAAGTCGATCGAGCGCGCCACCCGGCATCCGCTGACCGAGATGCAGCTGCCGAGTGTGGACGACGTGAATGCCCAGCGCGTCGCCAAGTTCGGTGACGACATCACCGAGAGCCTGACCTCGTCGAACCTGCAGCTGTTCCGCAGGCTGATCGAGGATTACGAACGCGAGCACGACATTCCGCTCGTCGACATCGCGGCGGCGCTTGCCACACTGTCCCGCGACGGCGACAACTTCCTGATGCAGCCGGAACCGCCGGAGCCCGAACGCGCGCGCCGCGAACCGCGCGAGCGCGCACCGCGTCGCTTCGAGGACGAAGGGCCGCGCGGTAGCGGGCCGTCGCATCAGCGGGCGACCGGCACCGAATTGGTGACCTACCGGATCAGTGTCGGCAAGCGGCATCGCGTCGTGCCCGGTGCGATCGTCGGTGCGATCGCCAACGAGGGCGGACTGCGGCGCAGCGACTTCGGGCACATCAGCATCCGGCCCGACCACAGCCTGGTCGAATTGCCTGCGAACCTACCTGCGGAAACGCTGGAAGCCTTGCGCCGCACCAGGATCAGCGGTCAGCTCATCCAGCTGACGCCGGACTACGGCCCGCCCGGACAGCGGCCGTTCAACCGCGCACCGCGCCGCGAAGGCGCGAGCGGCAAGCGCCCGGAGCGGCGTCAGCCACGCTCCTGAACCGGGGAGGGTTCATCGAGGTCAGGCGCGCTAGCTACAGTGTTGCCGTCCAGCGTGTATTGCAGCGCTAGTCGGTAGCGGGAGTCCCGCGAAGACCCGGGGGCGGTGTCCCGCAAAGACACAGGAGGGCCGCGATTGTTCGTGTTCGGTGATCGTGTCGTTTGCACCGCCGTCGATCTCGTGCGCGCGGCGCAATGTGAGTTTGCGCTGTTGCGCGCCCTCGATGCCGAACTGGGCAATCTGGTGCCCGTCGCGGATACCGCACCGGAACCGGTTGCGCAGCCGCGCGGCGGGTTCGACGATTCCAAGGCACGCAGGCTCGCGGACTTCCGAGACCGGTTCGGTAGCTCGATGGTCGAAGTCGAATGTCGTGCGCGCGGGCCCGAAGGTGAGGGACGCGAACTCAACGGATCGTCGGCTCGCATCGACGCATTGCGGGAAGCGCACGCCGGGACAGTCGCCGCGCTGCGGGCCGGTGTGCACGTGATCCACGGTGCGACCTTTTTCGACGGTCGGTTCGCCTGCTCCTGCGATTTTCTGGTGCGGGCGGGTCACCGGGTCCGCTACACCGTGCACGGCACCGCCGCGGGCCCGCCGGATCATGTGGGTGCCGCGCTCGAACTAGCCGCGTGCGCCGAAGCTTTGGACGGCTCCGGCGCACTGACGGCACCGCTGGTCCGGCTGTACGTCGGCGAACACAGCACAACCCACACACTCTCCGATCTGGTGCCGGTGTACCTCGCGCGGCGCCGCCGAGTCGAACGCATCCTGGACGACAAGCTCAGCGAGCTGCTGCCGGTGCAGTGGGGCGATCCCCGTTACCTGGCCTGTGGGCATTGCCCGACCTGCACCACAGCGCTCGCGGCTGCGCGCGACCTGCTCCTGGTCGCCGGGATGCCGCGCACCGCGCGTGCGCGATTGCGGGAGGCGGGCGTGAGCACCATCGATAGGCTTGCCGTCACCGAGACCACCGTGCCGGGCGTGCCACCACGGACCTTCGGCGGGCTGCGCAAACAAGCCGAAATCCAGCTGCGCCGCGAGGATTCCGGGAAACCGACGCATCACCTCGTCGACGTGATCGCGCTCGGCGCGCTGCCGCCGCCCTCGCCGGGGGACCTGTCGCTGACCATCGACGAAGGTCCTGGCGGGCAGCCGATCGGCGTCGAGGTGGGCGGACCCGGCACCGTCCATCTGGCCTTCCGGATGGCAGCCGCCGACGATGTCATCGAACAGCGTCGTGCGCTGGGCGAGGTGCTCGGCTATCTGGCGCAGCGCAGGCGAATGTACCCGGACATGCACGTCTACCACTACTCGTCCGGGGTCAGGTCCGCGCTGCTGCGCTGGACCGGCGCGCACGGTAACGGCGAGGAGGTCGTCGACGACCTGCTGCGCGCGGGCGTGCTGGTGGATCTGTATCCGATTGTGCGCAACGCGTTGCTCATCGGCGAACGGTCCTACCGGTTGAGCAGGCTCCGGCGGCTGCTACCCGGCGAGGCGCATTCCTCGATCACCGAACGTGATTGTCTGACCGTACTGCGACTGCGGGACTGGCTGGTGGACCGGGCTGCCGAACAGCGGATCGACCCGCAGGCGGTGACACTCGAGCGCGCGAGTTCGTGGTGCCTGGTGACCGAACCCGACGAGGCGGATCTCGCGCCGCCCTCGCGCCCCTCCTCGATCGAGGCGGCGCTCGCGGAATTCGCTGCGCCACACCAGGAGCCGCACCATCCGGCCGCGTTGCTGGCCGCGGCGCTCGGCTATCACCGGCGCGAACGCCAACCGTTGTGGTGGGCGCATGCCGATCGGCTCAGCCACCCGGTCGACGAATGGGCCGATGCCCCAGGCGTTCTCGTCGCCGACTGGGGCACGGTGGACACCAAATGGCATCGCAGCCCGCACCGGGCAACCATGCGCCGCTACCTCACGCTGACCGGGCGCATCGGCATCGGCTGGGGCGCGGCGTCGGGTTCGAGCGCGGCAGGCAGCGGTGCGGCGGGCACTTCCGGGCCGGGACCGCATACGGCGGGCGCCGTGGCGGCACACACCGTGCTGGCACCGGGAACCATGGTGTACACCTTCTACGATCGGCCCGTCGCCGCCGGCATGGTCACCGCCGTCGGGCGGCGGGCGACCGCCGTCGCCACGGTTCTCGGCTGTTCGGTGGACGCGGACTTCGACGACACTGTGCGGCTGGAGGAGTTGCTGTCGGAGGGGTGCGAGCCCTACGACGAGCTACCGACAGCCATCGCGCCCGGACTACCCGTTTGGGACGAAACCACCGAGACCGCCGTCGAATTCGTCGCCCAAGAGCTGCTGATGGCGCTGCCCGAGGTCCCGTCCGGCGCGATATTCGACATCCTGGCCCGCCGCCCGCCCCGTTTGCATCGCGCCGGCGGCCTGCCCGATGTGCACGGCGACCATGCCGCGGCGATCACCACCGCCGTGCGCGACCTCGACAACTCCTATCTCGCCGTGCAGGGCCCGTCGGGCACCGGCAAGATCTCCACCGTCGCCCGCGCGATCGAACGCCTCGTCACCCGGCACAGGTGGCGGATCGGCATTGTCGCGCCCGCACATTCGACCGTCGAGAACATGCTCGACCTGATCGTCGAGATCGGGGTGCTGCCCGAACTTGTCGCGAAGAAGGACGTGCAGTCGGTGGCGCCGGAGTGGGCCGTGATCGACGGCGCCCGGTACCCGCGATTCCTGGACAACGCCGTCAACGGGTGCGTACTCGGCGGTAGCCCGGCGGATTTCGCCGACGACGAACTGGTGTCCCACGAGCGTCTCGATCTGCTCGTGATCGCCGACGCGGGCAGCTTTCCGCTGGCCGACACCGTCGCGGTCGCGGTCAGCGCGCGCAACCTGTTGCTGCTCGGCGACCCGGCGCCGCCGACAACGCGTAGCGCCCACCCGGAGCCGGTCGGCGAATCGGTTCTCGGCTGGCTCACCGAGGGACGCAACACCCTGCCCGCCGAACGCGGCTACTTCCTGGACCGGACCTGGCGGATGCACCCGCGGGTCTGCGAACCGATTTCCCGGCTGTACTACGACAGCAGGCTGCGCTCCAACGAAACGGTCACGCTTGCACGACAGCTCGACGGCGTGCCACCGGGGGTCGACACCGTGCTCGTCGAACACACCGGCAACTCCATCGAGTCGGTGGCCGAGGCGCGCGAGGTGGTCCGCCGGGTGCGCGCCCTACTCGGGCTGCCGTGGACGACCGGCGCGATGACCCGGCGGCTGCATCCGCACGACATCTTCGTCGTCGCGCCATACAGCGCCCAGGTGGGTCTGATCCGGACGCTGCTCGCGCGGGCCAAGATCGAGGACGTGCTGGTCGGCACGGCCGACCGCTTCCGTGGCAGGGAGGCCGCCGTCGTCCTGCTCTCGATGACCACATCGAGCCCGGCGGACGCACCCTACGGCATGGGGTTTCTGTTGTCACGCAGCCTGATCCAGGCCGCACTCTGCCGTGCCATGTGGAAGGCGACCATCATCCGCTCGCCACTGCTCACCGAGTATCTGCCCGCCGCCGCGGACGATCTGTCGGACTTGGCGAGCTTCCTGCATCTGAGCTGAATCGCGGCACACGCGGTCATGGCGCACGACCGCGGCCATCGAGTGCACGCTGCGCAATGTGAGTCTTGTCGTAATCCCGTGGCCGTCCGCACAGTTCGGATCGATCCGGCGTCTCGAATACCTATTCGGAGTATGGGTATTACCGAAGCGAATTCATCGGATGAAATCATTCCATAAACACCGGCCAGCACCCGACAGGAATTTACAGCCAGACCGGTTGGTATTCAATGCGAAATTCAGGGCCTCGAAATTGCCGAAAGTCGGCAATCCTGTCAGCGATCCCGGGGGAGCAACGTCCGTCGGCCTCAGCCGAAGCAGTTGCCCTCACCGCGGTAAGTCGGCACCGTCGTCCTGGTGCCGTCGCTGTCGACCAGATGGATGTGATCGATGCGCTCGCACAGCTCGCCCGCCTTGGCGTGGCGGAACCAGACCCGGTCACCGATCTGCAGTTCAGCAGCCCCGGACAGCGGCGTCTGCACCTCGCCCGCACCCTCGGTGCCGATCAGCCGCAACCCACTGGGCCACACCGGCTTCGGCACCCGCGACGGACCCGTCGGACCAGAGGCGATGTAGCCGCCCGCGAAGACGGTGGCGATGGACGGGGTCGGCTTGCGCAGCACCGAGGTGGCGAAGTACAGCGCGGGGCGGGGGGTGAACGAGCGGTAGTGGTCGAACAACGTCGGCACGTACAGGCCGGAGCCCGCCGTCACCTCGGTGACATCGGGGTCGACAATACTGACCTCGATCGATCCCGAACCGCCACTGTTGACGATCTCCAGCTTGCCGACCACCGAACGGACCGCGTCGAGAACCTGCTTGCGGCGCTTGGTTATTTCGGCCGCGGAGGCCTGCTTCACCAGCCGTACAGCGATATTTGAGTCGGGCAGCCCGGCGATCTGCGCTTCGTAGGTCATCACGCCGACCACCTCGAACCCGCGCCCCATCGCCACCCGGGCGAGCTCCGCTGCCTGGTCGGGAGTGCGAATGGGCGAGCGGCGCACGCCGAGGTGCAGCGGTCCGATCCGCAACGAGGCGTCCACGTCGAGACAGATCCGTGGGCGAACACGCTCGCTGCCGACCACCGCACGGATCAACTCCAGCTGCGCGAGGTCATCGATCATCAGGGTGATGGATTGCCGGAGGGTGTCGTCGGTGGCGAGTTCGGCAAGCGCGGCGCGGTCGACGGCCGGATAGCCGAGCAGCACGTCCCGGGCCCCGCGGCGAACCAGCCAGATGGCTTCGGCCAGCGAGTACGACATGATGCCCGCAAACCCGCCGTCGGCGGTCAGCCCTTGCCCGAGCACCTGCTCCAGCACGGCCCGGCACCGCACCGACTTGCTGGCCACGCGCACCGGCACACCGTGCGCGCGGCGCACCAGGTCGGCGGCATTGGCCCGCAGCGCGGCCAGGTCGAGGGCGGCCAGCGGCGGGTCGAGCTCGGCCGTGGCGGTATCCAGCGCGACAATCGGCGACGTCGGGGTCACCGGTACAACTCAACCACCAAACTGGTCACACGTCCAGTATTGGCCGGCGGCCAGTCGCTGTCCTGCCGAGCGACCAGCACACGGTCGCCGACGGTCCTCACAATTCGGCCGCCCGGGTGGCCAAGCTGCTGACCAGGTCGTCGAGCACCACCAGCGTGGTCTCGTCATTGCAATCGGCGAGCCAGCGCAACACGGTTCCCTGCAGCACCGACACCGCATAGGCAGCGATGGCCTCCACCGGCTCCAGCCACTGCGCGCCGGACTTCTCCGCACACAGGCCGAGGAAGACAGCGACCTCGGCGTCCATCTCGCGATACACCGCAGACGCGGTCGGATCCGGAATGCATTCGGTCTGTACTTCCCAGCGCTGCCGCAGCGTCTGCACGGTTATTTCATAGGCACGGATCTGCCTGGTCGGGGTGGCCTTGACTACCGGCCAGTACGCGCTCACGCCGGCATGCAGCAGCACCCGCAACGCCCGCACTCCGGTGATATCGAGCGAGGCGGCCGCTTTCTCGACCGCCTCGCAGATGGTCGGTCGCAACCGGCCCTCCGCTATTTCTCCACGAACGCTCAACGACGACTCCCTCGGCGAAAGAACTCGCGCACCACCGTCGGCGCGACTCGCTGAACATGGCGGGCCGCTCCCCAAGAATCCTCTGCTAGGAAATTCCCTGGCTGCCCGGTCCAACATCAAGCAATAGTAAGGGCATATCGGGGTTTAAGAATAGGTTCGGCGGGTATTACCGGACTGAAAGAATGTTTTGTTACCCAAACGGAATGGGTCCGCGACCGCCCGGTGTCCGCCGGAATCGCCTCCCTGGGCGCCACTCTCGACCGCCCCCACCCCCGGACACACGATTTTCCACAGTACGGACAGCCTCACAGAGGCCCGTCATCATGTGATCGATCCCACACAAATACTTCGCAAATCGGCCACCTGGCCGTTCGACGTTCGATCCGGGAACGACACCTGGCGTCACCGACGGGGCGATAGCCTGGATCGGTGACTCTCTCGCCCCCCGCCGACCAGTTCTTCCTCGCCGGCACCTTCAACTTCCGCGATGTCGGCGGCCTGCGGACCCTCGACGGCGCGAAGGTTCGCCCCGGCGTGCTGCTGCGCTCGGCCCAACTCAGCGGCCTGGACGCACCCGGCCACGCCATCCTGCGCGAACTCGGCGTCACCGAGGTGCACGACCTGCGCGGCCGCCGCGAGATCGACCATATCGGGCACGACAACCTGCCCGAAGACGTACGGCTGAACATCACGCCCTTCGATTCGCGGATGGGCGAGGCGCCACCACACGACGCGCAGACCCACTCCGCGTTCGCGCACATGCTCGAGGTGTATCGGCTGTTTCCCGCCCTGCCCGAGGCGCACGTCGCGATCGTCGCCATCGCGGAATCGATTGTGCGCGGCGACGGCGCGGTCCTGGTGCACTGCGCCGCGGGCAAGGACCGCACCGGCTGGGCGATCGCCACGCTGCTGCGTGCGGTCGAGGTCACCGAGGAAGACGTGCTCACCGACTTCCTGCTCAGCAATGCGGCGGTGCCGTCGCTGCGCGCCATGATGGCGACGAAACTGGCTGCGGGCGAAGAGCTTTCCGATGACCTGCTCGGCGTCCGCGCGGAGTACCTCACGGTCGCGCTGGAGTCGGTGCGCGAGCGGCACGGCGAGTTCGAGGTGTACCTCGGCGCCATCGGCTTCACCCACGAGCTGCGCACCAAGTTGCGCGAGCGACTGCTGGAATGAGCGAAGGCTAAGCGGACAGCCCGCTGCGGACCAGTCCGTCGGCATCGATGGTCACCTGATCGCCGGTGTGGAACCAGCTTCCGGTGAAGCGGTCCGCGGTCGACTTCGGATCGTTCCAGTAGCGGCAGCTGACATTCGGTCCGCGACAGAGCAATTCGCCGTGACCGACCTGGGCCTGCGGGCCCCACAGCGCCAATTCCGTACCGCCGAAGGGGAATCCGAGCACCGCGTCGGCGCCGGATGGGGCGTCGGTGTCGTCGTCGACGGCCAGACCGATGCCGCTGGTTTCGGTTGCGCCCCACACCGACCATCGCCGCGCCGCGGGGAACATGTCCCGCAGTGCGGCCGTCAGATTCGCGGGTTCCGCGGCGGCGGCCCGTTCGGCGCGGTGTCCGGCATTGCTGACGCGGGTGATGCCCTCGGTGTCGAGGCCATCGGTGCGCAGCCTTGCCAGCTCCGGTAGTAGCCGGGTGAAAATGCGCGGTGTCGCCGACACCATGTCGATCCGCTCGGCCACCAGGGTTTCGGCCAGCCTGCGAGTGTCCGGCGCGAGCACGACCGTGCCGCCGACCGCGAAGGTCGGCAGCAGTTGATCCACACATCCGCTGGCATGGGCGAGCGGCAGCAGCATCAGGTTGCGCAGGCCGTCGGTCGGCAGATCCAGCGCCGCGACCACCGAACGGATTGCCGACAACAAGTTTTCGTTGGTCAGCTCGACGCCCATCGGCGCGGCAGTGCCGCTGGTGTAGCACAGCAGCGCCAGATCACCCAGTGCCGCACCGTCATCGATGAACGCGGCCCCATCGGGCAGCGGCGCGTCCGAGCCGCCCGCACTGCCGGCGCCGAGCACGAAATCGGTGCTGCTGTCGGCGATCACCCGCTCGGCCACTTCGGCGGGCAGGCCGTCGTGCACCAGCACCGGCACCGCGCCGCTGAGCAGCGCGCCGAGAAACGCCTGCACCCACCGGGCGCCTGGAGGCATGTGGACGGCGACCCGGTCGCCGTAGCCGATGCCGTGCTCCTGGAGGCCACCCGCGATCCGGGAGGCGGAATGCCACAGCTCACGATAGGTGAGCCGGGGACCGCCGATTTCCACGACGGCCTCCCGGCCCGCGAAGGCGTGCACCTGCAGATCCAGCAGTTCGGTGACCGCGGGCGTCAGATTCCCGTAGCGCAGCACTCCGTCAGCACCGCGGGCCAGCGGGTTGTCGCAGGCATGGGGACGGGTCAGTGGGTACTCGACCAGGAGCTGTGACATGAGTCCTCCGCACGCCTAGAGCCGGCAGGCTTAGGCGAACTATATGACGCCAGTCACATATTTTCTGCGATTAGGTGGTGAACATGCCCTGCTTTTCGATATTCGTCGTCCTCATTCGCCGGTGTAGGTCGCCTTGCCCGGTCCGACCTCGAGGAAGCTGCGCACCGCGCCGCGCAGGTCAGCGGTGCCGAACAGGGCGCCGGACACCTCCGGGGTCACCGAATCGGCATGCGCCACACCGCCGGAGCGCCAGGCCTCGATGATCTGTTTGGTCGCGGCGTGCGCCTTCGTCGGTCCCTGCGCCAGGCGGTGCACCAGTTCGCTCGCCGCGGTGTCGACGTCGTCGTGCACGGCGTTGACCACACCCCATTCGGCCATGGTCGCCGCGTCGTAGAGATCACCGGTCATCACGAACTCGCGGGCCCGGCCGGATCCGGCGCGCTCGGCAAGCCGCTGTGGGCCACCCATCGAGGGCGTCAGGCCGACAACCGTCTCGACGAGTCCGAACTTGGCCTTCGGCGCGGCCAGGATCAGATCACAGGCAAGCGCCATCTCGAAGGCCGCGGTCAGGGTGAGCCCGTGCGCGGCGAAAACCACCGGGCACGGCAGCGCCTCCAGCGGATGGATGATCTGGGCGAAAAGGGTGCGCCACAGTTCGGCGCCCTGCTCGGCGGACAGGCCGTCGAAGACGTGCACATCGACACCGCCGGACACCAGTTTGCCGTCGGCGCGCAACAGCAGCGCCCGCGGCGGGCGGGCCGACAACTCGGCGAGATCGGCAACCAGGGCATCGAGCATGGCTTGGTCGAAGAGGTTCAGCGGCGGATTGGCCAGCGTGAGGGTGGCCACTTCCGCGCCGCCGTCGGTGGTGTTGCGTTCCAGACGGGTTGCCTTCGTTTCACTCATTCGGCCAGCCTAGAGGCGCGTCGGACACAGTCCGTCCACAGCCCGCGCCGAGCCGAGCGAAGGCGAGGCAGCCGCCCCAGAGACACAGCCGGACACAGTCCGTCCACAGCCCGCGCCGAGCCGAGCGAAGGCGAGGCAGCCGCTTGGAAGGCACGGTCCTGTCACCCGCGTCTGCGAGACTGTCCAAGTGACCAAGTCGGTATCCGAAAATGGTTCCTACGTAGAGCCTGGTGAGTTCAAACGGGACACCAACTACATCCAGAGCCGCATCACCGCGGACGGCCGCGATGGCTTCCCGGTCGAAGCGGGCCGCTATCGGCTGGTTGCGGCGCGGGCCTGTCCGTGGGCCAATCGCACGCTGATCGTGCGCAGGCTGCTCGGGCTGGAGGACGCGCTCTCCCTCGGGCTGTGCGGGCCGACACACGACAAACTCAGCTGGACCTTCGATCTCGATCCCGGCGGGGTCGATCCGGTGCTGGGTATTCCGCGGCTGCGCGACGCGTATCTGGCGCGCTTCCCCGACTATCCGCGTGGCATCACCGTGCCCGCGATCGTCGATGTGCCCACCGGACAGGTGGTGACCAACGACTACGCGCAGCTGACCCTCGACTTCTCCACCGAGTGGACCGAGTTCCACCGCCCCGGCGCCCCCGCGCTCTATCCGGAATCGCTGCGCGCCGAGATCGACGAGGTGAATCTCGCGGTCTTCCACGATGTCAACAATGGGGTGTACCGCTGCGGGTTCGCCGGCACCCAGGACGCGTACGACACGGCCTACGATCGACTCTTCGCCCGCCTCGACTGGCTGTCGGAGCGGCTGACCCGACAGCGATACCTGGTGGGCGACACCATCACCGAGGCCGATGTGCGGTTGTTCACCACGCTGGTCCGGTTCGATCCGGTGTATCACGGCCACTTCAAGTGCAACCGGAGCAAGTTGAGCGAGATGCCGGTCCTGTGGGCGTACACACGCGACCTCTACCAGACGCCAGGGTTCGGTGACACCGTCGATGTCGGCCAGATCAAGACGCACTACTACGCGGTGCACACCGACATCAACGCGACCGGGATCGTCCCGAAGGGCCCCGACCTGACCAACTGGCTGACCCCGCACGGCCGGGAAGCGCTGGGCGGCAGACCCTTCGGCGACGGCACCCCGCCGCCACCGCCGGTACTCGCCGAGCGGGTGCCGGCGCTGAACCAACCGGCATGATCGAACACCCGGCCGGCCCGATCCTGATCGGAACCGATCCGGTCGGGTAGTTCGTTGTCATGACGAGCTGAGGGCAGTCGGTGCCATACAGTTCACCCAACACAGGTGGAAGAGGAGGATGACGCCGTGTTCAAAGGCGCGTTCGAGAAGACGGTCGTCGAGCTGCTCGATTCCGGGTCGCGCCTGCAGGCGCCCGCCGTCGCCAAGTACGTGGACCGACTCCGGCGCTCCCACCCGGCCGAGAGCCCCGCGCAGATCATCGAGCGGCTGGAGAAGCAGTACCTGCTCGCCGTGACCGGCAGCGGCGGCGCGGTCGGCGCGACGGCCGCGGTACCCGGTGTCGGCACCGTCGCGGCCATCGCCGCCGTCAGCGCCGAAACGACGTTCTTCATGGAAGCCTCCGCGGTGTTCACCCTTGCGGTGGCGGCCGTGCACGGCGTCTCCCCCGGTGACAAGGAACAGCGCAGGGCGCTGGTGCTCGCGGTCGTGCTCGGTGACAGCGGGATGGAGATCGTCGAGAAGACGGTCGGCCATTCCGCGAAGAATTGGGGCACCGTCTTCGCCAACCGCATTCCCGGGCTGTCGAGCATGAACGACTCGCTGCTCAAGCGGTTCATCATCCGCTTCATCACCAAGCGTGCGGCGCTGATGGCGGGCAAGATCGTCCCGGCGGGCATCGGTGCGGTGATCGGCGGCGTCGGCAACCGGGCCCTCGGCAAGACCACGATCAACAACGCGCGCAAGGCCTTCGGGCCCGCACCGTCGGTGTGGCCTGCCGATCAGCACCTCATCGTCGAAGCCGATCCGCTCACCGCCCTCGACCCGGCGAAGCCGCAACCCCCGGCCACCCCACGATGAGTGCGAGCAGAGGACCTGCGTTCGCCGTCCGCGGCATCGGCAAGCGGTACAACCTGGTGGCGGCCGTCGAGAATGTGAGCTTCACCGTCACCGCGGGCACCGCGGCGGCACTGGTCGGGCCCGCGGGTGCGGGCAAGACGACGATCCTGCGGATCCTGCTCGGGCTGCTCGAACCGACCACTGGCTCGATCGCCATCGGCGGACAAGGGTTACCCGGCACCGCGCGAGCGGTGGGCGGCATGCTCGAACCGCGCGGATTGCATCCCGCACGCACGGCGCGCAACCACCTGCTGGTGTACGCCGCGGCGGTCGGCGTCGCGGACGACCGGGTGGACGAGGTGATCGAACTCGTCGGTCTCGACGTGGCGGCGGACAGCAGAGCGGGTGCGTTGACCGCAGGACAGCAGACCAAGGTGGCCTTGGCGACCGCGCTGCTCGGCGATCCACCGCTGCTGGTCCTCGACGAGCCCGCCGCCGGCCTCGACAGCGCGGAACGCGCATGGCTGCAAGAGTTTCTGCGCCGGCATACCCGGCGCGGCGGCACGGTGCTGCTGTCCAGCGAGAGCCTCGCCGCGGTGATCCCGGTGGTGGACAACATCATTGTGCTGAGTGCGGGCTCGGTGGTGTACGAGGGCAGTCCGACCAAACTGCGCCGCGGCCACCCCGATCGTCTCGTTGTCGCATCGTCGACGCCGATTGCGCTGGCGACAACGCTTGCCGCACAGGGCTTCACCGACGCGGTGATCCGCCCCGACGGCCGGCTGGCCGTCGCCGAGGCCACCGAGGGACAGATCCAGGAGGCGGCGAAAGTCGCCGGCGTGCGCGTGGACAGCATCACCCCCGACCCGATCCACCCCGATCGGGTGCTGGCCGCGCTGACCAAAGTTCGTCCACAGCCGACTCCGTATCCCGGAGTGGCCGCCCATCTTCCGACGCCGACGCCCTACGGGATTCCACGATGATCGACATCCTGCCCGCGGACCTCGTCCCGGCGGTCAACTCCGAGGTCCGCAAGGTCATCACGCTGCGTGCGAGCCGGATCCTCGGCATCGGCGTGCCCGCGGTCGCGCTCGTCGCGAGTGCGGTCACCGCCATCCTCGCCGGGCCTGCCGACCCGAAGGGCGATCCCGCGACCGGCACCGCGACAATCGGCCTGTATCTCGGCCTCTTAGCGGCGATCCTGGTGTCCGGCGCGTTCGGTGCGGCGGGCGCGGGCGCCGAGTACCGGTACGCCACCATGTCGGTGACCCAATTGTTCACCGCGGACCGCGATCGGCTCGTCACCGCGAAACTCGTTGTTACCGCGGGATTCGCGCTGGCGATCACGTTACTCGTCGAGCTGATCGCCATGGCCTGCCTGATCGGGTTCGGGCACGGCAAGTTCGATTTCGGCCTCCGGCTGCTCACTGTGCTCGGCGGCGGCCTGCTCGCCGCGGCATGCTGGTCACTGATCGGCGCAGGCCTCGGACTGCTGTTGCGCACCTCGACCGGCGCGGTCGCCGCCCTACTCGGTTGGCTCGTCATCGTGGAACCACTGAGCTGGCTCGTCGCCAAAGGCCTCGGTATCGCGGGCTTCGCCACCATGTTCCCCGGCGCCGCCACCGTCAGCACCGTGGCCGTGGGTTCCTTCCAAGACAGTGACTTCCTCGCTCCCGCTCCCGCGGCCGTTGTCGTCCTGCTGCTGTGGACCATCGGCGTCGCGGGCGCGGGCTGGTGGTCGGTGCGCCAACGCGAGTTGTGATCCCGATCGGATAGCTGCCACTGGGAACAACGGTGTGCCGGTTCGCGGCGTTAACGTCGACTTATGTGTGGACTGAGACGATCGAGATGGGCGAGCACCTGATTTGAGCGAGCAGCTGATGGGCGTGGGTCCGGGCGGTTGGATGCGCAGGCTGTGGGCCGAGAGCCGGTCGCACGGCGGGCTGCTCGCGGGGATCGGGGCCGCGTTGGCGGTCGGTGCGGTGGTGGAGATCACGGCGCCGCTGCTCACCAAGCGGGCGCTGGATGCGGCGGGGGTGGGCGACACCGACGTCATCGGTGTGATCGCAGGGCTACTCGCGGTGCTCGCGGTGGGGCGGTTCGCGGCCGCGTTCGGGCGCAGAATGCTGGCGGGACGACTGTCGTTGGATGTGCAGCACAGCCTGCGGCTGCAACTGCTCGGGTCGCTGCAGAGACTGGACGGGACCGGGCAGGACGCCATGCGCACCGGCCAGGTGGTGTCCCGATCGATCACCGATCTGCAATTGGTGCAGGGGCTTTTGGCCATGGCGCCGCTGTCGGGGCTAGCACTGCTGGAGTTCCTGCTCGCGGCCGCGGTGATGGTGTGGCTGTCACCACCGCTCGCGGCCGCCGCCCTGCTGGTGGTTCCGGTGATCGCGCTGGTCGTCTATCGGATGCGGCCACGGCTGTATGCCGCGACCTGGTCCGCGCAGCAACGCGCCGCCGAGGTCGCCCAGCACGTCGAAGAGACGGTCGCCGGCGTTCGCGTGGTGAAGGGGTTCGGGCAGGAAGCCCGCATGGTCGAGGTGCTCGAGCGGCACGGCAGGGCGCTGTATGCCGAGCGCATGCGCGCGGCGAAGATCAACGCGCGGTTCGCGCCGACCGTGTCGGCGGTCCCGCAGGCCGGTCTGGTCGCGGTGATCGCCTTCGGCGGGTGGCTCGCGCTGCACGACGCCATCGGCATCGGCACCTTCCTCGCCTTCGCCGCGTATGTGGCCACCATGACCACGACCACCCGCACCATGACCTCGGTGGTGATCATGGCCCAGCTGACCCGTGCGGCGGCCGAACGGGTCTACCAGGTGATCGACACCGCGCCGACGATCGCCGACCCCACGCACCCGATCGCGCTGCCCGAAGGCCCACTCGGCATCGAAATAGACTCCGTCACCTTCGGATTCGACAGCGACCGCCCGGTGCTGCGCGACCTCGACCTGACCGTGCGACCCGGCGAGACGGTGGCGATTATCGGTCCCGCGGGTTCCGGCAAAACCACACTGTCGCTGTTGTTGCCCCGCTTCTACACACCCGACTCCGGCACGATCCGCCTGTTCGGCACCGAAACCGACACCGCCGCCCAATCCGCGTCGTCGAGCCCGGAACTCGATCGCGCCGCCGAGGAACGCATCGCCCAGCCGCGAATCGGCCCACCGAACCGCGCTTCGGGCGGGTCGGCAACCAGCCGACCAACGGCGGGCCGCGCACATCCGACGGCTATCGATATCGCGGACGTCCGAGCTGCCGACCTGCGCAGTGCAATCGGTGTTGTCTTCGACGACCCGTTCCTGTTCTCCGACAGCATCGCCGCCAATATCGCCCTCGGTAATCCGGACGCCACCGATGCCGAGATCCGCCGAGCCGCCGAACTGGCCGCGGCCGACGATTTCATCGCCGAATTGCCCGACGGCTATGACACCGTGGTCGGCGAGCGCGGGTTGACGCTGTCCGGTGGTCAGCGCCAGCGGATCGCGCTTGCGCGGGCGCTGCTGGCGCGGCCGCGCATCCTGGTGCTCGACGACGCCACCTCCGCGGTCGACGCCGTGACCGAGGCTGCGATCTTCGACACACTGCCGGACCAGGGCGGGCGCACGACAGTGATCCTGGCGCATCGCGAGTCCACCCTCGCCCACGCCGACCGAGTGATCCGCCTGCCCGCCCCCACGGTGTCGCATCACCTCGAGCATCTGGATGCCGCTGCCGTACCGATCCGCATCGGGCGTGGGTCCGCCGCGATCGGCGGGCCCGCATCGGGTGCGGCGGCCGATCTCAGCGAAACCCCCGAGTTGCGCCGCGATATCGAACGGCTGCCACCGGCCACTGAGGCACCCGGCCTGGACGAGCGGCAACTGCGGGAGCCCGATCCCGGCTTCCGGCTGGCTCGGCTGCTGCGGCCGGTCCGCTGGCTGGTGCTGGTTGTGATCGGTTTGCTGGCGCTGGACGCACTCATCGGCGTCACCTTCCCGCCGATCGTCCGCTATGCGATGGATTCCGGTGTCGGCCATGCGGATTCCGGTGCCCTCGCCGCCGCGGCGGCACTCGGTGTCGTGCTGGTGTTTGCGGGCTTGGCGGTCGCCGCGGCGGCGACCGTGCTCACCGCACGCACCGGCGAGCGGGTGCTCTATGGCCTGCGCGTGCGCAGTTACGCCCAGCTGCAACGGCTCGGCCTCGACTTCTACGAACGAGAACTGTCCGGTCGCATCATGACCCGGATGACCACCGATATCGACGCCTTGTCGACCTTCCTGCAGACCGGTCTGGCGACCACGCTGATCGGTGGCCTGACCCTGGTCGGCATCGCGGTCGCGCTGCTGGTCATCGATGCGTCACTGGCCGCGGCCGTGCTGGTCGCGTTGCCGCCGCTCGCGGTTGCGACCTGGCTGTTCCGTCGCGTCTCCTCGACCGCGTACACGGTGTCGCGCGAACACGTCTCGGCGGTGAACGCCGATTTCCAGGAGAACGTCAGCGGTCTGCGCGCGGTGCAGGCCAGCCGCCATGAGCCGTTCGCGGCGCACCGGTTCGCCGAATACTCCGCGCGCTACCGCAACAGCCGGATGCGGGCGCAGCGCGCGATTTCGATGTACTTCGCGTTCGTCATCGCGTGGGCGGATCTGGCGCTGGCCGTGGTGGTGTTCGTCGGCGCCCGTGCGGTCGCCGGCGGCACCACGAGTCCGGGGACGCTGATCGCTTTCGTGCTGTATCTGGAGCTGCTGTTCGGGCCGATTCTGCAGCTCTCCCAGGTATTCGACGGGTATCAGCAGGCCAGGGTCGGCCTGCGGCGGATCGGGGAGCTGTTGCGCACTCCGTCCTCGATCGCCGCGGATCCTGCGCAGGCGGTCGCGATCACGGATGGTCTGCGCGGCGAGGTCACCGTCGACGATGTTCACTTCCATTACCCGGGCACCGACGCACCCGCCCTCGATGGCGTATCGCTGCATATCCCGGCGGGCTCGACCCTCGCGCTGGTCGGCCCGACGGGCGCGGGCAAATCCACCATCGTCAAGCTTCTCGCTCGCCTCTACGATCTGCCCGACGACCTCGACGCGAACCAGGATCCCGAACACCGTGTCCGGAATCTCGACGACGACACAACCGGCGACCCGACCGGCAGTCCGGTAACCGGCGCGATCCGTGTCGACGGTGTCGACATTCGCCACTACCGCCTCACCGACTACCGATCCCGACTCGGCATCGTCCCGCAGGAGGCGCACCTCTTCACCGGCGATGTGGCGAGCAACATCGCGTTCGGAAAACCGTCCGCGACCGAGGCCGAGATCGCGGCGGCCGCCGCGGCGGTCGGCGCAACGGACATGATCGCCGCGCTGCCACTCGGCATGCGCCAACCGGTCGGCGAGCGCGGCCGCGGACTCTCGGCGGGGCAGCGGCAACTCGTCGCACTCGCCAGAGCCGAGCTGGTCGGCCCCGATCTCCTGCTGCTGGACGAGGCCACCGCGACACTCGACCCGGACACCGAGGCAGCGGTGCTGTTTGCCAGCCGTTCGCTGGCTCGCGGCCGCACCACCGTTGTCGTCGCGCACCGGCTCGGGACGGCAGCGCGCGCCGATCGGATCGCCGTCGTCGATCACGGGAAGATCGCGGAAATCGGCACACACGAGGCGCTGGTGGCGGCCGCGGGGCCGTATTCCCGGCTATGGGCTGCGGCTCGGGAAACGGGGGGAATATTCTCGGTCACAGACGAGTCGTCACATATGGGATCGGGACTGTCGGGTGGTCAGTAGATCCGCCGGTTTGCTGCTGGGCCTATCCTCAGATAGGGCGCATCGGCGCGCATCCGCTGATCCCCGTGCCGGGCACGTCACAAACGTCGCAGCGCGAAGAACGAAATGAGGCGAACACCTGCTGTGAGCAGCTCAACTTCCCAGTTCGGACAGAACCAGTGGCTAGTCGATGAGATGTATCAGAAGTACAAACAGGATCCATCTTCGGTAGACGAGAGTTGGCACGAGTTCCTCGCTGATTACACCCCCGAAGCCACTGGAGATTCCGGTAACAGCCAGACCGCGGCTCCGGCCGCACCCGCGCAGGCCGCGCCGTCCACGCCGGCGGCTATGACTTCCGCCACACCCGCGCCCGCCGCAGCTGCACCTGCCCCGGCCGCTCCGGCTCCCGCCGCGCCCGCCCCGGCACCGGCAAAGCCCGCGGCACCGGCCAAAGCCACCGCGCGCACCCCGCAGACCACTCCGGCGCCCACCTCGAACGCGACGCCCACCTCCGGCGGACCCAAGCCCGCCGCGGCCGCCGACGAATCGAAGGTCCTGCGCGGCGCAGCCGCCGCGGTCGTCAAGAACATGTCCGCCTCGCTGACCATCCCCACGGCGACGAGCGTGCGTGCCATTCCGGCCAAGCTGATGATCGACAACCGTCTGGTCATCAACAACCACCTGGCCCGCACCCGCGGTGGCAAGATCTCGTTCACCCACCTGCTCGGGTACGCGATCGTGCAGGGCGTCAAGGCCTTCCCGAATCTGAACCGGCATTTCGCCGAGATCGACGGCAAGCCGAACGCGATCACCCCGGCGCACACCAACCTCGGTCTCGCCATCGACCTGCCCGGCAAGGACGGCAGCCGCACCCTCGTCGTGGCCGCCATCAAGGGCTGCGAGGAAATGACCTTCGGTCAGTTCCACACCGCCTACGAGGACATCGTCCGCCGGGCCCGTGACGGCAAGCTGACCACCGAAGACTTCACCGGTGTCACCATCTCGCTGACCAACCCCGGCACCATCGGCACCGTGCACTCGGTGCCGCGGCTGATGCCGGGCCAGGGCGCGATCATCGGCGCGGGCGCCATGGAGTACCCGGCCGAGTTCCAGGGCATGAGCGAAGAGCGCATCGCCGATATCGGCATCGGCAAGCTGATGACGCTCACCTCCACCTACGACCACCGCATCATCCAAGGCGCGGAGTCCGGTGATTTCCTGCGCACCATCCACCAGCTGCTGATCAGCGACGAGTTCTACGACGAGATCTTCCACGGCCTCGGCGTGCCCTACGAGCCGGTGCGCTGGCGCAAGGACATCCGCGAGCGCGGCGTCGACAAGAGCTCGCGCGTGCTGGAAATGATTGCGGCCTACCGCAATCGTGGCCACCTGATGGCGGACACCGATCCGCTGCGTCTGGTCAAGGACAAGTTCCGCAGCCACCCCGACCTCGACGTCACCCAGCACGGGCTGACCCTGTGGGACCTGGACCGCACCTTCAACGTGGGCGGCTTCCACGGCCAGGAACAGATGAAGCTGCGCGAGGTGCTCTCGGTCCTGCGCGACGCCTACTGCCGCCACGTCGGTGTGGAGTACACCCACATCCTCGACACCGAGCAGCTGCAGTGGATCCAGGAGCGGGTCGAGCAGAAGCACGCGAAGCCGACTGTCGCGCAGCAGAAGTACATCCTGAACCGACTGAATGCGGCGGAGGCCTTCGAGACCTTCCTCCAGACCAAGTACGTCGGCCAGAAGCGCTTCTCGCTGGAAGGCGCCGAGACCGTCATCCCGATGATGGACGCAGTCATCGACCAGTGCGCCGAGCACTCGCTCGACGAGGTCATCATCGGCATGCCGCACCGCGGTCGCCTCAACGTGCTCGCCAACATTGTCGGCAAGCCGTACTCGAAGATCTTCACCGAGTTCGAGGGCAACATGAACCCGGCGGGGGCGCACGGCTCCGGCGACGTCAAGTACCACCTCGGCGCGCACGGCACCTACCTGCAGATGTTCGGCGACAACGAGATCGAGGTCTCGCTGACCGCCAACCCGTCGCACCTGGAAGCCGTCGACCCGGTGCTCGAGGGTCTGGTCCGCGCCAAGCAGGACATCCTCGACAAGGGCGACGGCCCGGAGGGCTACTCCGTTGTCCCGCTGATGCTGCACGGTGACGCCGCATTCGCCGGTCAGGGCGTGGTCGCTGAGACGCTGAACCTGTCGGGTCTGCGTGGCTACCGCGTCGGCGGCACCATCCACATCGTGGTGAACAACCAGATCGGTTTCACCACGGCGCCGGAGAACAGCCGCTCGACCGAATACTCCACGGACATCGCGAAGTTCATCGGCGCGCCGATCTTCCACGTGAACGGCGACGACCCGGAGGCCTGCGACTGGGTGGCGCGTCTCGCGGTGGACTTCAAGCAGAAGTTCCGCAAGGACGTCGTGATCGACATGATCTGCTACCGGCGTCGCGGCCACAACGAGGGCGACGACCCGTCGATGACCCAGCCGTACATGTACGACGTCATCGACACCAAGCGCTCTGTTCGCAAGGCCTACACCGAGAGCCTGATCGGCCGTGGCGACATCTCCCTCAAAGAGGCCGAGGACGCCCTGCGCGACTACCAGGGTCAGCTGGAGCGAGTCTTCAACGAGGTCCGCGAGCTGGAGAAGTACGTCCCGGAGCCGAGCGAATCGGTCGAGGACGACCAGCAGGTGCCGACCACCGTCGTGACGGCGGTGGACAAGACGGTGCTGCAGCGCATCGGCGACGCCTTCCTCAACGTGCCGGACGGTTTCAACGTGCATCCGCGCGTCAAGCCGGTGCTGGAGAAGCGTCGCGAGATGGCCTACGAAGGCAAGGTCGACTGGGCCTTCGCCGAGCTGATGGCCTTCGGCACGCTGATCGACGAAGGCAAAGCGGTGCGGTTGACCGGTCAGGACTCGCGTCGTGGCACGTTCACTCAGCGGCACTCGGTGATCATCGACCGCAAGACGGCCGAGGAGTACACCCCGCTGCACAACATCGGCAGCACCAACCCCGGTTGGTTCGCGGTGCACGATTCGGCGCTGAGCGAGTACGCGGCGGTCGGCTTCGAGTACGGCTACTCGCTGGGCAACTCCAACGCACTTGTGTTGTGGGAGGCGCAGTTCGGTGACTTCGTCAACGGCGCGCAGTCCATCATCGACGAGTTCATCTCCTCCGGTGAGGCCAAGTGGGGTCAACTGTCGGACGTCGTGCTGCTGCTGCCGCACGGCCACGAGGGCCAGGGTCCCGACCACACCTCCGGTCGAATCGAGCGCTTCCTGCTGCTGTGCGCCGAGGGCTCGATGACGGTCGCCGTGCCGTCCACCCCGGCGAACTACTTCCACCTGCTGCGCCGCCACGCGCTCGACGGCATCCGCCGCCCGCTGATCGTCTTCACTCCGAAGTCGATGCTGCGCAACAAGGCTGTGGTCTCGGACCTGAAGGACTTCACCGAGTCGAAGTTCCACTCGGTGTTCAACGAGCCCACCTACGAGCAGGGCATCGGTGACGGCAACAAGGTCAAGCGGGTCCTGATGACCAGCGGCAAGCTCTACTACGAGCTGGTCGCGGCGAAGGCCAAGGGCAACCGCGAGGACATCGCCATCGTGCGGATCGAGCAGCTCTACCCGCTGCCCAAGTTCCGCCTCAACGAGGCACTCGCGACCTACCCCAACGCGACCGACATCGCCTGGGTCCAGGAGGAACCGGCCAACCAGGGCGCATGGCCCTTCTTCGGCCTCAACCTCCCCGAGCTCCTCCCCGACCGCTTCACCAAGCTCCGCCGCATCTCGCGCCGCGCCATGTCGGCCCCGTCCTCGGGTTCGAGCAAGGTGCACGCGGTAGAACAGCAGGAGATCATCGACGAGGCCTTCGAGCCCACCAGCTAGTTCGCTAGTTCGTTCATGATCTGACGCCGGGTCGAATCCGCCTCTCCCCAGAGCGATTCGACCCGGCGTTCTGCTTTTCGATACCGTACGTCGCCACCATCTCACGACCTGCCGCTGTGAAGCGGTAGTTCGCGCAATGCTTGGTGAACGAGATCGACGGCTGGTATCCGAGGCTTTGCGATGATCTGCTCCATGGATGCCGGTCGAACTGCGCCGGCCACAACCGTGTCAGGCGGCAGCCGTGTGCGTTCCAACGAAGGAGCAAGGATGACTGGGAGGTCGACCAGCTGAGCCAGGTCGGCGGCGACGCGTCACCGGCGACGAAGTTCTGGTCAGTTCCCGGTGGTGATGCCGGTGGCGAATTCGACGACAACTTTCTCGTCGGTGATCTCCTGAACCGTGACGTTGACGCCTTCCGCGGGCTGGGTTTGCCCGGCTGGGATTGTGACCTCCTGACCGGCCACCTTCAGGGTGATCAGGTTGCCGTTCACGGCAACGAGTTCGGCGTCGACGCCGAGGACGGTGGCCTTGGCGTGCACGCCGCGGGTGAAGGTGACGGTGCAGCCGCTGACGTTGCAGTCGGACTTGGTGCCCGGCCCTTCGACGGTGCAGGCGGCCACGCCGAACGAGGCGAGCAGCGCGAAAACGCAGAGGGCGATCAGCCGTCGGAGAAACATGTCGCCGAGTGTAGGGGTACCGAGCAGTCGAGGGTTGCCGCTCGCCGCATCACCGTGGTTGCGGTGGACGGCCTGCGGCGTCGGGTTCAGGGGCGTGGCCGGTGGAGATGTCGGGGCGCGATGCCGCCGTGACGCCGGGCACTCGGTCTTGCACGACGAAGCTGGCGCGAGTGTGGATGGGCGCGCCGGGGCGTCGGATATAGGGCACGACGCGGAAGTCGTTGCGCCACAATTTCTGATCGAGTTCGACGCGGACATAGCCGCGTTGTGCGTTGAAGAATTTCATGTCGGGATTGGCGGCCAGCAAGTTGCGCCCGGTGGGGTTGATATCGGCGCCGTCGCCGCCACTTGTGATCGATGTTCCGGTGAATTCCGATGCGACGACGGGTGATTCGGGATCGGCGTAGTTGCGGCGCAGATCGGCAGCGTAGTTGTGGTGCCGGTCGCCGGTGATCACGACGAGGTTGCGCACGCCGCGGTCGGCGGCGGCGCCGAGCACGGTGTTGCGGTCGGCGACGTACCCATCCCAGGCGTCGGCGCCCAGGTCGGCGCCGGGGCCGGGGTCGTAGTCGGATCGGCTCATCGCCACCTGATTGCCGATGATCTGCCAACGGGCCATGGAGTCGGAGAATCCGTCCAGCAGCCAATCACGTTGCCGCGCACCGAGTATCGTGCGATCGGCTGCGAGCCCGTCGGCGCAATCGGCGACGTTCTCGCCGTCGCATGCCTGCCTGCTGCGGTACTGCCGGGTGTCGAGCATGGTGATCTCCGCGAGGTCGCCGAAACCGTAGCGCCGATGCAAACGCATGTTCGGCCCGGCCGGCAGCTGTTCGATCCGCAGCGGCTGGTGCTCGTACATCGCCTGGAAGGCGGCGGCGCGGCGGTGGCGGAACAGCGCAGGAATGCGATAGATGTCGAGCCCGAGCCCTGGCGCGTCGGCCGCCCAGTTGTTGTCGACCTCGTGGTCGTCCATGGTGACAAGCCAGGGGAACGCGGCGTGCGCGGCACGCAGCGGCTGCTCGGCTTTGGCCTGTGCGTAGCGCAGCCGGTAGCCGGCCAGGTCGACCGCTTCGGCACGGAACTGCGGCTCGACCGTCATGCCCTCGCGGCCACGGTTCCAGCCGCGCTCGTAGATGTAGTCACCGAGATGGACGACCAGATCGAGGTCTTCGGCGCTCATGTGCTCGTAGGCGGTGTAGAAGCCGGAAGTCCACGATTGGCAGGAGGCGAAGGCGAAACGCATGCGTGCGGTGGGCCGGCCGGGCGGCGGCGAGGTGCGAGTCCGGCCGATCGGCGAGATCGCCGATCCCGCGCGAAAGCGGTAGAAGTACCAGCGATCCGGGGCCAATCCATGGACCTCGGGATGCACGGTGTGGGCGAGCGCGCGCGTCGCGACCGCACTCCCCCGGGCCACCACCTGCTGGAAGTGCTCGTCATGAGCGACTTCGTATTCGACGGTCACCGGAGCAAGTGGCATTCCGCCGAGCCCGTCCGGGGCAAACGGGTCGGGCGCCAACCGGGTCCACAACACCACGCCATCGGAGGTGGGATCTCCCGACGCCACCCCCAAGCTGAAAGGGTCCCCCGGCCACCGCGGCGCCCGAAACCGCCCGCTACCGGCCGCCGACGCCCCGACCAGCACCGCAACCGATCCGGCGGTGCCGAATCTCAACAGCTCCCGGCGAGACAGACCCATACGTCAGGGTATATCCGTCACCCTCGACAGCGCGGCGGCAAGAGCGGGGCTGAGCGAAAGCGCAAGGGCCACGAGGGATTCGACCAAGAGGTCCACCAGTTGGTGGCGGGAGATAGGTTCGTCGCGGAGCCAACTGAGAGTGGTTTCCTCGACGAAGGCGATCCAGCCGCGGATGGCCAGGAGCAGGCGGGGGCGGTCTGCGTCGTCGACGGGGACAGCGGCCTCGGTGAGGATGATGCCGACGATGGCGTTGCGTGTTTCCTCTACCAGGGTGACCAGCAGTGGGCTGGTGCTGGCGGGACCGCGCAGCAGCGCCAGGTAGGACGTGCGATTGCCACTGACGTAGGCGATATAGCGGTCGATCGAGTCGCGCAGCATGTCGAACGTGCCGAGCGAGCGGTCGGGAGCGACGCGTTCGAGCAGTTCGGCATTTGCGTGGTGCACGATCGCCAACTGGAAATCCTGCTTGGTCGGGAAGTAATGGAACAGCAGGCCGCGGGAGATGCCTGCCTGTTCGGCGATCTCGGTGATAGAGATGTCTTCGATAGCTCGTTCGCCAAGCATCTTGGCACCCAAGGTAATCAACTGCGTGCGGCGCTCGTCCGGGCTGAGCCGGGTGCGCTTCACGGCCTCTCCGGTGCCTTTGGTACCCACACGGCCATCTTACTGAACGACAGTCAATACTGTTGACTCATGCTCAATAAGACCGTAGTCTCGTCTATATGAGTCGCAAGGTTACAGACAAAGCTGTCGCCAACCGCCCCGCCCGTCACGTCAAGACGATCATCATCGGCAGTGGATTCGCCGGCCTCGGCCTGGCCATTCGCTTGAGCCAGCAGGGCCGCACCGATTACCTGGTGCTGGAACGCGGCAGCGATGTCGGTGGCACCTGGCGCGACAACACCTACCCGGGCGCCGCCTGCGACGTGCCTTCGCACCTGTACTCGTACTCCTTCGCGCTCAACCCGAACTGGTCGCGCTCGTTCTCCAAGCAGGGCGAGATCCAGCAGTACATCCAGGGCGTCGCCAAGAAGTACAACGTGCTCGACAAGCACCTCTTCGACTGCGATGTCACCTCCGCGCGCTGGAACACCGGTACCAACCGGTGGGAGGTCGAGTCCGCGAAAGGCAGCTTCACCGCAGACACCGTGGTCTCCGCGGTCGGCGCACTGTGCGAGCCCGCGCTGCCGGACATCAAGGGCATCAACAACTTCAAGGGCGAGATCTTCCACTCCGCCCGCTGGAACCACGACGCAGACCTGCCCGGCAAGCGTGTCGCGATCATCGGCACCGGCGCCTCGTCCATCCAGATCGTGCCGTCCATCGCGGCCCAGGTCGCTCACCTCGACGTCTACCAGCGCACCGCGCCGTGGCTGCTGCCCCGCATGGACCGGCCGTACACGCTGCCGGAACGTCTGGCCTTCAAGCACATCCCCGGCTTCCAGCGCCTCTCGCGCGCGGCCATCTACGCGGCCCGCGAGACCCAGGTCGTCGGCCTGGCCAAGGTCCCCGCGCTGATGCAGGCGTTCGAGCTGATCGCGAGGGCCAAGCTGAAGCTCGAGATCCGCGATCCCGAGTTGCGCGCCAAGGTGACACCGAACTTCCGGATCGGCTGCAAGCGCATGCTGATCTCCAACGAGTATTATCCCGCGCTCGGCCGCGGCAACGTGGATGTGATCACCGACGGCATCGCCGAGGTGCGCGAGAATTCGATCGTCACCAAGGACGGCACCGAGCGCGAGATCGACGCCCTCATCGTGGCGACCGGCTTCCATGTCACCGATTCCCCCGCCTACAACACCATCGCGGGCAAGGACGGGCGCACCCTTTCGGAAGTGTTCGACGAGATCGGCCAGCAGGGCTACAAGGGCTCGTCCATCGCCAACTTCCCGAACATGTTCTTCCTGCTCGGGCCGAACGTCGGCCTCGGCCACACCTCGATGGTGTTCATGATCGAATCGCAGATCAACTACATCGCCGACGCGCTGGCCACGGTGAACCGGCTGGGCCTGCAGACTGTCGAGGTGCGCCGCGCCGCGCAGGACGCTTACAACGCGGAACTGAAGAACAAGCTGGAAGGCAGCGTGTGGAATACCGGCGGCTGCTCCAGCTGGTACCTGGACAAGCATGGCAACAACACCACGCTGTGGCCCGACTTCACTTTCGAATTCCGCAAGCTGACAAGAACATTCGATGTCGCTGCCTATGAAACGACAAGCGACGATTCCCGAAACGATCTGAAAGTGGTGGCCGCACAGTGAATACAGCATCGCGCAGCGATTCGATGAGGGGTGGCGGCCGGGAGACGGGTGGGCGCAATGACGCTTACTTCAAGGACAAGGTCTGTGTCATCACCGGTGCCGGCTCCGGCATCGGCCGCGCGCTCGCGGAGAACCTCGCCGGGCGCGGCGCCAAGCTCGCGCTGTCGGACATCGACACCGAGGGCCTCGCCGAAACGGTGCGCCGCTGCGAAGCGCTCGGCGCCGAGGTGAAGTCGGACCGGATCAATGTGGCCGAGCGCGAGGCCGTGCTGCTCTACGCCGACGCCGTGCGGGCGCACTTCGGCAAGGTCAACCAGGTCTACAACAACGCGGGCATCGCCTACCACGGCGAGGTGATCCGTTCGGAGTTCAAGGACATCGAACGCATCATGGACGTCGACTTCTGGGGTGTCGTCAACGGCACCAAGGCGTTCCTGCCGATGCTGATCGAGTCCGGCGCGGGCCATGTCGTCAACGTGTCCAGCCTGTTCGGCCTGATCGCGGTGCCCGGCCAGAGTGCGTACAACGCAGCCAAATTCGCGGTGCGCGGGTTCACCGAGTCGCTGCGCCAGGAGATGCTGGTCGGCCGGCACCCGGTGCAGGTGACCTGCGTGCATCCCGGCGGCATCAAGACCGCGGTGGCCCGTAACGCCACTTATGCCGAGGGCATCGACGGCAAGAACGCCGCATCGATGTTCGACAAGAAGCTGGCGATGCACACCCCGGAGATGGCCGCGCAGACCATCACCGAGGGCGTGCGCAAGGGGCACGGCCGGGTGCTGATCGGTTGGGAGGCGAAGGCGCTCGACCTGTTCGTCCGTATCACCGCCTCCGGCTACCAGCGCATCGCCGCCGTGGTGAATCGCCGGTTCCAGCTCTGATCACGAGAAGGCACAGTCGAGGAAACACCATGCGCGACATCAACCTTCCGCTGCCCGTCGCACGGGCGATGCTGCGGCCGATCTTCCGAGTGACGCTGAACGAGCGGATGCCGTGGCGGTGGCAACGCCTGTTGCTCGATGTCAGTTCCCGCGCGCAGTTGCTGCCCGCGGGAACCGCCGTGCGCAAACTGCACCTCGGCGGCAGGCCCGCCGAGCAGATCTCGGCGGGTTCGCAATCTCCGCGCGGCGCGACGGCGCGGGGCGCGATCCTCTACCTGCACGGCGGCGGCTACGCGGTCGGTTCGCTCGCGACGCACCGTTCGCTCGCCGCCCGACTTGCACACGAAACCGGCTGCACCGTCTACGTTCTCGACTACCGGCTGGCGCCGGAGCACCCGTTCCCCGCCGGGCTCGACGACGCCGAGTTGGCGTTCCTCGAGCTGGTCGAGAGCGTGGGCTACCGTCCCGACAACATCGCCCTCGCCGGTGATTCGGCAGGCGGCGGGTTGTCGCTTGCCACGGCCCAGCGCCTGCTCGCCCAGCACGGGCACACGCCCGCTGCGCTCGGACTGATCGCGCCATGGGCCGATCCGAACCAGATCCCCGAGCGCCACCGCGACCTGGTGATCAACAAGCCGTGGTCGCGGGCATGTGCTGCCGCCTATCTCGGCAACGGCGATTCGACAGACCCCGGTTACGCCCCGCTGACCGGCGAGCTGCGCGGCCTGCCGCCGACGTATGTGCAGGTCGACACGAGCGAGCTGCTGTACAGCCAATGCACCGAGTTGGTCGCCACACTGCGGGCCGCAGGCGTGCGGGTGCGGTTCGCCGAGACGCAGGGACTGTGGCACGTCGCGCAGTTGCAGGCCGCGCTCGTCGCGCCTGCCGCGGCGGCGCTGACCGAACTGGCCGAATTTCTGCGCGAAGCGATCCAACCAGCGTCCGCTCGCGACCTAGGATAAGCAGCCGCCTCGTCGTCCCCGGCCCACGCAAAGCCGAGGACGGGCCGAGTCCGGCTGCGTACGATTAAGGGCCTCGATCGGCCGCTATTTTCGAGCCAGATCACTTTTCGGTGGTCGAGGGAATGGCCCGGTCTCAGGTGTCGTAGATTACTGGCGAGTAAAACCACGTGGAAGGGCACTGATGCGAGAGTTCGAAGTCCCGGCTTCCTACACCATTCCGGAAGACGCGAACAATTCCGATAACGTCTTTCGGCACGCCGAGCAGTCGCCGGGCGCGGTGCTCTTCAACATTCCGAACGGCAACGGCGGATTCGCCGATGTGACCGCCGCGGAATTCGCGAAGACCGTCACCAGCGTCGCCAAGGGCTTCATTGCCTCGGGTATCGAACTCGGCGACCGCGTCGCCATCATGGCCCCGACCCGCTACGAGTGGGCCGTGCTCGACTTCGCCATCTGGGCTGCCGGTGGCTGCACCGTCGCCATCTACGACAGCTCCGCGCCCGAGCAGGCCAAGTGGATCCTGCAGGACTCCGCCACCAAGCTGCTCGTGCTCGACAGCGACAAGCACCGCGCGGTCATCGACGAGATCGACGCGGGCGCACTGACCGATCTGAAGGAGACTCTGCAGATCGACAAGGGTGCAATCGAGGAGCTCACCACTCGCGGCGCCGACCTGGACGACGAGGCCGTGCACGCGCGCCGCGCACAGGTCAACGCGGCCTCGCCCGCGACCCTGATCTACACCTCCGGCACCACCGGTCGCCCCAAGGGCGTCATGCTCTCGCACTCGAATCTCTACGCCGAGTCGAAGTCCGACCGTATCGCGCTGAGCAAGTACGTCACCGCCGGCAAGAAGACGCTGATGTTCCTGCCGCTTGCGCACGTCTTCGCGCGCGGCGTCACGCTGGCCGCCTTCGACGCCAAGGTCATCGTCGCCTTCACCTCCGACTGGTCCACCCTGGTCGACCAGTTCGGCAGCTACCGCCCGCACTTCATCCTCGCGGTGCCGCGCGTGTTCGAGAAGGTGTTCAACAGCGCGAAGCAGAAGGCGCACGACGGCGGCAAGGGCAAGATCTTCGACGCAGCCGCCGAGACCGCCATCGCCTGGAGCGAGTCGCTGGACAACGGTGGCCCCGGCCTGGTGCTGAAGCTCAAGCACACGCTGTTCGACAAGCTGGTCTACAGCAAGCTTCGCGTCGCGCTCGGCGGACAGTGTGAGGCCGCGGTATCCGGCGGTGGACCGCTCGGCGCACGTCTGGGCCACTTCTTCCGCGGCGTCGGCGTCACCATCTACGAGGGCTACGGGCTCACCGAGACCACCGCGGCGATCACCGTGAACACGCCGGAGAACATCCGGGTCGGCACCGTCGGCAAGCCGACCGAGGGCCACGCCGTCAAGATCGCCGAGGACGGCGAGCTGCTGCTGCGCGGTTCGGTGGTGTTCAACGGCTACTGGGGCAATGCCACGGCCACCGAGGAAGCGTTCGCCGACGGCTGGTTCAAGACCGGTGACCTCGGCGCGATCGATGCCGACGGCTACGTCACCATCACCGGCCGCAAGAAGGAAATCATCGTCACCGCGGGCGGCAAGAACGTCTCCCCTGGGCTGATGGAGGATTCGCTGCGGGCGCATCCGCTGATCAGCCAGGTGATGGTCGTCGGTGACGGCCAGCCGTTCATCGGCGCGCTGATCACCCTCGATCCGGAGGCGCTTCCGGGCTGGAAGGAACGCCACAACCTGCCCGCGGACACCCCGATCGAGAAGCTGATCGAGAACCCCGAGCTGGTCGCGGAGGTCGATGCCGCGATCGCCGACACCAACAAGAAGGTGTCGCACGCCGAGGCGATCAAGAAGATCCGCATCCTGCCCGTCGACTGGACCCAGGAGACCGGCGAACTGACCCCGAAGATGTCGCTCAAGCGCGCGGTGGTCATGAAGCAGTACGCCTCCGAGGTGGAGAAGATCTACAGCTGAGGTAGTTCCAGACGAAGCGTGGCCCGCGACAGATACCTGTCGCGGGCCACGCTTTTTGTGCGGCGTCAGCGGTGTGGCGGCCGGCTGGAGTCGAATGCCTCGGCGGCCTTGTCGAGCGGCACCGAGACAGCTGCGTCGAGACACCGCTCGCGACGGTGAGATAGGCCGGGTGTGTGAGCTGCTCGCGGAGCGCTGCCGTGGCGCTGCTGGGCGCGTTGGGCCGGGCGGCAGCGTCTTTCGCCCAGGGAAGGCACTGGCCCACACATCTGTGTGGGTGAAACCGGCCCGAGTGGCGCGGAGACCGGCACTCACCCTGAACTGGTGTGAGTGGAGGACGTCCGAGAAGGACGGTGTCCACCGATCTCACCGATCGGGAGACACGCTGTAGTCGGGGAGCTTGTCGAGGAAGTCGGCGATCAGCGGCGCGATGTCACCCAGGTGCGTTTCCAACGCGAAGTGACCGGTGTCGAAGAGGTACAACTCGGCATCCGGGAGATCGGCGAGGTAGGCGTGCGCCCCGGGAGCGGGAAAGAAGGGGTCGTGCGCGCCCCAGGTGATCAGGGCCGGTGGGGTGTACTTGCGCAGCCAGGCCTGCCATTCCGGATAGGCGGCGACGTTGGACTTGTAGTCGAAGGCCAGGGCAACCTGTGCTGCCTTGCGGCCGGGCAGGTCTAGGAAGTGCTGATCGAGGGTCCAGGACTCCGGCGAGATCACGGCGGGGTCTGCGACGCCGTGCTCGTACTGGCCGCGGGTGCCTTCCAGCGTGAGCAAGCCGCGAATGGTGTCCTCGGCGCCCGCCTGCTCCGGTGTCAATGCGGTGAATTCCTTTGCGCCATCGGACAAACCTGCCTCGTAGGCATTGCCGTTCTGCACCACGAGGCCCGCGATCCACTCCGGGTGGCGGGTAGCGATGCGGAAGCCGACGGGAGCGCCGAAGTCGAAGACATACATCGCGAAACGGCGCAGGCCGAGGCGTTCGACGAAGCCCTCCACCACGTCGGCAAGCCGATCGAAGGTGTACTCGAAATCGGATGGGGAGACGGTGTTGCCGAAACCGGGGTAGTCGGGGGCGATCAGCCGGTATCGGCTGCCGAGCACGTCGATCAGCCTGCGGAACTGGTGTGAGGCGGAGGGAAAGCCGTGCAGTAGCAACAGCACCTGCGCGTCGGCGTGGTCCGGGATCGACTCCCGGTAGAAGACCTGGACTCCGGCGACATCGGTGCTGCGGTACTCGACTCGAGGCAAGGCGTTCATCTGTTCACATGCTTTCTTGATGAGATGTTGCATTAGTTTTAGCTCGAGGCATACTAATGTGTCAATCCATTGGAGTAGCATTAGAATCATGAGCGATTCCACCCCGCTGATCGGCGAGCCGCTGGCACTGGACTTGGTCAACACCGCACCGGACGGGCCCGACCTGCTCGGCACGGCGGAGCAGCTGGCGAAGTGGCTTGCGCGGCAAGCAGATCGGTTGCACGGCGTCGGGATCGAGCGGCCGACCGCGGCCGACCTGATTGCCGTCCGCGCAGTCCGCGAAGACACTGCCGCCGCGCTGGAGGCCATATTGGCGGGGCAGCAGCCGCCCACCACCGCCCTGCGTGGATTGGAAAAAGCCCAGGCCGGGGCGCCGCTCATCCGAGAGCTGACCTGGAACGGCGACGCCGTGGTCGCGACCGCTCGCCGCGACGGCCCACTCGGCGCTGCCGCCGCGGCGGCGCTGGCCGAGTCCGCCATCGACCTGCTCACCGACCCATCGATCGACAAACTCAAGCGCTGCGAAGCCGACGACTGCGTGCTGCTGTTCCTGCCCACCCACCCTCGTCGGCGCTGGTGTTCGGCACAGCGATGCGGCAATCGGGTGCGTGTCGCCCGCTACTACCAGCGGCACAAGCCTGAGGGCTCGGCGAACTGAATCCACTCGGGCCTCGCGAAACACGGGGTGTACAGCGGCACGGCCGGCCGGGATACGTCACCAAGTGGTCATACTTTTGCCCTAAATCCGGCAGTAGGCTCGCTTCATGGCCGACCTGCGGGTACAGCGTGTAATAGCGGGGATCGTTTCGGCCGGGCTGGCACTCGGCGTCGCCGAACTGCTCGCCGCCTTCATGGGCCCCGAACGCGCACCGCTGGCCGCCCTCGGCAACACCGTCGTCGACCACACTCCCGATGGCCTGCGCGAATGGGCGATCTCCACCTTCGGAACCAACGACAAGACGGTGCTGTATCTCTGCATGGCGGCGGTCGCGATCATGGTCGCCGCAGGCGCGGGCGCGATCGAGCGCACCACCCGGGCCGCAGGCTCCATCCTGCTTGCCCTCTTCGGTCTCCTTGCCGCCGTAATCGCCGCCGATCGCACCGGCTTCGCGGGCGCTATTCCCACCGTAATCGGCGTCGCCGCAGGCATTTACGCATTGCGAGCGCTGACCCGGCGCATCGACGAGGCCGCCGAATCGATGGCCCCCGAATCTTCCTCGGCCGCCATCGGCGCCTCCGGACGCACCCCGGGCGCCGGTAGCCCAACCAGTTCGGCAGATCCCGCCTCAACCGAGCAAAATGACCACGCCGCAACACAATCCACAGATCTCACCGGCGCAGCTACTCCGCCCGGATCCAGCGTGCGGTCGGTGAATGCGCGCACAGACGATGCCGGACGCACCGGGCTGGGTGCAGCGACGACCTCGGAGCGGCGGCAGGTATTGCGCGGGCTTGCCATGACCGGCGGGTTGGCGGTGCTCGCCGGAGTGGGTGGGCGGTTGCTCGGTGCTCAGCGACACGACGTTTCGGGTGAGCGGGCCGGGGTGCAATTGCCGGAACCGATCGAGCCGCAAGCGCCGCTCGCGCCAGGTGTGGATCTACGCTTGCCGGGGCTGACACCGTATGTGACGTCGAATACCGACTTCTACCGCATCGACACCGCGCTGATCGTTCCACAGGTGTCCATCGATGATTGGTCGCTGCGCATCCACGGCATGGTGGATCGCGAAATCCACATCACCTGGGCCGATCTTGCGAATCGGACGGCTGTCGAAAGCCTGGTGACCTTGGCCTGCGTCTCGAATCCGGTCGGTGGCGATCTGATCGGCAATGCCCGCTGGCGCGGTTACCGCCTCGACGCGCTGCTCGCCGAGGCAAGCCCGCATCCCGATGCCGACATGGTGCTCTCGCACAGCATCGACGGCTTCACCGCGGGCAGCCCGCTTGCCCTCCTCACCGACGGCCGCGATGCCCTGCTCGCGGTCGGCATGAACGGCGAACCACTACCGGTCGCGCACGGCTATCCGGCCCGGCTCGTGGTACCCGGCCTCTACGGCTACGTCTCCGCCACCAAATGGGTCACCGAACTCGAGGTCACCCGATTCGACCGCGCCACCGCCTACTGGACCCGCCGCGGCTGGTCGGCCTACGGCCCGATCAAGACCGAGTCTCGCATCGATGCCCCGCGATCCCGAGCCCGTATCAAGGCGGGCCCCACCCCGATTGCCGGCGTCGCCTGGGCCCAGCACCGCGGCATCAGAGCCGTGGAGATCCAAATAGACAACGGCGACTGGCAACCCGCCCGCCTGTCCACCGAACAGTCCTTCGACACCTGGCGCCAATGGGTCTACGACTGGAACGCCACCCCCGGCACCCACACCCTCCGCGCCCGCGCCACCGACGGCACCGGCGAAACCCAAACCGCCGACCGCCGCGACGTAGTCCCCGACGGCGCCACCGGCTACCCCACCATCACCGTCCAGGTGAGCTGATCGCGACTCACTCTGCCGCTGAGCACCGCGAGTACGCCTCCCCGATCCGCGCGCGCTTTCCGTCGGCGTGCCACTACAGACCTCATGCCCAGTTGACGCCAGGCGGGCCTCGAACGACTATCGACCTGCCGATTCGAATGTCGATCGACTGGGATCGACTTACTGGGCTCGCGCGCTGACATAGCGGTGCCCCGTGCGCGAATTGCTCACGGGGCACACGCAAATCAGGCCGCGACGGTGTCGGCTTCGGCGGGTGCGGACTTGGGGCCCGCGGTGGCGCCGTCACCGTGGCGGATGAACAGCGCCGAGGCGATGACGCCGATCAGCAGGATGCCCGCGGGGAGCAGGATGGATTGGCCGAGGGCGGTGCTGAAGGCGTCCTTGACCACCTCGGGGACCGGGCCGCCGGCACCCTCGGTGACCTTGCCGCCGTGCAGGCCGTTGGCGGTCATTCGCGCGGCGATCAGAGCGCTGATCGCGGCGCTGCCGAGCACCGAGCCCACCTGGCGGGTGGTGTTATAGACGCCCGCGCCCGCGCCCGCCAACTGCACCGGCAGGTTGTGGGTCGCGGTCGAGGCCAGGGGCGCCCAGATGCAGGCATTGGCGACGCCTGCGAGTGCGGCCGACAGCAGGAACCACACGATCGACGAGTGCGGTGTCATGACGGCCGCGAACCAGAAGACCGAGGCCGCGAAACCGATGAAGCCGATGGTCGGCACGATGCGCGGATGGAACCTGTCGGAGTACTTGCCGATCACCGGCGCGAAGATACCGGTGACGATGGCCATCGGCGCAAACACCAAGGCGGACCTGGTCGGTGACATCTCGCGCACCGCCTGCAAGTAGAAGTACAACGGCACCATCATCGAGGTGACCGCGGCGCCCATCGAGGCGATGGCCAGGTTGGACAGCCCGAAGTTACGGTCGCGGAACAGGCGCAACGGCAGCAGCGGCTCACCGGTATTGCGCGCCTGGTTCACCAAGAAGGCCACCAGCACCAGCACACCGGCACCGATCATCAGCCAGATGCGCAACGACCAGTCGTAGGTATTGCCCTCCTGGATTCCGAACACCAGCAGGAACAGACCGACTCCACTGAGCAGCACGCCGGGAATGTCGAACTTGTGCTCGTTCGTCGGCAGCGCGGGCACCAGCCAGACCGCCAGCGCAAAGGCGACGATGCCGACCGGGACGTTGACGATGAAGATCCACTCCCAGCCGAGGCCGTCGACCAGCACGCCACCGAGGATCGGACCGACGAGAGTAGCGAGTCCGGCGACACCGCCCCACAGGCCCATGGCCGCGCCGCGCTTGTCCGGCGGGAAGGTCCTGGTGATCACGGCCATGGTTTGCGGCGTCATCAGCGCGGCGCCGAGGCCCTGCACGGCGCGCGCGGCGATCAGCATGGTGATGGTTCCGGACAGACCGCACCACAGCGACGCGGCAGTGAAGACCGCGAGTCCGATGAGATACATGTTCTTGGGACCGTATCGATCACCGAGACGGCCGGTGACCAGCAGCGGCACCGCGTAGGTGAGCAGGTAGGCGCTGGTGACCCAGATGACCTGGGAGATATCGGCGCCGAGGTCGACCATGATGGCCGGGTTGGCGACCGCGACGATCGTCATGTCCAGCAGGATCATGAAGAAGCCGACGACGAGCGCGAAGAGCGCCAGCCACGGATTACGTTGGGTGGACATGGTTTTCGTTCCTATCTCGGAAGTCTCTGGATGACGAACCTTCGATGAAATGACTGGTTCACGGCGACGGGCTCGTCCGCGCCGCGGGCCGCGGCATCGGCGGCAGGGCGGCTTCCGCGCCTTCGGACCAGGCGTGCTGATGGTCGGAGATCCGGGC
Organism: Nocardia sp. NBC_00403; assembly: GCF_036046055.1. Lineage (NCBI taxonomy): Bacteria > Bacillati > Actinomycetota > Actinomycetes > Mycobacteriales > Nocardiaceae > Nocardia > Nocardia sp. NBC_00403. The sequence continues at coordinate 8,212,948 of NZ_CP107939.1, forward strand.
GCCGGTCGCCGGATCGAATTCCTCCCATTCCATCTCCCCGCTGTCGAGCTCGGCGGTGAGGTCGTTGACCCAGGCGATCTCGGCGGCGACGGTGGCGCGCAGGTACGGGAGCACGATCCAATAGCGGCGCGGCACCGCGTTCATGCCTGCCCATCGGCCGATCATCTCGATGTCGGCCAGGTCGTGTTCCAGGTGCTCCACGCGCTCCCGCAGCAGCGCGAGCACGTCCGCCTTCGGCAGGTTGTGCGCCTCCGCGAGCGCGACGGGGAACATCGGATACTCCGGTGCGGGATTGCGCAGAATCTCGGTGATCCTGGTGCGCAACGCCGTTCGGCCGCTATCGCTGATTCGATAGGTGGTTCGTTCCGGTCGATTACCCGCTCGGTCGACGCCTTCCGCCGACACCAGTTCCTGATCGGCCAGCCGCGCGACCGTGTGATAGAGCGAGCCCGGTCGCACCTTCACCAGCCGGTCTTCGCGACGGGCGATCAGCAATTGGTACATCTCGTAGGGATGCATGGGCCGCTCTTCGAGCAGTGCGAGCACGGCGATCGCCAGGGGCGTCACCGCGGAGCGCGCCTGCTGACCCATCCGTTACCTCCTACTGATTCTCGAGACCACGCACGGTAGTCGCCGCTACCGACATGCTCCCTGTTGCAATATTCCACGTGGAATATACGGCGCGGAACAGCGCAGTCGCAAGACGCCTCGGTCGATCGGAAATGTGATCGGCGACATAGCGGATACGGCGACAGTCAGGCCCAAGCCGAACCAGGTGGTCCGGTGCGGGTGTCCGCTCCGAGTGGGCGGCAATAGTCGAGCGGTGGCAATCCACCGAACGCGATCCGGGAGCTACACCGGACGGAAATTACAGAGCGTGGCTATCGAGCCAGTCGCGCGCCACATCGGCGGGGACCGCACCACCGCGGATCCGGCCGATCATGGCGACGAGGTCATCGGTGGTCAGCTCGCCCGCAACATAGTTCAGCTTCCGAATCTGACGGTCGCCGAGCTCGCCCTTGCGGTACACGGCCAGCACATTCTCCGCGCGAAATGCGTAGTCGTCGTCGGAAAGGACAGCCAGGCCGTCGGTCGCTCCAGGAACGAGTGCGGGCGGCCCGCCCAGGATTCCGGCCTGGACCTCGCCGTCCAGCAAGGCCTTTCGCAGGGCGGCGGCATCGTGGAACAGCTTGGTCCGGGCGAAGCCGCAGCCCGAAACCCGCAGCGTATCGGTGGACGCGCGCAACACCTCCGGCACCGGAGCCACTCCGACCTCGAGTTCGCCGCAGCGGGCCGCGAGATCGCCGATCGACCGGACTCGATCGCGGGTCGCCGCCTCGGTCAGCAGCATTCGCGGTCGCATGTCCGTGCCGTCGGCAGGATCCGACACCGCGAGCCCCTCGGGCAGCGACCCGTTCACCGCCTTGGGCACCGACGGTTCGGTCACCCCGCCGGTCGCCACCTCGGTGGCATCCGCCGGCTTGCGCGCCTTCGAATTGGCATCGAGAAATGCGAGCAATTCGCCGGTGTGTTCACCGACCACCGTGACGGTGCCCGCGTCCAATGCGGCGAAATAGTCGGGGCGATTGCCGAGATGCGGTGCGACGGAGGTGGACACGCCGGTACGGGAGAGCGCTCCGGAATAGATTTGCGCAAGCAGATTTGATTCCATCGAATCGCCCGCGCCGACCACTATTGTGGGGCCCTGGTCATCGTTTCCACAGGAAACAGCCAGCGTGACGGCCGCGACGACCAAACCTCGAGCCAACACTCGCCTCGACACGGCCAGCAACATCCGGCGACACCAACTCTCCGTAGCCAACAGGAACACCACGAACCGGGCAGTATGAACAACAAACCAGAATGTACCGGTGGCCGTTGAGGCACGGCCCGTCGCACCGCTCGCCCTTGCCGGAAGGACCCCAGTGAAAACCACGATCTCCCCCGATGCCGCGCGGCACGGGCGGTCGGCGCTGCGCATGGCGCTGCGCGCGACCCGGTTCCTCGTCGCCGCCGCAGCGCTGGCCGCCGCCATGATCCTGTCCGCATGTGGCAATTCCGACCCGCTCGCGGCAACGGGCAGCTGCGAGGGGGACGGGCTGACCGTCGGCTCCGCCAACTTCCCCGAGTCCGAGACTGTCGCCAATATATATGCGGAAGTGCTGCGGGCCAACGGATTCAAGGTGGACACCCGGCTCAATATCGGCAGCCGCGAGGCCTACATCCCGGCGCTGCGCCAGTGCGCCATCTCGGTGATCCCGGAGTACAACGGCAACCTGCTGCAATACCTGGACAAGGGCGCGGCCGCGACCAGTTCCACCGACATCGACACCGCACTCACCAAGGCGCTCGGCTCCGATCTGGCCATCGGCACCCCGGCGCCCGGCCAGGATTCCGACGCCGTCGTCGTCACCAAGGCGACCGCCGAGCGTTGGAACCTGCGCACCATCGCCGATCTGGCCGCGCATTCGGCCGAGGTGAAGTTCGGTGCGCCCGCCGAGTTCCAGGAGCGCGCAGGCGGACTGCCCGGATTGAAGAAGAACTACAACCTCGACATCGCCGCGAACAACTTCGTGCCGATCGCCGACGGCGGCGGGCCCGCCACGGTGCGCGCGCTGGTCGACGGCCAGGTGACCGCGGCCAACGTTTTCACCACCTCGCCCGCGATCGCGCAGAACAACCTTGTGGTGCTCGAGGATCCGAAGCACAACTTCCCGGCCCAGAACGTGGTCCCGCTGTTCAATGCGGCCAAGAAATCGGACAAGTCGCTCGCCGCGCTCAACGCCGTTTCCGCGAAGTTGACCACCGACGAACTGATCAAACTCAACGAAGCGGTCTCCGGTAGCAGCAAGACCGAGCCCAAGGCCGCCGCCGCGGCATGGGTCGCCGCCCAGGGACTGAATAAGCCGACCGGATAAGCGGTGGCCGCGCCTGTGCTCGTCCGTGTGCGGGGCAGGCCCCGCCGCGCCGAACACAGGAGTACGCGTGTCCGATATCGAATTCAGCGGTATCAGCAAGACCTATCCGGACGGCACCCATGCCGTCACCAATCTCGACCTGCGCATCGAATCGGGATCGTTCACCGTGTTCGTCGGTCCGTCCGGCTGCGGTAAGACGACTTCGATGCGGATGATCAACCGGATGATCCGCCCGACCGGTGGCACGATCACCATTGCCGGGCAAGATATTTCGACAGTCGATCCGGTCGAGCTCCGACTCGGTATCGGGTACGTCATCCAGAGCGGCGGGCTGCTGCCGCACCGGACCGTTGTCGACAATGTCGCGACGGTGCCGGTGCTGCGTGGCGATTCGCGCCGCGCCGCGCGTGCGGCGGCGCTCGACGTGCTGGACCGGGTGGGTCTGGACCGCTCGCTGGCCGGGCGGTATCCGGCCCAGCTCTCCGGTGGGCAACAGCAGCGCGTCGGGGTGGCGCGGGCGTTAGCCGCCGACCCGCCGGTGCTGCTGATGGACGAGCCGTTCAGCGCCGTCGACCCGGTGGTGCGTGCCGAACTGCAAGTCGAAATGCAAAGGCTGCAGGCCGAATTGCACAAGACCATCGTGTTCGTCACCCACGACATCGACGAGGCGATCACCCTCGGCGATCGGGTCGCGGTCTTCGGTCGCGGCGGCGTGCTGCAGCAATACAATCCGCCGCAACACGTCCTCGCCCAGCCCGCCACCGACTTCGTCGCCGACTTCGTCGGCCGCGATCGCGGCTATCGCGGCCTGTCCTTCCGCACCGCGAACAACGTTCCGCTGCACGAGATCCGGACCGCGACCGCCGATGACGTGGTGAAACTGCGGCTGGAACGCGGCGACTGGGTGCTGGTGATCGACACGGACAAGCGGCCGGTCGGCTGGGTCGATGTGACAGGGGTCGAGGCGGTGCGCGCCGGCAGGGAACTACACAACAGCATGTCGGCGGGGGGCTCGCTGTTCACGCCGTCGGGAGACCTGCGCCAAGCGCTCGACGCGGCCATCTCCTCACCGGCTGGAGTCGGTGTCGCCGTGGATGATTCGGGGGCGGTCCGCGGCGGGGTGCTCGCCACCGAGGTCCTCGAGCAACTGGCAGGCCAACGGGCCGCCGAAGACGCCGAACGCAACCGGCACTACTTCGAACAAGAAGCCGCGCAATGAGTACCGCACCGAACGTCACGTCGGTCTCGTCCCGCCGGCGGGAGGCGATCTCGTGAAGTACTTGATCGACAACTTTTCGGAGATCATGGGGTTCACCAAGACTCACCTGTACTTGGCGCTGGTACCGCTGGCGCTGGGTTTGGTGATCGCGATTCCGGTGGGGGCGTTGGTCCGTCGGGTGTCCTGGCTGCGGCGTGTCACTGTGACGGTGTCGAGCCTGGCCTACACGGTGCCATCGTTGGCATTGTTCGTGATCATCCCGCCGCTGGCCGGGATTTCCACCATCGATCCGATGAATGTGATCATCGCACTCACGGTGTATTCGACTGCGCTGCTGGTGATTGCGGTGCCGACGGCACTGGATTCGGTGCCGGCCAACGTGATCGATGCCGCGGATGCCGTCGGATTCGGTCCGCTGCGACGGACCTTGACCGTCGATATGCCGCTTGCCGTACCGGTTTTCATATCCAGTCTCCGAGTGGTGGTCGTCTCCAATATCGCCATGGTTTCGGTCGGCGCCCTGATCGGTGTCGGCGGCCTCGGCAAGCTGTTCACCCAGGGCTACCAGCGCGACTATCCGGACGAGATCATCGCGGGCATCATCGTGACCCTCGCGCTGGCCTTGATCTTCGACCGGCTGGTGTACGCGCTCGGCCGCTGGTGGACGCCATGGGCGCGCGCCGACGCCAGGGCCTCGAAAGCGAAAGGCGCTGCCTCATGAACCTTTTCCTCGACGCCTGGCACTACCTCACCGACGGCGCGAACTGGAGCGGGCCGACCGGCATTCAGCACCGTATCGCCGAACATCTGTGGTACAGCTTCCTCGCGGTCGCCGCGTCGGCCGTCGTCGCCGTGCCGCTCGGTTTGATCATCGGCCACACCAAGCGCGGTGCGGCCGTGCTCGTCGGCTTCGCCAACGCCATGCGCGCCCTGCCGACCCTCGGCCTGCTCACCTTCCTGGTGCTGCTGATGGGCCTCGGCCTTGTCCCACCGCTGCTGGCCCTCGTCACCGTCGGCATCCCGCCGCTGCTCGCCGGCGCCTACGCCGGAATCGCCAATGTGGCTACGGATGTGGTCGACGCTTCCCGCGCCATGGGGATGACCGAAACCCAGATCCTGTTCCGGGTGGAAGTCCCCAACGCACTGCCGATCCTGCTCACCGGTCTGCGCGGCGCGACCCTCCAGGTGGTGGCCACCGCGACCATCGCCGCCTACGTCAACCTCGGCGGCCTCGGTCGCTACATTTTCGACGGCATCGGTCTCTACCGCTACGACCGCGTTCTCGTCGGGGCCCTGCTGGTGGCTGTGCTCGCCATGTTCCTCGACGGCCTGCTCGCCTTCACGGTCTGGGCAAGCGCGCCGGGAACCGGCCGCCTGCGCCGCTCGAATCAGGTCACGGTGACACCGGCGGGCATCCTGCAGACCGCGGACTGAGTTTCTTTCCCCGAACACATGCGAAGGCGCCCCGCTCGAGATGAGCGGGGCGCCTTCGTATCTGTCTCGACTACACCTGGATCAGGCGACACCCTCGGCGCGCGCGGCGGCGGCGACGGCTTCGGCCACTGCCGGTGCCACACGCGGGTCGAGCGGGCTCGGGACGATCTTCTCCGGGCCCAGTTCGTCGGCGACCACGCTGAGGATGGCGTCCGCGGCGGCGATCTTCATGCCCTCGGTGATGCGGCGCGCACCCGCGTCGAGAGCGCCCTTGAAGACACCGGGGAAGGCGAGCACGTTGTTGATCTGGTTCGGGAAATCGCTGCGGCCGGTGGCCACGATCGAGGCGTACTTGCGAGCCACCTCGGGGTGGATCTCCGGATCCGGGTTGGACATGGCGAACACGATCGACTCCGGCGCCATCGAAGCGATGAGCTCCTCGGCGATCAGTCCGGCCGACAGGCCGAGGAACACGTCGGCGCCGGCCAGCGCCTCAGCGGCGCCACCGGTCAGCCCGCGCGGGTTGGTGCGCTGGGCCAGTTCGGCCTTCACGTCGTTGAGGTCGCTGCGATCCCGGCTCACGATGCCCTTGGAGTCGAGCACGGTCACGTCCCGCACACCCGCGGCGAGCAGGATGTTCGTGCACGCGACACCCGCGGCACCGGCGCCCGACACCACGACCTTCAGGCCCGCGATGCTGCGACCCTGCACCTTGGCCGCGCCGTTGAGGGCGGCGAGCACCACGATGGCGGTGCCGTGCTGGTCGTCGTGCATGACCGGGCAGTCGAGCGCCTCGATCAGCCGCTTCTCGATCTCGAAGCAGCGCGGGGCGGAGATGTCTTCCAGGTTCACCGCACCGAAGCTCGGGCGCAGCCGGATGATCGTCTCGACGATCTCGTCGGAATCCTTGGTGTCCAGCACGATCGGGATCGAGTCGAGCCCGGCGAACTTCTTGAACAGCGCCGCCTTGCCCTCCATCACCGGCAGCGAGGCGCGCGGGCCGATGTCACCGAGACCGAGCACCGCGGTGCCGTCGCTGACCACGACCACTAGCCGGTCGGTCCAGGTGTAGCGCTTGGCCAGCGCCTCATCGTTTGCGATGGCGCGGCTGACCTGAGCCACGCCGGGGGTGTAGGCGATCGAAAGGTCGCGCTGAGTCTCCAGCGGCGCGGCGAGTTCGACCGAGAGCTTACCGCCGAGGTGACCCGCGAAGATCTCTTCGTGAGTGATCTCAGAAAGGCTGGCAGTGGCATTCGGTGCGTCAGTCACAGGTGACACGATTTCACTCCTGCTCGGGTCGGGCACAACCGGGAAACGGTTACCGCCGGGTATTTAGGTAATAGGTGACTCATACCGCTCATCGAGTGCGCTGACCGGTCCGTATCGCGGCGGCTTACACAGAAGCAAGGGATGCCGATATCTCGATCACGTGGCGCGGCACTGATCCGCAGAGCGGGAGCCGGACGGGTAGGTCCGGACAGAACATGCGGAGAGATCTTCGAGTCGCAACGGTGCGTTACGAGGCGTAGATCTCCATTATTCCCGAACCCGGCGGTGGCATAGGCGGGTAATCCGACACATTCTGCCAGCCGGGTCGACGACTTGCCAAACCGGTGTGTCGGAATCCGGTCGAGCGCCATATAGCCAGGATAGGTCGGCGGAATTACCCCGACGTAAGGGGAAACTCGCACGTCCCAGTGGCGCGGCGGTGAGCTGTCACAAGGGCAGCGGGTCACCTGCGGTGAGGTCGGGGTCGGCCACCACCGACGGTGGCACGACCGGGGTCGCCGCCCGCGTGCCGGGTACCGCCGCGCGCACGCCTGCCGTCACCTCCCTGACGATCGATGCTTCGTCCGGTGTGATGATCTGCTCCCGCCGCGCGGGCGTCGCCGGCACGGTCGGAGTCGATTCGTCGGACGCCGACCGACGGGCGTCCGCGCGCACCCACACCGTGTCGAGGCCGCCCGAGGTCAATCGCACGCGCCAATCGGCGGCGACGTCCGGGTGGTCGGTGCGCCGATGCATGCCCCGGCTCTCGGTGCGCGCCAGCGCGCTGTACTTGGTCCACCGCGCCACCGCGAGCAGTGCTGCCGCCTGTCTGGCCCGCAGTCGATCCGCACCGACGCCGCCGAGGCCGAATTCCGCGCCCGGCCACATGCCGTCGAGTTCGCCGATGCTGTCGCGCAGGCTGCCTGCGCTACGCCAGTAGCTGCGCCGCAGCGGCAGCGTGTGTTCCTGCACCAGTCCGACGACCGCGCGCGGGTCGATCCGCGCCTCCGGGTTGAGCCCGGCCCCTGGCACCGCGTGGGCCTGGCCAACCCTGCCTCTGGCGCGCGCGAAGCAGGCAGCGCCCGCGCCTGCCCATACACCCGAGGCGATGGCCCACGCGCCGCCCTGGCCACCGAATCCGCTCACCGCTCCGGTGATCGGCTCCCGCGTTGTCACGTCACCGGCGCCGTACAGTCCGGCCACCGTGGTCGCGCAGTCGGCGCCGGCGATGCGGAGGCCGCCGGTCCCCCGCACGGTGCCCTCGAGCACCGCGCGCAACGGGACCCGCTTGGTGTTGTCAACCACGCCTTGCTGCGACAGCCTGCACCGCACGGCGTAGGGCACGTCTTCGAGTGCGGCGTACACGCGGCGGCCGTCGGCGATCGCCGCGAAGGCCGCAGCGCGATGACCGGTGATGGCCGCGCCGGATTCGTCGTAGAGCGTGGCGAAGTGCAGCGCGAAGCCGGAAGTGAACGCCGAGTTCAGCACCGGCTCCAGCCCGTAGGCGCTCGAGAACTCCATGCCGGACAATTGCGCGCCCACCTCGGCGGCCAACAACAGTCCGTCGCCGGTGTCGACGTCGGTGCCCGCGCCGCCGGACAGGAAGGCGCAGCCGCCGGTGGCCACCACCACCGCGCTCGCACGGACCGTCCAACTGCGAAACCTATTGTGCTGCTGGACGCCGATGGCTCCGGATACCACACCGTCGCGATCGACGAGCAGTTGCAGCGCGGGATGGTGATCGAGAATGCGGACACCGGCGTCGAGCAGGCTGCGGCGCATCCGGCGCAGGTAGCTCGCGCCGTCCAGGCACACCCGCAGCGAGGTTCGTCTTTCCGCCGGCGCGCCGCCGCGCGGCTCGCCGGGTATCAGTCCACGGTCACCGGCATTGCGGCCCTCGCCGGGAAACCGATACCCCCATTGCACCAACTGCTCGACACGCAGATGGGTCTCCTCGAGCACCCGATGCATCCAGTCCGGGTCGCCGAGGTAACCACCATGCGCGTAGGCGTGCCGCACCGCCTCGTCCCTGGCCGGTCCCGGCGGGATATTCCACAGCGAGGTCGTCCCGAAGGCGGTAGGACCGCTGGTGCCGCAGCGTCCCTTGTCGACGAGCACGGTGCGGGCTCCCGTTGCTGCGGCCGAGACGGCGGCCCAGGCGCCGGCGGGGCCGCCGCCCAGAACCAGTACGTCCGTCTCGATTTCACCCACAAAGAGAAATGTTCGACCACAATTCACCCGGCCGCAACCATTCCCGGAAATTCAGCTCCACCACTGTGACCACAGCAATAATCCGGCAGCCAGAAAAACAACCATCGATCCGGAAAAAGCGGCAAAACCCCGATGCCTGTCCGAAAAAATCTGTGCCGCAATGGCAGTCACGGACGCGGTCAGATGCCAGGTCACCGATACACCGCCCGGACCGGGAAACTCCCGCCTGGCAGCAATGATCGCAGTGCCGATGACAACGAGCGTGAGCACAAACGTCCCGGCGGCCACCACACCGCTCAGCCCGCGCACCAGTCTCACGAGGCGATCACCGGCACTCCCGTGGCTTTGCCCGCAAGTTCCTCGAATTGTGCTGGGTCGGTGGTGAATTCACCGAGCCGGATGGTTTTGTTCGCGCCGTGGTAGTCCGACGAGCCGGTGGTGAGCAGACCGAGTTCGGCGGCCAGCCCACCGAGCAGCGCACGGTCGGCCGCGGAATGGTCGGGATGGTCGATCTCGAGCCCGCCGAGACCGAGCGTGGCGAGTTCTCGAATATCGTCCAGCGCCAATAGCCGTCCGCGCTTGCGCGCCCTTGTATGCGCGAGCACGCTCACGCCACCGGCGGTGGCAATCATTTCGACCGCGCGACGCAACGGCGTGTCGGCCTTTTCCGCGTAATACGGCCCGTGTGGCGCCAGCAATTCGATGAAGGCCGCGTCGACGCTCGGCACCACACCCGCCTCGACCAGCGCCCGTGCCAGATGCGGCCGTCCGGCCGACGGTCCGGCCGAGGCCAGCACCGCGTCGGGATCGATGGGTAGGCCGTCGGCCCGCATGCGCTCGGCCATCGCGCGCAGCCGATCGACACGTTCGGCACGCAGCCGCTCCCGCTCGTCGGCGAAACACCGATCGGCCGGGTCGAAGAGGTACGCGAGCAGATGCACAGGAACGGGCCAGCCGTCCTCACCCAGACCGATGCACGACATCTCCATGCCGCGCACCAGCGTCATGCCCTTCGGCAGCGCGTCCACCGCTTCGGACCACCCCGCGGTGGTGTCGTGGTCGGTGATCGCGACGACGTCCAGGCCTGCGGCAGCGGCGTTCCGAACAAGTTCGGCAGGGCTGTCGGTACCGTCGGACGCGGTCGAGTGGGTATGCAGGTCGATGCGCACGCCTTCCAGTCTTACAGTGCGCTCGTCGCGGCCCCGCACGCGACGTAGCATCGACCGGTGCCATCCATTCCGCCGCTGCCGTCCTTCCGCGGCCAGGGTCGAGCGCGTACACCGCTGCCCCGTATTCCCGTTCCCACCGCACGTGCGGTGGTCGACTGCGCGATCTACCTCGACGGCAAGCGGCTGCCCGGCCGGTTCAGCCATGCCGATGCGATGGCCGAGGTCCGCAATCGCGGCAATGGGTTCGTGTGGGTCGGGCTGCACGAACCGGACGAGTATCAGATGGCTGATATCGCCAAGACCTTCGACTTGCACCCGTTGGCCGTCGAAGACGCGGTCAAAGCACATCAACGACCGAAATTGGAACGCTACGACGACACCCTGTTCCTCGTGCTGCGCACCGTCAGCTATGTCGAGCACGAACTGCACAGCATCAGTGAGATCGTCGAGACCGGCGACATCATGGTCTTCACCGGACCCAATTTCGCGGTGACCGTCCGACACGGCGAGCACACCGGACTCGCCGGCGTCCGAAAGGAACTGGAGGGCCATCCCGAACAGCTCATGTTCGGCCCCGGCGCGGTGCTGCACGCGGTCGCGGACCATGTTGTGGATTCCTACATCGAGGTGGCCCATGCCGTCGAGAACGATATCGACGAGATGGAGGAGGAGGTCTTCACACCGCGCACCCAGGTCACGATCGAATCGATCTACCAGCTCAAGCGCGAGGTGGTAGAGCTGCGGCGCGCGGTCAATCCGCTACAGATCCCGCTCCAACTGCTCGGCCACAAGCCGGATCTACCGCTCCCCAAGGAAATTCGGCGCTACCTGCGCGACGTCGCCGACCATCACACCACCGTCGCCGAACGCATCACCGACTTCGACGAGTCGTTGAGCGAACTGATCAGCGCCGCGCTGGCCAAGATAGGCGTGCAGCAGAACACCGATATGCGCAAGATATCGTCCTGGGTCGCCATCGCCGCGGTGCCGACGATGATCGCCGGAATCTACGGAATGAACTTCGACACCATGCCAGAGCTGCGGCAGGTCTGGGGGTACCCCGTCGTTCTCGTCGTCATCGCCACCATCTGCACCGGCCTGTTCGTCACTTTCCGCCGCAACAACTGGCTCTGACCCGCCCCGCGTTTATCCGCACCAGCGCCCGCCGTCCACCTACAGCGATGCGGCACCGCGCGCGGGATCGTGCACATCGATCCCCGCTTCGGTCCACGCATCGCGCAACGCCTGTGCACCACGCACCCGCACCCACGCCGCCTCGGTCGCGGTCACCGGAACGACCGTCAGATACCTGACCGGCTCGGCGGGCTCGGGCAACACCACCGCGGGAATGTCGCTCTCGCCCAACAGAACCGCGGTGAACGGCGCATCCCGCCACATCGGCTCACCCAGGTCGAGCAGCGCATCCGCCTGCAGCACAACACCTTCCACAACGGGCGTCGCGGCGAGCACACCGAGCGTCTTGGCCAGGCCCGCACTCGTCCCCGACCCGGCGCGCAAGGCGAGCACCAGCTCGGCCCGCGGCCCGCGCACCGGATCCGCGAGCAGGTCGGTCGGATCACCCATCGGATGGCGCGATCCGCCCAACGTCACGTAATGCACCAGATCATCGCCGGGAATCCGCAGTATTTCGATGGGCTCCAAGCCGAGGAACGTCACCGACGCGGAATCCACACCCGCGGTGTCCACACCGAAATGGTCCAGCACCTCGGTGCGGACCTTATCCACTACCTCCATGCGATCAGATCGCCAGCCGCGCCAGCATGTCGCGCGCCTGCTCGGCCGACTTGGGGTCGCACAGCACGTCGTAGCGGCCGGCCACCAACTGCATGGTGGAGGCGAAATCGCGCTGGCCCCTGGTCGCCGCGTACGGGATCGAGGTCGAGATGACACCGAAGATGATGCCGCCGACCAGACCGACGATCAGCGGGCCGAGCGCGCCGCTGGTGGTGAACAGGCTCAGCAGCAGACCGAGGAACAGCCCGAGCCACGCGCCGGACACGACGCCGCCCCCGATGACCTTGCCCCAGGTCAGTCGATATAGGACCCGCTCGACCTGCATGAGATCGACGCCGACGATGGTCACGTCCTGTACCGGGAACTGCCCGTCGGCCAGAAAATCGACCGCCTTCTGCGCCTCGGCATAGGTCGGATACGAGCCCACCGGCCAGCCGGTCGGCGGCGTCGGCAGACCCTGCCGGGCGCGATTCGCGTTCCCCATGGGATTCGTCATACCTCTATTGTGCTATTCCGACTGATCGTTCGGTGGTGTGAAACGCCCCGCTGCCCGTCATTGAGACGAACGCTGCATTCCCGCGGCCCGGCCCTTGTCGGCGATCACCTGCGCCATTTTCGCGCTCGCCTCATCGATCATCTCGTCACCGAGCATGACCGCCCCACGCGCTCCGCCCGCCGCGGAGGTATGGAAGGCGTAGGCGTCCAAAATCTGCTCGGCGCGGTCGTAATCGGTCTGACGCGGGCTGAAAATCTCGTTGGCGGCGTCGATTTGACCGGGATGCAGCACCCATTTGCCGTCGAAGCCGAGCGCCGCGGTGCGTGCCGCTGCCCTTCGGAACCCATCGACGTCGCGGATCTGCAGGTACGGGCCATCGATCGCCTGCAGACCGTGCGCGCGGGCCGCGAGCAGGATGGTCATCAGGATGTGGTGGTAGGCGTCACCGGTGTCGTAACCCTCCGGCTGTTCGCCGACCACCAGGGTGCGCATGTTGATGCTCGCCATGAAATCGGCGGGGCCGAAGACCAGCGTCTGCACTCGCTCGCTCGCGGTGGCGATCTCGTCGATATTGCGCAGCCCCAACGCATTTTCGATCTGCGGTTCGATGCCGATGCGGCCGACCTCGAGTCCGCTGGCCTTCTCCAGCTGGGTGAGCAGCAGATCGAGGGCCCTGACCTGACCGGCGTCGGTGACCTTCGGCAGCAGGATCGCATCCAGCGCCGCGCCTGCCCCCTCGACGACGGTAATGACGTCGGCGTAGGTCCATTCGGTGGTCCAGTCGTTGACTCGCACCACCCGCAGCTGCGCACCCCAGCCCGGTTCGTTCAGCGCCGCCACGATATTCGCGCGGGCGGCGGCCTTGGCCACCGGCGCGACCGCGTCCTCGAGATCGAGAAACACCTCGTCCACGGGCAGACCCTTGGCCTTCTCGATCATTTTCGGGTTACTGCCCGGACAGGCGAGCACCGAACGGCGCGGCTTCATGATCACTCCCGTCGATCGTGGCGTGGCGGGTACACCCGCCCGCGAACATCTAGCCTGGCAGCCATGGCAGCAACCAGGGTGTACGTCGCCAGGCTGGCCGGCCTGGTGGTGCTCGGCCCGGACGGCGAGTCTATCGGCCGCATCCGCGACGTCGTCGTGGCCATCCGGTACGACGGCCAACAGCCGCGCATCCATGGCCTCGTCGTCGAATTGCCGACCCGGCGGCGGATTTTCGTGCCGATGCTGCGGGTCACCGCGATCGAGCCCGGTGTGGTGACGCTCAATACCGGCACGGTCAGCCTGCGCCGATTCGCGCAGCGACCCGGCGAACTGCTCGCGATCGCCCAGATCGTGGATTCCACGGTGCGCGTGCACGATCCTGGTCTGCCCGACCTCGCCGAGGTCGACGTCTTCGTCGCCGATCTCGGGATCGAGCAGACCAGGACACGGGACTGGGTGGTGACCAGGGTTGCGGTGCGCGGGCACCGGCGTATCGGCCGCCGCCGCACCGTGCACGTGGTGGATTGGACGCAGGTCAGCGGCCTGACCCCCTACGAGGTCGGCAGGCCGGGCCAGGACGTCACCCAATTGCTTGCCCAGTTCGAGGGCATGCGACCCGCCGACGTCGCACACTTGCTTCGGGAACTTCCGGAGAAGCGGCGCATCGAGGTCGCCGAGGCACTCGACGACGAACGGCTCGCCGACGTCGTGCAGGAAATGCCCGACGACGACCAGGTCGAACTGCTCGGACACCTGGAGGTGCGCAGGGCCGCCGACGTGCTGGAGGCCATGGACCCCGACGACGCCGCCGACCTGCTCGGCGAGCTGTCCACCGGGGAGCGCGAATCGCTGCTCGCGCTGATGGATCCGGAGGAGTCCGAGCCGGTGCGTAGGTTGCTGGAGCACTCCCCCGACACCGCTGGCGGTCTGATGACACCGAAGCCGATCATCCTGACACCGGCGACTACGGTCGCCGAAGCGCTTGCCCGGGTCCGCAATCCGGACCTGACGCCCGCACTCGCCTCGATGGTGTTCGTGGTCCGCCCGCCGACAGCCACCCCGACGGGCCGCTACCTGGGTTGTGTGCACATTCAGCAACTGCTGCGCGAACCGCCCGCGCATCTGGTCGGCGGCATCCTGGACACCGACCTCGCCCCGCTGCGGCCCGATGTCCCGCTCGGTGCGGTGACGCGCTATTTCGCCACCTACAACCTGGTCTGTGGGCCGGTGGTGGACGCCCAGAATCATCTGCTCGGCGCGGTGAGCGTCGACGATGTCCTCGATCACCTGCTGCCGGAAGACTGGCGCGACCAGGAAGAATCGCACGTGGGAGTACCCGGACATGAGTGACAAATCCACGAGCGGCCGGGCCGGGCCGAGTTCGGCGCGCCAACGCCTCGAAACGCCGGTCGAATCCAGGTTCCGCATCGATTGGGACGCCGAGGCATTGGCGCGCAGTAGCGAGCGGGTCGCCCGATTCCTCGGCACCGGGCGATACCTGGCGATCCAGACCATCCTCGTGATCGTCTGGATTGCGTTGAACGTGTTCGTGATCGCGCTGCGCTGGGACCCGTATCCGTTCATCCTGCTCAATCTGGCGTTCTCCACCCAGGCCGCCTACGCGGCGCCGCTGATCCTGCTTGCCCAGAACCGGCAGGACAACCGCGACCGAGTGTCGTTGGAGGAGGACCGAACTCGCGCCGCACAGACCAAAGCCGACACCGAATTCCTCGCCCGCGAACTCGCGGCATTGCGCATCGCGGTCGGTGAAGTGGCCACCCGCGACTATCTGCGTCGGGAGTTGGACGAAATGCGTGAAGTGCTCGATCGCATCGAAGCCGCTGCGGGGTCTTCGGATCGAGTCACGCAGGCTGAAAAACCCGCAAAGGCGAATCGCAAGAAAAGCTCCGGGCGAAAGCCGACGCAGGGCCCGGAATGGCCGCCACTAACTCATGATTGACCGGAAATGCTCAACAACTCACCTGACTGGTGGGTAACCTGGAGCACGTTGTCCCGAGCGGACGGGCAGGGGATGCGCGAGTCGGGCCTTCGCCTGGGCCGCGCCCCACCGGACAAGCATGCTCTCACGACGTAGAGGATTGGTGTGGCCGAATGCGAATATCTGCTCCGATAACCGTGTCGGCCCTCGTGGTCGCGGGTCTTGTCTCTGCTGGATCGGCAACACACACCACCCAATCGACCACGCCGCCCAAGGCGCCGGAGGCTTTGCTCGCGGCGTCCAGAGGTCCCGTGGTGGGCAGCGGCGCGGCGGGCATAGCCGCCGATGCGCCATTGTCCAGGACAGTCGGCCTGCTTCCGGTCACTCCGGATGCACCACGCAAACTTCGAGCAATGACTCCGTCCGCCGATGGATTGCCGATGTTCGCGGGCTCCGTTCCGCTGCACGATATCGCGCTGCCCAGGACGGGCGGCGCTCTCGGAATTCCGGAAATGGTGCTCGCGGCCTACCGCAATGCCGAACTGGCCCTGGAATCCTCGATGCCCGGGTGCGGTCTGTCCTGGAGCCTGCTCGCAGGCATCGGCCGGATCGAATCGGCGCACGCGAGCAGTGGGCGCACCGACGCCGCGGGCACTACTGTCACCCCCATTTTCGGGCCCGCGCTCGACGGGACTCTGCCCGGCAACGAGGTGATCAGGGCCGCCGACGGCAGCGCGGTGCGCGCCATCGGCCCGATGCAGTTCCTACCCGGCACCTGGAGGCTGTACGCCGCCGACGGCAACGGTGACGGAGTCGCCGACCCACACAACGTTTTCGACGCCGCACTCGCCGCGGGCAAATATCTCTGCTCCGGCGGCTTGAACCTGCGCGATCCGGCGCAGGAACTGCGCTCGGTGCTGCGCTACAACAACTCGATGGCCTACGCGGCCAATGTGCTGAGCTGGTCGGCGGCCTACCGCACCGGTGGCACACCGAGCCAGGTGAGTATCTCCCCCGGTTTGATTCCGCCGGGCACCGCGCCGATCCAGGCGGGACCGGACATGCTGGCCGCCAATTCGGTCGCGCCGTCCACGGCTGCCGAGCACCCGCCGACCGCGTCGACCACCGTCACCCCGGCGGCGCCGGCCCAGGTGATGATCACCATCCCGGGGCTGCCGCCGATCCCGTGCGGCATCTTCTGCCCAGCACCGCCCAAGCCCGTGAATCCGTGCGACCCGCCGGTGGTCGCGGCGCCGATCCCGATGTCGATCCAGTTCCCGATCCCGATCCCGATCCAGATTCCGATCCCCGGCCAACCGGCGCCTGCCCCGGTCACACCAGGACAGACCTACGGCACGGCGGGCGAACCGAACGCTGCGGGCGAACCGGTCGACCCCGAGCACCCGAAGCCGCCACAGCTACCCGCCTCGTGCACACAGCCGGGCGCCGCTCCGAACGAACAGGCGCCCGCGCAATCCGCTCCGAACGAGCAGGCGCCCGCGCAATCGCCTGGCGAAACACAGCAGGTCCAGCCGACCGAGGAGCCGGAGGTCACCAATACACCGGAGTCGGGCCCTGCCGAACCCGCCCCGGCCGTCGCCCCGACGACAACTCCACAGCCGGGCATCACGTTGCCGTTCGGCATCGTGATCCCGCTGCTGCCACAGGGCTGAGACCAAACCCCGAAGCAGATCACGAAGTAGTAACAAAAAGATCTCGAATGCGGTACCCTCAACTTCGTCCATCACGAAGGGCTCGTCATCGAGTCAATTGGAGGGTCACCGCACAGTGGGGCGTCACCGAAAACCACCGGCTGCCAACGTAAGACGCAGCTCTGTTATCGCATTGACAGGATTGGTTCCCGCTGGGCTCGCGGCAGTGGCTGCCGCGTCCAATGTGGGCATTGCCAATGAGACCGTGGCGTCGGTCTTGGAACACCTGCCGGGGGACGAACAAGACGACCAGGTTCCCAGATCCGCGGCCGTCGCCGAACCACCAGCGACGGCCGACTTCGTCGCTCACACCATGGCCAGGCAGGCGCATGCTACGCCTCCCGTCGTGAAAACCGTTGCGCTGCCGGATGGTAGACAACCCGCCGCCATGACACCTGGTCCGCTGGGTATCCCCGGCGTCGCGATCGCCGCGTATCAATCCGCCGAACACACCCTCGCCGCCGAGAATCCCGCCTGCGGGATGCCCTGGTACCTGCTCGCCGGAATCGGCCGCGTCGAATCCACCCATGCCTTCGGCGGCAAGGCCGATGCGGACGGCAACCCGTTGACACCCGTCTACGGACCGGTGCTCGACGGCAGCCTGTCGGGCAACAATGTCATCCACGATTCCGACGGCGGCACCCTGGACGGTCTGGCCGGCTACGACCGCGCCATCGGGCCGATGCAGTTTCTGCCGGAGACGTGGAAGCATTACGCCGCCGACGGCAACGGTGACGGCATCGCCGACCCGCAGAACCTCTTCGACGCGGCGCTGACCACAGGAAAGTACCTCTGCGACGGCGGATTGAACATGCACGATCTCGCCCAGCAGTCCCGGGCGATCCTGCGCTACAACAACTCGATGGCCTACGTCGCCAACGTCATGGCGTGGGCGACTTCCTACAGCAGCGGCGTCGCACCACAGCCCGGACAGCTGCCGCGGATCTGACGCAACGTAAAATTACTGCCATGTCAGTGGTAACGGAAGCGGATGTGCGGGGAGCCCTCGCGAAGGTCGACGACCCGGAGATCCGCAAGCCGATCACCGAACTCGGCATGGTGAAGAGCATTGCGATCGGCGTGGACAGCAATGTCCACATCGAGATCTTCTTGACGACCGCGGGCTGCCCGCTGCGCACCGAGATCACGCAGCGGGTCACCAAGGCGGTGGCCGACGTCGCCGGCGTCGGCGCCATCACGGTCGAGCTCGATGTGATGAACGACGAGCAGCGCACCAACCTGCGCAAGCAGCTGCGCGGCGATTCGGCCGATCCGGTGATCCCGTTCGCCCAGCCCGGCTCGCTCACCCGCGTGTACGCGGTCGCCTCCGGCAAGGGCGGCGTCGGAAAGTCCAGTGTCACCGTCAATCTCGCGGCCGCCATGGCCGCGCGCGGCCTCTCGGTCGGCGTGCTGGACGCGGACATCTACGGCCACTCCATCCCACGCATGCTCGGCACCGACGCCCGCCCGACCCAGGTCGAGCGAATGATCATGCCGCCGCAGGCCCACGGCGTGAAGATGATCTCGATCGCACAATTCACCCAGGGCAATACGCCTGTGGTGTGGCGCGGCCCGATGCTGCACCGCGCGCTGCAACAGTTCCTCGCCGATGTTTTCTGGGGCGACCTGGACGTGCTGCTGCTCGACCTGCCGCCCGGCACCGGCGATATCGCCATCTCCATCGCCCAGCTCATTCCCGGCGCCGAGATCCTGGTCGTCACCACCCCGCAGATCGCCGCCGCGGAGGTCGCCGAGCGCGCGGGCGCCATCGCACTGCAGACCCGGCAGCGCATCGCGGGCGTCATCGAAAACATGTCCTGGCTCGACCTGCCCGACGGCAGCCGGATGGAGCTCTACGGCTCCGGCGGCGGCCAGATCGTTTCCGAACGGCTCACCCGCGCCGTCGGCGCCGATGTCCCACTGCTCGGTCAGATCCCGATCGAACAGGCGGTGCGGGAAGCGGGCGACGAAGGCATCCCCATCGTGCTCAGCGCTCCGGAGAGCGCGGCAGGCAAGGCGCTGCTCGACGTCGCCGACAAGCTCGCCGTCCGCCGCCGCGGCCTTGCGGGCATGTCCCTCGGCATCGACACCACCCGGCACCTGTAGTTCCCTGCTTGCCGGGCGAACGGATGTAACTCGGACCGTGAGTCCGAGCTGATCGTTACTCGGGTTCGTACGCGGCTCACGCTGGTACCACCACCCCCGGACCACGGACACACTGTCGATGCAATCGCGCAGCCCCTGCGCCGAGCGTAGTCAAATGGTGGTTCGTAGACCTCGCCTGATCTCGACGACTGATTTCCGCGGGACGAGATGTGACCGCTGTCGGGGGGTGCCAATAAGCTCGGTGGCATGCTCACGCTGCTGTTGTATGTGCTGATCGTCGGCTTGGTCGCCGCGGTGCTATTTCTTGTCGCCAGTGCGGTGTTCGGACGGTCGGAGGAGCTCGGACCGTTGCCGGAGGGGACGACGGCGACCGTGCTTCCGGTGGAGGGGATCTCCGGAGCGGACGTGCGGGCGTTGCGCTTTCAGCAGGTGGTGCGCGGCTACAAGGCCGGTGAGGTGGACTGGGCGTTGACCAGGCTGGCCGCCAGGATCGATGAGTTGCAGATACAGCTTGCGGAGGCGCGCAGCCTCCCGCGGCAGGTTTCGGTCACGCCGGAGTCGAAGTGAGTGCCGGTGGCGATACGGCAGGCGACGGCCTGATCCGCTGCCCGTGGTCGGAGGCCTCCCAGCTCTACCGTGACTACCACGATCACGAATGGGGCAGGCCGCTGCACGGCGCGGACGCGATGTTCGAACGGGTCTGCCTCGAAGCGTTCCAATCGGGGCTCTCGTGGATCACCATCCTGCGCAAACGACCCGCCTTCCGGACCGCATTCGCCGGGTTCGAGATCAGTAAGGTCGCCGCGTTCGGCGATGACGATGTGGCGCGGTTGCTCGCCGACGCCGGCATCGTGCGCAACCGGTCCAAGATCGTCGCCGCCATCGCCAACGCGCGCGTGGCCCTCGACCTCGATATCGGTCTCGACGAGTTGATCTGGTCGTTCGCACCGCCGCCGCGCCCGCGCCCGCGGCAGGTCGCCGATGTGCCCGCGATCACCACCGAATCCGTAGCTCTGGCAAAAGAATTGAAGCGACGTGGGTTCCGTTTCGTCGGCCCGACAACCGCCTACGCACTGATGCAGGCGACCGGAATGGTCGACGATCACCTGGCCGATTGCTGGGTCGATGGTGACCTGTCCAACACAGGTCGAGCGGTCACATTTCGAACTCAGGTATCCGTCCACAACAGCGATAGGGAAGAATAGGACCGGTGTAGCTCGCCAAATGCCGGCGAGCTCACTGGTTGGTGACAACTGGAGTTCCAAGAAAGTGCGCAGCATACCGCGCAGATCTGGAGGGAGCAGAGGATGGCGGCCATGAAGCCCCGCACCGGGGACGGTCCCCTCGAGGCAACCAAGGAAGGGCGTGGAATCGTCATGCGGGTTCCACTCGAGGGTGGCGGGCGTTTGGTCGTAGAGCTCACGCCGGATGAGGCAGCAGCGCTTGGTGACGAATTGAAGAGTGTCACCAGCTAGTCGCTCGGCGCTTGCTGATGTGGCCGGTCTATTGGCCTGCCCCGAATGCGGTCTCGGATTCGAGCCGCAGGATCGAGTGCTGCGCTGCGGAGCCGGGCACAGCTTCGACATAGCCCGGCAGGGTTACGTCAGTCTGTTGACCGGCGCGTCGACCAAGATGACCGGTGATACCGCGGCGATGCTCGACGCGCGTGCCGCATTTCAAGGTAAGGGACATTTCGCGCCGATCGCCGTTGCGGTCGCCGCGGCGATCGGTTCGACGTCCGGCACAGTGCTGGAGGTCGGCGCAGGCACCGGCTATTACCTTGCCGGTGTGCTCGACGGCGCGCCGGACGCCCGCGGGGTCGCGCTGGACGTGGCCAAGCCCGCGGCTCGGCGCAACGCTCGTGCGCATCCGCGCGCCGCGTCGGTGCTCGCCGACGCCTGGCGCGGACTGCCGATCCGGGACGGCGCGCTGAGCCGGGTGCTCTCGGTATTCGCGCCACGCAATCCCGGTGAGGTCGCCCGAGTGCTCGGCGTGGACGGCAGTTTTATTGTCGCCACCCCCACCGAACGCCATCTGGCCGAGTTGATCCAGCCGCTCGGCATGCTGACGGTGGACCCGGACAAGGATCGTAGGCTCGGCGCGGCCATGTCCGGCCATTTCGATGCCATCGACCGCACGCTCGTCGAGTACTCGATGAAACTCGATCGGGCCGACGTGGCCGATGTGGTCGCGATGGGCCCGTCCGGTCACCATGCCGACCACGCCGACGACCCGCGCATCGCTGCCATGCCCGAGACCGTTGAGGTCACCGCGTCCGTTCTGGTGTCCAGCTACCGCAAACCGCTCGGCTAGCCGTGCCTCACGATTTACGGACCTGTTCGTAGACCTCGACCGTGTAGGCGGCGATCTGGAGCCAGTCGAATTCGGCGATCGCCCGCGCGCGGCCGGCAGCCCCGAATTCCGCGGCGAGAACCGGATCGCCCGCGACCTCGTTCACTGTCGCTGCCAATGCCCGCTCGTAATCCGGCGTGGTGCTGGGGTCATAGTGCACCAAGCGTCCGGTCGCACCGTCGGCGACGACCTCGGGGATGCCGCCGACGTTGGAGGCGACCACCGCCGTCGCGCATGCCATCGCCTCCAGGTTCACGATGCCGAGCGGCTCGTACACCGAAGGACAGACGAAGACCGTCGCGGCCGCGAGTATCTGCCGGATCTGCTCGGTGGGCAGCATCTCGCGCACCCAGAACACATTGCCGCGGTTGTGCTGCAACTCGGCGACGGCCGCGGACACCTCTGCTTCCAGCTCCCTGGTGTCGGCTGCGCCCGCACATAACACCAGCTGGATTTCCGGATCGAAATCCCGTGCCGCCGCGAGCAGATGACCGACGCCCTTCTGCCGGGTGATCCGGCCGACAAAGGCCGCGATCGGCCGGTCGGTACGCACCCCCAGCTCGGTCAGGATCGACGGGGAACCGGTCGCGGGCGGTCCGGGATGCCAGACCGCGGCGTCGATGCCGTTGTGCACCACATGAACCCGGTCCGGGTCGATCGCCGGATAGGCGTCGAGCACGTCGTGGCGCATGCCCTCGCTCACCGCGATGATGGCGTCGGCATGTTCGACCGCATTGCGTTCCGACCACGACGAGAGCCGGTAGCCGCCGCCGAGCTGTTCGGCCTTCCACGGCCTACGCGGCTCCAGCGAATGAGCGGTCACCACGTGCGGAATCCCGTACAGCGTGGCGGCGAGATGCCCGGCGAGCCCGGTGTACCAGGTGTGCGAATGCACCACGTCCACCTGCCCTGCGGCGTCGGCCATCCGCAGCTGGGCCGACATCATCTGCAATGCGGCATTGGCGGCGTAGAGCATCGGATCCGGTTGGTGCACCACCGCTTCGGTGCGCGGCACACCCATGCAGTGCACGGTCACCTCGCACAACTGCCGCAATTGTGCGGCCAACTGAGTGACGTGCACGCCCGCACCGCCGTACACCTCCGGCGGGTACTCGCGCGTCAACATCGCGACCCGAAGCCGGTCCTGCGCAAGGCCGTGGTCGGTTCGCTCCTGCCCGGATCCTGCCGCCGAGCGCGCGCCCTCCGTGCCGAAACTCACCGGTTCAAACTAGACGCTCGGGTCGCAGGGGGCCACTCTCGCCCGCCCGGCGCGGTAGTTTGGCAGGTGTGAGGAGCCAGCCGCACGTACTCGGGATCGTGCTCGCCGGTGGCGAGGGCAAGCGCCTGTTTCCACTCACCGCGGACCGGGCAAAGCCTGCCGTTCCTTTCGGGGGCGCCTACCGACTCATCGACTTCGTCCTCAGCAACCTGGTCAATGCGGGTTTTCTGCGACTGTGTGTGCTCACGCAGTACAAGTCGCACTCGCTGGACCGGCATATCTCGCAGACCTGGCGACTATCGGGCTTCGGTGGCGAATACATCACCCCGGTCCCGGCTCAGCAGCGCCTCGGTCCACGCTGGTACACCGGCAGCGCCGACGCGATCATGCAGTCGCTGAACCTGATCTACGACGAGGACCCCGACTACATCGTGGTGTTCGGCGCCGACCACGTGTACCGGATGGACCCGGAGCAAATGCTTGCCGCACATATCGATTCCGGCGCGGGCGTCACCGTGGCCGGCATCCGGGTGCCGCGCAGCGAGGCAAGCGCGTTCGGCTGCATCGACTCCGACGAGTCCGGCCGGATCACCCAGTTCCTGGAGAAGCCCGCGCATCCGCCCGGCACCCCCGACGACCCGAACATGACCTTCGCCTCCATGGGCAATTATGTGTTCACCACCAAGGTGCTGGTGGATTCGATCCGCGCGGACGCCGATAACTCCGACTCCGACCACGATATGGGCGGCGACATCATTCCCTCGCTGGTCGCAGCGAGCGAGGCCGCCGTCTACGACTTCGCGGACAACGATGTCCCCGGCGCCACCGACCGCGACCGTGGCTACTGGCGCGATGTCGGCACCATTGATGCCTTCTACGAGGCGCATATGGATCTGGTTTCGGTGCATCCGGTGTTCAACCTCTACAACAAGCACTGGCCGATCCGCGGTGCCGCCGAGAACCTGCCGCCCGCGAAGTTCGCGCAAGGCGGTCTGGCACAGGAGTGCATCATCGGCTCCGGCTGCATTCTCTCGGCCGCCACTGTCCGCAACTCGGTGCTCAGCTCCAATGTGATGATCGATGACGGCGCAACCATCGAGGGCAGCGTCCTGATGCCCGGTGTACGCGTCGGTCGCGGCGCGGTTGTGCGCCGCGCCATCCTGGACAAGAACGTGGTGGTCGGCGAGGGCGAAATCATCGGCGTCGATCTGGATCGCGACCGCGAACGCTTCGCGGTGAGCCACGGCGGCGTCGTCACCGTGGGCAAGGGCGTGTGGGTCTAGCCGACTCGGTCCGCATCCCGGGACTCGCCGGTGATCATGCCGCGCTCGGCTACCTCGGTCAGTCGAACCAGCGCCGCCGCAGCCGCCGACGCGCCCAGGCCGGCGCTGAGCAGTCCGACCCACAGGGCGTGCACAGAGACCGCGCGGACCACGGCGACCACCTCGTCGTCGAGCGGTGTGCCCCACAGCTTCTCGACGGAGTCCGAATGTACGTCGCCGCTGACGTAATCCAGCACCGCTCGCCGTTGATGCTCACGGTGACCGGTGGCCTCGACGCGCTCGAATCCGAGCGACTCGGCGACCTGCGCCGCGGCTGCCTCCCCGATATCCGAGGCCGACCTGTGGTGGCGCATTCGTACCCCTCCCGCCTCATGAATGACACCCAGGCAATGGCGACGGGCCCCTCGGGGGCCGTTCCCCACTACCCGACCTATTCAGGATACGAACGGCCCAGCCGAACATCCGGACCTTTCGGCGCGGTGATGCACGAACGACGCAGACGGCCGAATCTCATTGCGACGCCGCTGGACATCCGCCACAGAAGGCCCGAGGATTGGGGGCATGATCAGGCGGGCCAGGCGCGATCACGCGGGTGAGCAGGTGCACCGCTTGGCCGCATCATTACAGGTACCGCGCCCGTGGCGACTGGAGACGTTCATCGAACACGTCTGCGAGCGAGTGGGAAAGCCGATCGTGCTCATCCCCCAGCCGGATCTGGCCGACGGCAGCTTTCCGTGCGGGCTCGTTCTCGAACGCGCGGACAACATCGTCGTCACCTACGACGCGACGAGCTCGGGCTATCACGCCGACCACATCGTGCTGCACGAGATCGCTCACCTGCTGCTCGACCACGCGGGCTTGGTCTCACCGCAATCGAAAAGCCGTACCTTGCAGACGTTGTTCCCCGATATCGATGCCGACAGCGTGCTACGGGTGCTCGCGCGAACCGATTACGACGACGCCCACGAAAGCCAGGCGGAATTGTTCGCCTCGCTGATCCTGTCCGACACCGTCGGCGCCAGGTCGACGTCGTTCCTTGCTCGCGCGATCTTCCGCGACTGACGCGACGACCGGGATGAACTGGCTGCCCGCGATCGTCGACGGATATGCGTGGCTGACATTCGGCATTCGGACGCTCTGGTTCCGCTCGACCCTCGCCGACCGTCGGTTGAACAGGATCGTCTTTCTCAGCGCACTCGCGACCACACTGCGCCTTTCGGTAGTGCAGCATGTACTGACGACCTGGTCCGACGGCGTTCTCGCCAGCGCATTGCTGTACCAACTGGCCACCATCGCGGGCATGTACAACATGGCGACCGCCATGCTGCTGGCGCAGGCGCTGCACAACACCACCTCCCGGCCCCGGCTCGTCTATGCCACGGCAACGGTATGCGCGATTGCCATGCTCAGCTGCGGCACCAGTGCACGCAGCATGGGGATCCCCGTGCACGATCAGGCCGGCTGGGCTCCGCTCGCCTTCTGGTTGTTCGTTCTGCCGGTGCCGATCTGGTCCACGGTCACGGTGCTGCGTCTCGGCATCGCCGAATTACGCACGCCATTGCGCAGGCGGGAGAGCGCGCTGTACCTGATGCTCGGCGCATTGCTGTTCATCCTGGTCGCGGATGCGGTGTGGCTCACGGTGTCCGCGGCCTTCCAGGTCCACAGCACCAGCGATTGGCATCAGACGCACGCCGTGCACAATTCGGCACGGACCAACGACACCATCCTGTTGCTGCTGCTCTGTGTCATCGCGACCATTCCCGGGCTCTCCCGGCTCGTCGAATTGCTGTCGCTGGACAGTTGGTCGCGCAGGCGCAAACGACTGCTGCCGATGTGGTCGGATCTGACGGCCGCGTGCCCGGAGATCGTCCATCACGCACCCGCGCCCCCGGTCGCCCGCCGCAGCCGATACCTGGTGCATCGCACGGTGATCGAGGTCCGTGACAGTGTGCGGACCCTCGCGCAGTACGCGATGCCGAATCCGCCGCGGCTGGCGGCGGCCGTGGCCGACGGGACGCCGCCCGGTCCCGAACGCGAGGCCTTCGACCTTGCCGTGTGCCTCGCCATGGCGTGCACCGCGAAGCAACGTGGCGTCTCCGCAGCCGGAGTGGGTGCGCTGCGCCTGCCCCCGGCCCGCGATCTACTCGACGAGGTCGACCAACTCACCGCGATCGCCGCGCACTGGCCGCGCGCCCGCGTCCTCGCCCACCGATACAGCGGGCACCCGCAGCAGACCCCGCCGGCTAGCCGAACCCGCGGAAACTAGCCGCGTGAAGCACAGAGCAGGCCGTCACCGACCGGGATGAGCACACTGGTGAGCTCGGGGTCCTCGGCGATCGCCCGCGTGGCGGCACGCACAGCCTGGGTGGCGGGGTCGCGGTGGGTGGCATCGGGAACGCGACCGCCCAGCAGCGCATTGTGTAGCAGTATGGCGCCGCCTGCGCGTAGCAACCGCACGGCCTGGGCGACATACTGCGGATGCTCGAGCGGGGCCGCGTCGATGAAAACCAGGTCGTAGGCGCCGTCGGCGAGGCGAGGCAGTACATCGAGGGCACGACCGTTGATGAGCCTGGTGCGGGCGGGCAGGATCTCGGCCGTCCGGAACGCTTCCTTGGCGGCGCGCTGGTGTTCCGGCTCGGAATCGATGGTGGTCAGCGTCCCGTCCTCACGCATACCGTCCAGCAGCCACAATCCACTGATACCCGCGCCGGTGCCCACCTCGACGACCGTCCGCGCGCCGAGCAATTGCGCGTACATACTCAGCAGCGCCCCCACCGACGGTGCGACCGGCGAAGCACCGAGCTCGGTGGCCCGTTCGCGCGCACTGACGAGAATCTCGTCTTCCACGACGGATTCCTCCACGTAGGAGAGATTTCGCTCCAGGTTCGATGCCACCTAAGCAGGCTATCTCGCGAGTACGTATGTCCGCGTTTCCAGCACACAACTGCGTGCGTCGAATCTTGCCGCCACACCGCGGCGGGCAATTGCGCACTTTCGGGCTTATGTACCGCACACCTGGCAACAACGACGGTGTACGACGCGATAACCGATTAAGAAGTGCCGCTCCCGGCAGATTCTCAGGTGTCCCTCAGGGTCTCCATATCCGTGGCATATCGGAGCAAAGGAGAGTGAGCCTACGCAAGACCAGCTGACCGCCCGGTGCGGGACGCGGGAACAAGGACATACCGGTTGTCTGTTGTACCCGTCAGCAACGATCCGCAGATGCGGATCGGCGCCGAGTTCCAGAGCCAGCGGTCCCTAGTAGGAGGTAGCCCCATCCACATGGTCGATGCGGCGCGCGAATACGCCACCCTGCCAGAGCAAGCACTGCCGATCGAGCTCGAGACGGCAGCAGAGTCGATAGACGAACTGAGCGGCACTGCCGCGTTCGATGCCACCGGTGACAGATCGGTGATGCCGTCGTGGGACGAACTGGTCCGCGAACATGCCGATCGGGTATACCGGCTGGCCTACCGCCTGTCCGGCGATGCCCAAGATGCAGACGATCTCACCCAGGAGACCTTCATCCGGGTGTTCCGTTCACTGTCGAACTACCAACCGGGCACCTTCGAGGGCTGGTTGCATCGCATCACCACGAACCTGTTCCTGGACATGGTGCGCAGGCGCAACCGGATCCGGATGGAGGCGCTGCCCGAGGACTACGACCGGGTGCCCGCTGATGGCCCGAGCCCCGAGCAGGCCTATCACGATGCCCGGCTCGACCCTGACCTGCAGTCCGCCCTCGACTCGCTGGCTCCCGAGTTCCGTGCCGCGGTGGTGCTGTGTGACATCGAAGGGTTGTCCTACGAGGAGATCGGCGCCACCCTCGGCGTCAAACTCGGCACCGTGCGCAGTCGAATCCACCGTGGCCGTCAGGCACTGCGTGACTACCTTGCGCATAATGGAACTGAGGAGCGGTTCGCCGCTGACACGAACGTAGGGTGATCGGTCGGGTGCCGACGTCACCCATGTCCTGGATGATGTCGGTTGGAAGGGTGAGCACCGAATGAGTGGCGACTCCAGCACGTCAGGTCGTCCGTCGCACGAGGAGCCCGGGCGCGCGCAAGCCAGGCCGCAGCGTTTTCAGCCCACCGAGCATCTGGCGAGTGAGGCGATCGCAGCGTATGTCGACGGCGAGCTGCGAATGAACGCGTACCTGCGCGCTGCTCAGCATCTTTCTCTCTGCCCGGAATGCGCGGCGGAGGTCGACGCGCAGCAGCAGGCCAGGATCGCGCTGCGCCGGGCCGGTCAGGTGTCGATTCCCACCGGCCTGCACGACAGCTTGACCCGTATTCCGCTGGCCGAACTGCCCGGCGGCGCGTCCAACGGAACCTCGCGGCCCCCTACCGGGACCCCGCGCACCGAGGCGGTTTTCGGCTTTCTGACAGATTCGTTCACCGCGACCCGGTGGACAACCTGGTGGCGCAAGTAGAGTTTGGCGAGTGACCACCGAATCGACGAACTCCGGATCGGCCGACACCCCGGATTCGGCGGCCAACCGGGGGAACCTGAGGCCGTCGGACGCGCCTGTGCTCGGGCCGCGCCCGGTCTACCGCCCCCATGTCGACACCCACACGGCGCGTGCCTTCCGCCGCCCTTCGGGCCAGACCGGCTCGTTCGCCGAGTACACCGCGCCGCAGTCCGGTTCTGCCGCACCGCATCTGGGCCCCGACCTGCAGAACCGCCCGCCGGACGCGGTGCTGTCCGAGGCCTTCGGACGCCCGGAAGGCTCCACCGAACTCCTGCAGCGTGACCCCGACGCGGCCGACGCCACCGCACCTGTCGCCGGCCCTGCCGATCCATGGCGCGATCCGGCGACCGGCGCCCGGCTCGGCGCGCCCGCCCTGCCGACGCCGCAACCCGCACCGCTACCGCAGGCGAAGAAGCTCTCCGCCCGCGAAGTGCTGTTCGGTTCCCGCGTCGCACCGAAGGCGCTTGCGCTGCTCGCCGTGGTCGCGCTGGCGGTCGGCGTGCTCGGTGGACTGGTCGGCAGGCTCACCGCCGAGGCCGCAGCGCCGCTGACCTCCCGCAAGGTCGCGCTGGAGCAGACCGATGACACCGAGCGGCCGCACGGTCAGATCGCCAAGGTCGCCAATGCGGTGCTGCCGTCGGTGGTGTCGATTCGCGTCACCGTCGGCGACAACGGCGCGACCGGCTCCGGCGTGGTGATCGACGGCGCGGGCTATATCGCGACGAACAACCACGTGATCTCGATGGCGGCCCAGGACAAGTCCAATCGGGCGGCCATTCAGGTAACCTTCTCCGACGGCACCCGGGTCCCCGCACATATTGTCGGGCGCGACCCGAAGACCGACCTAGCGGTGCTGAAGGTCGATGTGAAAAATCTCACGGTGGCGCAATTGGGCAAGTCCAAAGACGTCCAGGTCGGTGACGACGTGCTGGCCATCGGTTCGCCGCTCGGCCTCAGCAAGACTGTTACCTACGGCATCGTCAGTGCGCTGCACCGTCCGGTCGCACTCTCCGGCGAGGGCAGCGACACCAAGGCCGTGATCGATGCGGTGCAGACCGACGCGTCGATCAACCCCGGCAACTCCGGTGGCGCGCTTGTCGACCTGCAGGGCCGGGTCATCGGCATCAACACCGCGATCCGCAGCGAGACCGGCGGTTCGGTCGGTCTGGGCTTCGCCATTCCGGTCGACATGGTCACCGAGGTCGCGCAGACCCTCATCCGTGACGGCCAGATGCACCACCCGATGATCGGCCTCAGCGCCCGCAGCAAACAGGTGGCGAATGAGGTGATGAGCGGCGCCGCTGTCGCCGACATCGTGCCCAACGGGCCTGCGGCGAAGGCCGGAATCGTCGAGGGCGATGTGATCGTGAAGATCGGCGATCGCGAGGTGACCGGGCCGGACGAGCTGGTCGTCGCGGTGCAGTCGAGCAAGATCGGCCAGACGGTGAACGTGCAGTTGATCCGGGACGGCAGGCAGGTGGACGTGCCGGTCACGCTGGAATCCGACTGAGCTGCGCCGAGGGTCCCCGGGTAGCCTGGATCTGTGTTCAGCAACATCGGCTGGAGCGAGATGGTCATCCTGCTCGTCGCCGCCCTCGTAATCCTCGGCCCGGAGCGACTGCCCGGCGCGGTTCGCTGGACCACGCGTAGCCTGCGCCAGGTGCGCGACTATGCCAGTGGCGCCACGCAGCAACTGCAGCAGGAGCTCGGGCCCGAATTCGAGGAGCTGCGCAAGCCGCTCGCCGACCTGAACGAGTTGCGCCAGATGTCGCCGCGCTCGATGGTGACCAAACACCTTCTCAACGGCGACGATTCGCTGCTGCGCAATTTGGCGAGCGCGGTGCCGGACCAGAAGGACCTGTTGGGCACGGCGAGTGGGATGCCGGATTACCCGATGCCGAAGCTGGAAAAGCCGTTGGACCGCAACGAACGTCCGCCGATCGACACCGACGCGACCTGAAAAGGGACGCCGAATTATTGAAACGGGCAAGGTTCTGTCAAGCAGACTAGACACAGGGGCTTGTCGAGCTGTCTAGACTTCGCACATGTCGGCCGATGACGTGGCGCGCGTTTTCGCAATCGAAAACAAGGTCGAGCGACTGAAAGCGGCCACCGATGGTGTGGCGGCGGCCCAGCAGACCATCAACGAACTCACCCGGATTCGGCGCGCGGTAATCAGGGAACTCCATGCCGAAGGCTGGACATTCGCCAGAATCGGTGCGGCCGCGGGACTTTCCCGCGCCCGCATTCATCAGGTCAGCACCCAGGGTCCGGCGCCGGAGGGATTGTTCTTCGGGCATGGCTCGATCACCGTGCTGGCCCCCGAGGTTCGCAGTGGCCGGGTGCTCGGCGCACCGGATCCCACGGCGGCACAGCGACTTGTCGAGCTGCTGCACGAGCTCGGTTTCGCTGCCGCGGTCGAGCACTTCCTCCCGGGCCGCCCCGTCGATCTGAACCGGGACGGGCTGATCGTGCTCGGCGGTCCAGAGCTGTCCCCCAGTGTGCGCCAATTGATCACGGCCGACCCGCGCCTGCGCCGCGCGGTTGCTCGGGCAGGCGACGCCCGCCGCGGTATCGAGGATCGCGCGGCTCGGCGGGTGTACCGGCCCGGCGGCCCCGAACCGCACGACATCGCCTACCTGGCGCGCCTGCCCCGCCCAGACGGTCGTGGCACCGTGCTGATCATCGATGGCCTGCATCCGCCCGGTTCACTCGGCGCCATCCGTCTGCTCGCCACACGCCTGGCCACGCTGCACGAACGTGCGGCCGCCCACCTGTTTTCGGTGCTCGTTGCGGTGCGCTACGACCGCTCAACCGGCGAACCGCAGGAAGCCGAATTGCTCACTCCCGTCTACCGGCACGACCACGATCCGAGATCGACACTGCCCGGCAGCAGGCGCTGAGTCGTAGCCGAGGCCGTTTCTGGACACCACGATTCAGCTCGTGGTCGTCGAACATGATGTGCCGGTTCGGAGCCCGGCCCGTGGCGGCCTACCTGCGCGGGTCGTGCCGCCGAGCCGGCACGGACTCGACAGGTCGACCCGGCGCCGGGATCGGTTGCAGGTCTCGACCATCCGCTGTCGGCCCGAACTCGAAGGCCCTGTGCCACACGTCACGGGCGTGTCCCGTTACGGAAATTACTACACCGATGCTTCAATAGCTGAAAGATAACTAATCGTCGGTAGGTGGGCCTGGTGAATGTTCGACGTTCGATGACAGCGCATACCGCATCCCCGGCCGAGGCGGCCCCGACAGAGCTCGTGGCGACCGGCCCGACGACCCGTGTACAGCCGACGGTCGCCACGCACCGCGTCACTTACAGCGACCGGCTGAAGGTGTTCATCCGACCCGACGAGACGGTCGACAATTTCCTCCGCCCGCTGTGCAGGCTGGACGGCTACCACCGCTACTCGGTGAACATGAGCAGGCTGCCGTCACCGATTCCGGCCACCGACATCACCACGGCCGTCGGCTCGGCGCGCGGCGCCAGCGCCGTCCAGTGCACAGGCTCGACGAACGCGCTGGTCATCGAGATCTGGACAGCCGTCGATGGAGTACCGCAACACTTCATCATCGGCCTGCCCGGCAGTCGCGACAGCGAGCCGACCGTCTGCATCCCGGACGGGACCGACTTCCTGCGCGTGTATGCGGACGAAGTCTTCACCGCCGAACGCGCCGCGGAGGTATTCGCGACCTACTTCCATACCGACGACATCCCGCCCGGCTTCCAACTCCGCGAGGTGCTCGGCTGATGCGGATGCACCGTGCCATAACAGCAAGCGGCCACCCGCGGCGGCATCGGTGAACATGCTCATCGTCGGTGCTGTCGTCATCGTGCTCGGACTGCTCATCATGCTGACCGCTGTCCTGTTGCGGACCCGCTCCCCGCGTACTCACTTGACCGTGGCGGACCTGCAGGCACGCCTGGCCGAGGAAGGCGGCGCCGACCACGCCGAGCCGACCCGCGAGTGAGGACGGCCGAGCGCCGCGACGAGTAGCCGTTGCGTAGCTAGTCTGGTTCCGTGCGCACCGTGCTCCAGCAGTTGATCACGCTGACCCGTCGTGGGCCGGTGGCACTGGCGCGGATCGTGGATGCCACCGGCGCCGCACCGCGCGACCCTGGGGCCGCCATGGTGGTCACCGCGGCAGGTGAGGTATTCGGATCGCTGTCGGGCGGCTGCATCGAATCTGCCGTCGTCGAGTCGGCGCGGCAGGTGCTCGCCACCGGGCATGCGATGAGCGACCGATTCGGTTACGCCGACGGCGACGGTCTCGAGGTGGGGTTGACCTGCGGCGGCGAGATCGAGGTCTTCGTCGAACGGGTCGACAGCGATCGCCTTTCGGTGCTGGAAGCGCTGCGACAACAGATCGGCGCGGGTAGTCCAGTGGCGCTTATGACAACGCTGGACTCGGCCGCGGAGTGGAAACTCCTGCGGCCCGGCAATTCCGAGCCGTGGCGTGGCATGGATAAGGACGCGCAGGCCCTGCTCACCGCCGGAGGCAGCGGGGTGGTCGGCGCGCAGGAGCGCGAAACGGCGCAGACGCCGCGACCCCGAGTCTTCGTGCAGACCTTCGGTGTTCGGGCCCGCATGATTCTGGCGGGCGCCAACGATTTCGTGCGCGCACTCGCCAGGACCGGTCGCCAACTCGGCTACCGGGTCACCGTGGTCGATGCCCGCGAAACCTTCGCGACCACAGCGCGATTCCCCGCCGCCGACGAAGTGGTCGTCGACTGGCCGCACCGATATCTGGAGGCGCAGCGGGCGGCAGGGCGGATCGACCGGCGCACCGTGGTCTGCGTCCTCACCCACGACACCAAGTTCGATGTGCCCGCGATCGCGGCCGCACTGAACATGGACGACATCGCCTTCGTCGGTGCATTGGGTTCGCGCCGCACCCATGCCGAGCGCACCGAGCGACTACGCGCCGCAGGCGTCACCGACACCCAATTGTCGCGACTGAAAAGCCCACTCGGCCTAGATCTCAACGCCCGCACGCCCGACGAAACAGCGATCTCCATCGCCGCCCAAATCCTCGCCGAACGCGGGCGCACCTCGGCACGCCCTCTCAACCAGCTCGCCGGCCCCATCCACCACTGACCGCCGTTCAGCCGAGCTCATGGGAATGGTCGACAAGCAGCCGCCAGCAACCGTTTCTATGCGGTTGACCTGAAAGCCCGACAGCGCCATCACAGCCAGTCGACCATGCTGGACCTCATGCCTGAGCTGCGGAAGCAGCAAAGCGGTTAGCCGGCCTGACGCGCCCAGCACGGCCCAGGCAATCCACTGGATGGCAACCCTCTTCGGGACCGCCAAGGCCTGGAGACTCCTCGATAGGCGCTCCTACCAGTGGTTTCCCGAGCAGCGCTGGGCACGTTGGGTGCCGTACCCGACTTGATCTTCCGCAGACCGGTCAACAGGCACACAGCTCACAGCGTGAGGACTGGCTGTGGTTGCGTCACAAGCACTTCAGGTATCGAGCGTAGTAAAGGTAATCCACTGGTAGGCACAGCTCCTCGGACAGACCAACCCCGGAGCACGTCCCCGACACAACTCTCCGTCGGCGAACGTTCGATAGAACTCGGTGAATGCACAACAGAACTCGGTGAGCGGCACATAGCTGCGGCACACGCCGAATAGCACTCACGCTGATGTGCCACTCGCCGTTGCCGTTGCCGTTGCCGTTGCACGGCTACGGAGCCGGGCTCCACGCTCGAAGCAGGTGTTCGATCCGCAGCGGGATCTCACGAATGCGGCGGCGGATGGCGTGGTGCACGGCGTTCACAATGACGGCATTGAGCACGCTCTTGGCTGCGAACATGCCGACCCGGTACGGACTGCGACCCAGGCTAGCGATCCAGCAGCAAACTCGACAGGACTTGCCGAGCCGACGATCGATCAGGCGGCCGCGCGAGCCGGGCGCAGCGTGTTCATAGGCGGGCGATCGGCCAGCGACACCTCGGTGCTGTGCGCGGTGAAGGCGTCACCGACCAGCGGGAACTGGGTGAGCGCTGCGCCGGAATCCTGCACGCCGCTGCGGCCGAGCACAGTGCCGAGAATCTGGCGGCTCATTACGCCGAGATCGGCGAGCGGGCGATTGCGGTGGGTGCGCACGCCGAGGTTCACCTGACCGATCGCGGGCATGCCGAGCTGGTCGTAGGTGTCGAGCAGCAGCCCGATCTCGACGCCGTAGCCGGGGGCGAACGGCACCGATGTCAGCAGTTCCCGGGTGCCCGCGTATTCGCCGCCCAGCGGCTGCAGCACATCCGACAGCTCGGGGCGCAGCGCGGCCAGCAGCGGGCGGGCGACGAGTTCGGTGACCCGGCCGCCGCCGTGCGCGTCCACTGCGGCGCCCTGGCGCAGTGGCCTGCGGTAGTAAGCCTTGACCAGATGCATGTCCTCGACCGTCAACAGTGGGCCGAGCAACTTCGGCACGAAGGCCGGATCCGGGTCGATCAGATCCGAGTCGACGAAGGCGACCAGGTCACCGCTGGTTACCGCCAGCGAGCGCCACAGCACCTCGCCCTTGCCCGGCAGCGGATCGAGTTCGGGAACGGCCTCTTCGCGGCTGATCACGTCGGCGCCCGCGGCGCGCGCGCGTTCGGCGGTCGCGTCGGTCGACCCGGAATCGAGCACCACCAGTTCGTCCACCAGCGTGCCGAGCAGGGGCCGGATACTGGCCACCACGTCGGCGACGGTGCGTTCTTCGTTCAGCGCGGGCAGCACCACGGAAACGGTGCGCCCGTTCTTGGCGGCGACGAGTTCGTCCACCGTCCACTCGGGTGTGTCCCAGGTATTGGTCGTCGCCCATGCGGGCTCGCGGTGTTGGATTTTCATACCAGACCTCGCAGGGTTCGTGCGGGGGGCCGGATGCCCTGAATCGCGGCGATCATGTCCACGACGCGCCGGGTTTCGGCAACCTCGTGTACTCGGAAGACTCGGGCGCCTGCCGCTGCCGACCATGCTGTTGCCGCCAATGTGCCCTCCAACCGTTCGGAAAGACCGACACCTAGAGTCTCCCCAATAAAATCCTTGTTGCTGAGTGCCATCAAGACTGGCCATCCGGTATTTACAAGAATGTCTATTCCCCGCAATAACTCGAGCCCGTGGTAAGTGTTCTTGCCGAAATCGTGGGTCGGATCGATCAGAATCGAATCCTTGCGCACCCCCGCCGCGACCGCATTCTCTGCGGCCGCGACCACGGTATCGGTCACTTCGGGCACCACATCGGCGTAGCGCACCCGATGCGGCCTGGTCCGCGGAATCGCGCCGCCTGTGTGGCTGCACACGATGCCGACACCCAATTCCGCCGCGATCCGCACCAGATCCGGGTCGGCGCCCGACCAGGTGTCGTTGATCAGATCAGCGCCCTCGCCGACCGCCTCGGCGGCCACCTCGGCCCGCCAGGTGTCGATGCTGATCAGCAATTCCGGGTACTTCGCCCGGATCGCCGCGACGAACGGGACCACTCGTCTGGCTTCCTCGGCCGCATCGACCAGCGTTCCTGGACCCGCTTTGACCCCGCCGATATCGACAAGGTCGGCACCTTCGTCGACCGCACGCGCGACGGCGTCCATGGCCGCCTCGTCGGTGAAGGTTGCGCCCTTGTCGTAGAAGGAATCGGGCGTGCGATTGACGATCGCCATGACGAGCGCGCGATCCGTCGCCACCGGCTTGCCGCACAAAGTCGGGAGCGGCGCTACGGGGCTGAACATGCCCCCGACTGTAGCTAACCCACCTCGCTGTCCGCCTGACTGTCCGCTGCACAGCCCGCGTCCGGCGCGTATTGGGGCCGTACAAATCGAGCATCACAAAGGTCGAACTCAGGTCCGGCGTTGGGTACGGATCAGTTTTGGGCGTACCCGACGAGTTACCCGGGTGCTGACGAAACCGGTTGTCGCGTTCAGCTCACTTCGGTGCGCGCCCCGCGGCCACGTCGATGGCGTAATCGTCGTAGGCGGGCACGTAGCCCTCGGCACGACCGGCCAGGACGTACAGGGTGCTGTCGGCGTCGGGTTGGTAGCCCTGCTTGCGTAAGTCCACTTTGCGGCTCTTGAAGGTGGAGGTCTGCTCGAGCTCCGGCACCACCCGGATGAACAGTGGCACGGCATACCCGGGCAACTGCGCGTAGACCTGCTCGGCGAGCGCAGGCCCGTCGAATTCGGCGTCGGGGTACAGCGTCACCGCACCCATGCCCGCTTTGCCGTCGGCGCCCGGAATATCTACGCCGTAGACAACGGCCTGCGAGATCGCGGCGGTCGCGGCAAGGGCCCCTTCGACCTCGGTGGTCGCGACGTTCTCGCCCTTCCAGCGGAAGGTGTCGCCGAGCCGGTCGACGAAGGCGATGTGATGCATACCCTGATCGCGGACCAGGTCGCCGGTGTCGAACCAGAGGTCGCCGTCCTTGAAGCCGTCGCGGACCAGCTTGGCCTCGGAGGCGGCCTTGTCGGTATAACCGTCGGCGGGCGAGCGGCTGGTGACCTTGGCGAGCAGCAGTCCGACCCCGCCCGAGGGGACGCGCCGCAGCCGTCCGTTCTTGCCGCGCTCGGCTTTTCCGGTGGTGTCGTCGTATTCGACGATCGCGTACGGCAGTGGCCCGAAGCCTGCGGTACGGTCCACTCCGAACGCATTGACGAAGGCGATGTTCACCTCGCTCGCGCCGTAGAACTCGACAATCCTGTCGATGCCGAAACGCTTCTTGAATTCGTCCCACAGCTCCGGCCGCAGCCCGTTGCCGACGGCGAGCCGGATCTTGTGGCGGTGCTCGACCGGCTTCGCGGGTTGGTTGAGCAAATACCGGCACAGCTCACCGATGTAGATGAACGCGGTGGCCTTCTCCCGGATGATCTCGTCCCAGAACCCGGACACGGAGAACTTCCGGCCGAGCGCGAACGTGCCCCCCGCGGCCAGCACCGACGACAACGCGACGGTCAGCGCGTTGTTGTGGTAAAGCGGCAGGCAGCAATACAGAGTGTCGGTGCTGCGCAGGCGAATTCCGAGCCCGCCGAGTCCGGCCATGCTCTTGGTCCAGCGCAGGTGTGTCATCACACTGGCCTTCGGCAACCCGGTGGTGCCGGAGGTGAAGATCAGGAAAGCCCGCTCCTTCGCGGTGACCTGCGCGCAACTGGGCGGATCGGTGGCGTCGGCGGACTCGGCGGCGGCGTGCAGTTCTTGCGCGTCGAGCACATTGGCGAGTGGCCCCGGCAGCGAGTCCAACGCCGCTGCGCATTCCGCGCCGACGACATTCAGCACACTGTCGAGCAGGCCGAAGCTGTGGGCGAGCACCGTGTCGCGCTGATGATGGTTGAGCAGTCCGACGGTCGCGCCCAGCTTCACCGTCGCCAGCACCACGAACAGCGTTTCCGGCCGGTTGGTCATCAGCACGCCGACCACGTCGCCGCGCCGAACACCGCGCTGGGCGAGCACATTCGCGTATCTGTTCACCTGTGCGTTGGCGTCGCGGTAGCTGAAGGTCTTGCCCTCGAACCGCAGGAAAGGGCGGTCCGGATGACGGTGCGCGTTGCGCTGGAAGTACAGCCCGACCGAGGATCTGTCGCCGGGTCGGACCAGCATGCTCATCGCGCCCCGAAGCATGGAGGGAGCGTCGACCGCCATGCCCGGCAGTCGTTTCGCCACATCGAGCAAGCTGACGGTCGGGCGAGCGTCGGTGCTCACGCGTCAATTCTCCTTGTCCGGGGTGGCACTGTCGTCCAGTGCCGCAAGGGGTTCCAGCGCTGCGAAGGCCGACCGCAGATCGGTGACCACGGTGATGCGGTCCCTGGCGAACTGGGACACGAACTTTCGGTCGTAGAGCTCGTCGAGCCAGCGGAACAGACCCGTGTAGAAGCCGTCCTGGTCGAGAATGACCACGGGCTTGTCGTGCTGCCCGAGATAGCCACCGGTCCAGGTCTCGAAGAATTCCTCCAGCGTGCCGATACCGCCGGGCAGCGTGAGGAACGCATCGGCGCGATCCTCCATGACCTGCTTACGCTGACGCATGGTGTCGGTGACAACGAGTTCGTCGGCGTCGACATCGGCGACTTCCTTGTGCACCAGGTGCTTCGGGATCACGCCGACCGTATTCGCGCCACCGGCGCGCGCCGCGGTAGCGACCGCGCCCATCATCGAGACGTGCCCACCACCGGAAACCAATTGCCAACCGCGCCTGGCGATTTCGGTACCAACCCGGGCGGCGAGCCTGATGTGGGCCGGGTCGGCAGTGCTGGCCGAGCAGTAGACACAGACGGAGTACCCCGCAGCCGCGCTCACCACTGATCCTCCGTCCCGACCGCATCCAGGCTCCCACCGTTCTCGGCCGCGGCGAGGACGATCTCACAGACCTCGTCGACGTTGTCGGTGACATGGAGCAGCCCGAGATCACCCGGCGATATCTTGCCGGAGCCCGCTAGGGAATCGCGCAGCCAATCCACCAGCCCCGCCCAGTATTTGGTGCCGAACAGGATGATCGGGAAGCGGGTGATCTTGCGGGTCTGCACCAGGGTGAGCGCCTCGAACAGCTCGTCGAGAGTGCCGAATCCGCCGGGCAGGCAAACGAAGGCCTGCGAGTACTTCACGAACATGGTCTTGCGGGCGAAGAAGTACCGGAAGTTGATCCCCAGGTCGACCCACTCGTTGAGGCTCTGCTCGAACGGCAGCTCGATACCGAGGCCGATCGAATATCCGCCTGCCTCCGATGCGCCGCGATTGGCCGCCTCCATGGCGCCGGGTCCGCCGCCGGTGATCACCGCGAAACCGGACTGCGCGAGCGCGCCGCCGATGGCGCGTGCGGCCTTGTACTCCGGGTGGTCGGCATGGGTGCGCGCGGAACCGAAAACCGTCACCGCGCGCGGCACCTCGGCCAGGGCGCCGAAGCCCTCGACGAATTCGGCTTGGATGCGCAGCACCCGCCACGGGTCGGTGTGCACCCAGTCGCTCGGCCCGTGCTGATCCAGCAGATTCTGATCGGCGGTGCCGCCCGGTTTGCGATCGCGGCGGAACATGATCGGTCCGCGGTACTTGGGTGTCGACTTCGGCGTGCTTACGACCTCGTTATCGGCGGCTTCGGTGGACATGGCGCCCACGGTACCGGGCCGGGGCGCAGCACAGGGTTGCACCGCCGTCCCGTGCCGAATCTCGATCAGACTGCGCCGGTCAGATAGCTGCGCAGCATGGCGGCGACCGCCGTGATCTGCGCGACGGGGACGTGTTCGTCGCGCTTGTGGGCGAGGTTCGGATCGCCGGGGCCGAAGTTCACGGCGGGGATGCCGCGGGCGGCGAAGCGGGAGACGTCGGTCCAGCCGTATTTGGCGCGCACGCCGCCGCCACCATGGGAGTTCACCGAGGCGATGAGGTCCACGGACGCGGGGGCGGTGAGGCCGGGCAGTGCACCGGCCGCGGAATCGGTCACCTCGAAGGCCAGATCGAGCCCGGCGAAGACCTCGCGGACATGGTCGACGGCCTGCTCGACCGAACGGTCGGGGGCGAAGCGAAAGTTCACATCCACCTCGGCGGCATCGGGGACGACATTGCCCGCGACGCCGCCGACGACGCGTACCGCGGACAGGCCCTCGCGGTAGACGCAGCCGTCGATATCGACCTCGCGCGCTTTGTAGTCGGCGAGGCGTTGGAGAACCGGTGCGAGTCGATGAATGGCGTTGTCGCCGAGCCACGCTCGCGCCGAATGCGCCCGCACGCCCGCCGTGGTGAGCCGAACACGCAGCGTGCCTTGGCAACCCGCCTCGATCCAGCCG
This sequence comes from Nocardia sp. NBC_00403, assembly GCF_036046055.1. Lineage (NCBI taxonomy): Bacteria > Bacillati > Actinomycetota > Actinomycetes > Mycobacteriales > Nocardiaceae > Nocardia > Nocardia sp. NBC_00403. Next base: position 8,253,237 of record NZ_CP107939.1, read on the forward strand.
CCGGAAGGTTCGCCGAGAATCGCCATATCGCCGTCGAGCCAGTGCGGGAGCTCGCGTTCGATGCGACCGAGCCCGTTGAATTCGGCCGCGATCTCCTCGCAGTCGTAGAAGATCAGGGTCAGGTCGTGCACCGGTTCGGCGACGGTGGCCGCCAGGTGCAGGAACACCGCGTCACCGGACTTCATGTCGACGGTGCCGCAGCCGTGGAGCACCTGCTCCCCTGCCTCGTTCACCTCGAATCGGCTCGGCACGTTGTCGGCGATGGGCACGGTGTCCAGGTGCCCGGCCAGGATCACTCTGGTCGGCAGGCCACGATCGGTGCGGGCGAGCACCACGTTGCCGTGCCGGAGCACCTCGAATCCCACGGTCTGCTCGCGCAGCGCCCCTTCGACGATATCGGCGATCCTCGCCTCGTCGCGGGACACACTCTCGATATCGACGAGGGCGGCGGTGAGCTGGATCGGGTCGGCGCGCAGATCGAGGGTCACCGCCTCAGCCTAGGTCCGTGCCCATCGCGATCGGCACCGAGGACGGGCACCCGGCCGTCGACCGCGCGCCCGGCTCGCAGCGGCGAACGCCCGCCGGCCGGTCCACTCCGATAGCCGGACCGCACCGTGCGCTCGACGTCACAGACGTGCGGTCCGGCCACAGGACCGCGGTCGGTATTCTCTCTTGACGTGAGCATTCAGGGAGCAACAGCAGTCGGCATCGCCAATGTGACCGCGGACGGAACCGTCCTGGACACCTGGTACCCGAACCCGCAACTGGGCGAGTTCGCCGAGACCGGCACCAAGCGGCTGGACCAGGCTCCCGATGAGCTCGCGGCGCTCGTCGGCTTCGACGATGCCCGCGGCGTCGAGGCGATCGCGGTGCAGACCACCATCGCCGATCTCGCCGCAGCCCCGGTCGACGCGCACGACGTCTACCTGCGCCTGCACCTGCTCTCGCACCGCCTGGTTCACCCGCATGGGCTGAACCTCGACGGCCAGTTCCGTCTGCTCAGCAATGTGGTGTGGACCAACCACGGCCCCGCGGCGGTGGAGGGCTTCGAGCTGACCCGCGCCAAGCTGCGCGCCCGCGGGCCCGTCACCGTCTACAGCGTGGACAAGTTCCCGCGGATGGTGGATTACGTGCTCCCCTCCGGCGTCCGCATCGGCGACGCCGACCGGGTCCGCCTCGGCGCGCATCTGGCCTCGGGCACCACGGTCATGCACGAGGGCTTCGTGAACTTCAACGCGGGCACCCTCGGCACCTCGATGGTCGAGGGTCGCATTTCCGCGGGCGTTGTCGTCGGCGACGGCTCCGACGTCGGCGGCGGCGCCTCCATCATGGGGACCCTCTCCGGTGGCGGCACCACTGTCATCTCCGTCGGCGAGCGTTCGCTGCTCGGCGCGAACGCCGGCCTCGGCATCCCGCTCGGTGACGACTGCGTGCTGGAAGCGGGCCTGTACCTCACCGCGGGCACCAAGGTCGCCACCCCCGACGGCACCGTCGTCAAGGCTTCGGAGCTGGCAGGCCAGAACAACCTCCTCTTCCGCCGCAACTCCCTGACCGGTGCCGTCGAAGTGGTGCCACGCAAGGGAACCGGCATCGAGCTCAACGCCGCCCTGCACGCCAACGACTGACCCCGCGCCAGCAGCGAGGGTAGTGACATGGTGGCCGATACTGCGGCCCGGAACCACCATCTCACTGCCCTCGACACCGACAGCGTTCAGTTGCTTTCGACGAGCCCGAAGGCAATGATTCGGTGCGGGTGGATTCGTATCAACTCGCCGATTTCACCGTCGATGTAGGACTGCACACCGGTCAGAGCCTCTGCGGTGCCGCGGATTTCGAGGCACCGCACCCGCCAGGGCTGCACCGAGACGACATCGTCGACAACGAAGGCCACCCGATCGTTGTCGGCGAGGTTGCGAAACTTCTTCGAGGCGCCCATATTCCAGCCGCCGATGTCGATCGTGCCGAGTTCGGCGTTATAGCGGAAGCCGACGGGGCTGTTCTGCGGCGATCCATCCGGACGCACCGTCGCCAAGCGGCCGAGCCGCTGCGTGTTCAGGTATTCGAGCTGTTCCGGCGTCAGAGTTGCGGTCATGCCGCGACTGTAAGACCTCGACCTAAGTAGAGGTCAATACCGAAATGCCCCCGGTTCACCCGCTGGACCTGCTCGACGACGACACCGATATCGCGAGCATGTCCGCAAGTGTGGGTCTGTCGGCCCGGCGCCCGCGGCAACTGTCGGTCCAGACGATCGGCGGACCGCTGACCGCACTGCGGCGCTGGCATCGGCTGCGCGAGGCCGGACTACAACTGCCCTTCCGCCCGGCCGCCGAGGTGGCCGCGCACGCCGGGTTCGCCGATCAGCCGCACCTGATCCACACCATGGTCGCGCTGTGGGGACGCACCCCCGGGTCGTCGGAGGCCCGATTGGCCTGAGGCGTAGACGGCGCTCACCCGAGCAGTTTCTTCTGCACCTTGCCCATGGCATTGCGCGGGAGCGCCGCCACCACGCGGACCTCGCGTGGCCGCTTGTGCACCGAAAGCTGCTCGGCCACGTGCTCGATGAGCGCCTTCTCGATAGAATCCGTTGCCGCGCTGCGCAGTACGACATAGGCGACGATACGCTGACCGAGGTCGGCGTCAGGGAGTCCGACGACGGCGGCCTCCGCGACCTCGGGATGCCCGAGCAGCGCGGTCTCCACTTCGCCCGCGCCGATGCGGTAGCCGCCGGACTTGATGAGGTCGACCGATTCCCGGCCGACGATGCGGTGGAAGCCGTCGGCGTCGATGGCCGCGACGTCGCCGGTCTTGAACCAGCCGTCGGCGGTCCAGCATTCGGCGGTCGCCTCGGGCCGGTCGAGGTAGCCGTCGAAGACCATCGGCCCCTGCACCTGGAGCCCGCCGATGCTTTCGCCGTCGTGCGGGACGGGCACACCCGATTCGTCACGGATTCGGGTTCGCACGCCCGCGACCGGGACGCCGACCCAACCGGGTCGGCGCTCGCCGTCGGCCCGCGTGGACAGCGTGATCATTGTTTCGCTCATGCCGTACCGTTCGATCGGTGCGTGGCCGGTGAGCTCGCGCAGCCGCTCGAACACCGGCACCGGCAATGGCGCACTGCCGGAGACGAGCAGGCGTGCCTTCGCCAATTGCCGTGCGGCATCAGGATCCTCGGCGATGCGAGACCACACCGTCGGTACACCGAAGTACAGCGTGCCCGGCGCGTCCGCGTATGCCTGCGGGGTCGGCTTGCCGGTGTGGATCAGCGGGCTGCCCACGCGCAGTGGGCCCAGCACCCCGAGTATCAGTCCGTGCACGTGGAACAGCGGAAGCCCGTGCACCAGAACGTCGTTCGCGGTCCACGACCAGGCGTCGGCGAGGGCATCGAGCCCGGCCGCAATGGCGGCGCGGCTGAGCACAACACCCTTGGGGAGGCCGGTCGTCCCTGAGGTGTAGAGCACGAATGCCGCTGCGGCAGGATCGGGTTCGGGGTAGGTGTGCCACGAGCGGGCATGGACGCGGACCGGGACCACCGGCAGCATCGTCCCCGCAGGCGCCTCCCCCAGCCACGCCTGGGCTCCCGAATCGTTCAGCATGTGCTCGAGCTCGGCGATCCCGGCGTCCGGTGGCACCGGAACGACGGTGACCCCGGCGATGAGGCAGCCGACCACCGCGAGCACGGTGCCGATGGTCGGCTTGGCCAGCACCGCGACTCGCTCCGCACGGGCGATACGTTCGGCCACCGAGGTCGCCGCACCGAGTAGGTCGCTGCGTGACAGCGTCACGCCGTCGATAGTGACCGCATCGGGGATGTCCTCCCCGGCGGCGACCGCGAGCGGATTCAGGGACCGAAGCAGCAGGGGCGCACCGAACGACATTCGCTCACGCTACTTCGGCGGCGCACGAACCTGTCGCACCGCCCGAGGCGTGGCCGCGCCGATCACAGCTCGATGAACCTGCGCGCGGCTGTTGACACGCCCATGAGGCAGTGAGAACGTTGATCCATATCCTTCTCAGCAACGAGAACGGGGTCGATGATGACCAGCCCGCTTGGCGCACCCACCCACCCGTCGACGCAGCCCGAGGAGTTCGACGTCGGGCAGTATCTCGACGGGTCCGCCGCGTTCTTCGGCGCCGCCGCGAACGTCATCATGCAGCTCAGCACGCGACCGGTCGGCTATGGCGTAGTCGAGAGCACCGTCGACAGCGGCAAGATCATGCTGCACCCGATCAAACGGACCAGAACCACGCTCACCTACCTCGCCGTCGCCATGCTCGGCGATGACGACGAGCGCGCGGCCTATCGCGACGCCATCAACCGCTCGCACAAACCGGTGCGCTCGACCGCGAACAGCCCGGTGAAGTACAACGCCTTCGACCCGAAACTGCAGTTGTGGGTGGCCGCCTGCCTGTATTGGGGGGCTCGCGACCTCTACGAGCGCATGCACGGCCCGATGGACGACACTGTCGCCGACGCGTTCTATCGGCACGCCGAACGACTGGGCAGCACGTTGCAGATGCGTTCGGACCTGTGGCCCGCCGACCGGTCCGCGTTCGATTCCTACTGGACCGAGAACTTGGCGAAGACGACCATCGATCCCCCGATCCGCGAATACTTCTGGGAGATCGTCGATCTGAAGATGTTCCCGCGCCCGGTGCAGCTGACCTTCGGCCGATTGCACCGCTGGGTGACCACCGGACTACTGCCCCCACATCTGCGCACTGAAATGGGTATGACCTGGAGTGCGCGCGACGACATAGCGCTGGCCAGGCTGCTGCACACGGTCGGCGCCATCGAAGGCCGAATGCCGAAGCAGATCAAGACTTTTCCGGTCAACGCCTTCCTATGGGACATGCGCATCCGGCGACGGCTCGGCCTGCGCCTGGCCTGAGTCCCGGGTGGCCGGACGATCTAGGCGGCTGCCTCGCCTTCGCTCGGCCCGGCGCGGGCTGCGGTCGGACTACATCCGGCTGCGCCTATTAGGCGGCTGCCTCGCCTTCGCTCGGCCCGGCGCGGGCTGCGGTCGGACTACATCCGGCTGCGCCTATTAGGCGGCTGCCTCGCCTTCGCTCGGCCCGGCGCGGGCTGCGGTCGGACTACATCCGGCTGCGCCTATTAGGCGGCTGCCTCGCCTTCGCTCGGCCCGGCGCGGGCTGCGGTCGGACTACGCCCGGCTGCGCCTATTAGGCGGCTGCCTCGCATTCGCTCGGCCCGGCGCGGGCTGCGGTCGCCTCGCATTCGCTCGGCCCGGCGCGGCTGTCGGCGGACTTCGTCCGACAGGCCATCAGGTGACACGGAACGAGACTACGACGTGGTCGCGCGCGAACTTCCGCGCCGCCACATCGTCACCCAGCGGAATGACCGTCTGCGGCGTGAGCGCCAGCGAAACCGCCGTCCGCGCAATCATTTCGGCGAGCGGCTCCGGGTCATAGTCGGGCAGCTTGCCTTCGCCCTGGAGCCGGGTGATGAATTCGGCGAGATAGTCGCGACCCATTTCGATGACCGGAGCACCCTTGACCGTGAGGTACGGCAGCACGATCTCCGGCTCGGTCTTCAGCAGCCGGTCCAGTAATTTGTTGCCGCGCAACCCATTCAGGAAGGCGACGAACAGCTCGACGATCTGATCCTCGGCGCTCGCGTCCCGATCGACCTGCCGCTGCAGGGTGGCGTCCACCTCGTCGATGAACTGACGCGCTTGGCGCAACCCGACCGCTTGGATGAGATCGGACTTGCTGGCAAAACGCCGATAGAGGGTCGCGAGCGAGAGCCCGCAGCGCCGGGCTACCTCGACCATGCTGGTGCGCTTGATGCCGAAATCAAGGAATGCCAGCAGGGCGGCGTCGAGCACCCGCGCTTGATTGCGGTCCTCGGGGCCGGTACTGCGCACCAACGCCAACAGTCTGGTCAGCCTCGCCATGTCCCCACCCCTATCCACGTCGGTGAAACGATGACACCAACAGCATTGCATGCCATCATCGGCGATTGGGTACTAACTCGTCATCGCGCGCGGGCAGTGATCGACACCACGTCGAGGCAATGAGAAGGTTTAAGACAAATCTTTTCATAAGTTCGCTCGCAGCAGTGCGGATGGACACAGAAAGACGAGGTCAACAATGACCGCCCCCTTGCGCAACGACGGCCACGGGTCGGACCCGGATCGCGCCCGATCGTCGGTTCCGCCATTCACTCCAAAGACCATCGGCGCACACCTGGACGGCATCGCCGCCTTTCTCGGCGGCACCGCCAACGTGATCATGCAGCTGAGCCTGCGCCCCGTCGGGCGCGGCGTACTGGAGAGCACGGTCGACAGCGGCAAGGTCACGCTGCACCCGATCAAACGCCTGCGCACCACCCTGAGCTATCTCGCCGTCGCACTCATGGGCACCGACGAGGAACGCGCACGCTATCGGGCCGCAATCGACGAATCGCATCGACCGGTCCGGTCGGGCGCGTCGAGCCCGGTGGCATACAACGCCTTCGACCCGACGCTGCAACTCTGGGTGGCCGCCAGCCTCTACTGGGGCATCGACGATCTCTACACGCGCATGCGCGGGCCGATGGATCCCGACACCGCCGAGGCGTTCTATCAATACTGCGCCCGACTCGGCACCACGCTGCAGCTGCGGCCGGAAATGTGGCCGGCCAACCGCTCGGCATTTCAGAAGTACTGGGACGAGAACCTGGCCACCCGCTCGATCGAGCCCGAGCTGCGCGACTATTTCAACGACCTGATCGATCTGAAGATGATGCCGCGACCGGTTCAGCGCAGCTTCGCCGGACTGCAGCGCTTCCTCGTCGCGGGCCTGCTACCGCAGCACCTGCGCGACGAGATGCACCTGACCTGGTCCGACCGTGATCAGCGCCGATTCGACCGGTTGCTGCGGGGGATCTCGGCGGTACAGACCCGACTGCCGAAGCCGGCACGGCTGTTCCCACTGAACATCTACCTCTACGACCTGCGCAGACGGATGCGCCGAGGCACACCACTGGTATGAGACCACCCGGACTACCGATTGACACTCTCCGCGAGTCGATGAGAAGGTGAGCACTCAAAGCTCTCACCGTTCAACCATCGCACCACGATCAGGAAAGACGAGGCCAACGATGACCGCGCCCCTTCCCGCAACGACGCCCGAACCGGCCCTGCGCTGCCGCTACGGCACGGCCGACGACTTCGCCGTCGACGAGATGTGGAGCGGCGTCGCGGCCTTTCTCGGGGGCACCGCAAACGTCATCATGCAGCTGAGCCTGAAGCCCGTCGCCTACGGCGTCATGGACAGCACGGTCGAGACCGGCCGGGTCGATCTGCACCCATGGAAGCGACTGCGCACCACGCTCACCTATCTGGCGGTCGCGATGATGGGTACCGAGGAGGACCGCGCGGTTTATCGAGAGGCCGTCAACCAGTCGCACCGCCCGATCCACTCCGAGCCGGGCGCGGCGGTCGAATACAACGCCTTCGACCCGAAACTGCAGCTGTGGGTGGCCGCCTGCCTCTACTGGGGCGTCGTCGATCTCGAGGAACGACTGCACGGCCCGATGGACGAGGACACCGCGGAGGTGTTCTATCAGTACGCCGCCCGGTTCGGGACCACGCTGCAGATGCGCAGGGAGATGTGGCCCGCCGACCGAAAGGCGTTCGCGGAGTACTGGAACACCAATCTGGCAACCAAGACCATCGACGCACGCACCCGCGCCTATTTCGACCATCTCATCGACCTGAAGATGGCCCCCCGGCCGCTGCGGGTCTTCGCACCGTTCCAGCGGTTCGTGGTCACCGCCCTACTGCCACCGCAGCTGCGCGACCAGATGCGCATGACCTGGACCGCACGGCACAACCGGCTCGCGGTCGCGCTGCTGGGCGCCATCGGGGCCGTACACGGCCGACTTCCGAAGCAGGCCAGGCTCTTTCCGATGAATGCCTTTCTCTATGACATGCGCAGGCGGCATCGTCTCGGTAAGCCGCTGCTCTGATCGACCGATCTCCCGCGGCGCGACCGAGTGACCCGAGCACTGCGTCAGGAATCACCGGCCAGCGCGCGGAGGAAGAACGCCAGGTTCGCCGGACGCTCGGCAAGGCGGCGGGTGAGATAGCCGTACCACTGGTCGCCATAGGGCACATACACCCGCATCGCGGTGCCCGCGGCGGCCAACCGCCGCTGCTCGGCGTCGCGAATGCCGTACAGCATCTGCTGCTCGAATCGGCCTGTGCCCCGACCGGTTTCGGCAGCGAGCTGCTGGGCAGCGGTGATGAGCACCGGATCGTGTGAAGCCACCATCGGGTAACCGGCGCCGCGCATCAAGGTGTCGAGGCAGCGTAGGTAGGAGTCGGTGACCTCGGAAGCGCGTTGGAAGGCGACGGCACGCGGTTCACGATAAGCGCCCTTGCACAGCCGGATTCGCACCTCGGCACCCGACAGCTCCCGGCAGTCGGCCTCGGTGCGGTACAGGTAGGCCTGCAATACCGCTCCGAGCCAGGGAAATTCGGCACGCACGGCATGTACTGTCGCCAAGGTCGCATCGGTGGTGGTGTGGTCCTCGGCGTCGACGGTGACCCACACGCCCGCCTGCACGGCCTTGGCACACAGGATGCGCAGATTTTCGGTGGCGGTCGCGGGTCCGTCGTCCGGCAACGCCTGACCGAGCGCGGACAGTTTCACCGAAACCTCGATCCGCGCGGCCGCGCCGCCGCTGCGGCCGTCGTCCAAGACCGCGAGATCATTGATCAACGAAAGATATTCCGCGAGCGTGGCATCCGCCTGAGCACGGTCGGTGGTGTTCTCACCGAGGAAGTCGACACTGATCATCCGACCACTGCCCAGTAGTCCCCGCACCACCGGGATCAGCTCGTCGCGGGTTTCCCCGGTCACGAACCGACGCACGATGTTCGCCGTGACGGGAATCCCGGTGAGCATTCGCTTCATCCGCGGCGACCCCGCCACGGCGAGAATGGCAGGCCGCAGCGGATTCATCACGCTACGCCTCCTCCATGTGCGGGTACCTATAGTCCGTCGGCGGCACGAAGGTCTCCTTGACGGTGCGCGGCGACACCCACCGCAGCAGGTTCAGTGGCGACCCGGCCTTGTCGTCGGTGCCGGAGGCGCGGGCGCCACCGAAGGGCTGCTGGCCGACCACCGCACCAGTGGGCTTGTCATTGACATAGAAATTGCCCGCCGCGAATCGCAGTGCGGCGGAGGCCTGTTCGATGGCGTGCCGGTCCTGGGCGAACACCGCACCGGTCAGCGCGTAGGGCGCAGCCGATTCCACCTCGGCGAGGATGGCCGGATAAGCCCCGGGTTCGGTGTCGTCGTAGACATGCACCGACAGGATCGGCCCGAAATATTCGGTGGCGAACGACTCGTCGCGCGGATCGTCCACCAGCAGCACCGTCGGCCGCACGAACCACCCTTCACTGTCGTCGTATGCACCGCCCGCCGGGATGGCGATCCCTGCCGCCCGTGCTCGCTCGATGGCGGCCACGTTCTTGTCATAGGCGCGTCGATCGATCAGCGCGCCACCGAAGTTCGACAGGTCGGTCACATCGCCGTAGGTCAGTTCCCTGGTCAGCGTCAGGAAGTCGTCACCCATCATGCGCCACACGGATCGGGCGATATACGCGCGTGAGGCGGCCGAACACTTCTGTCCCTGATACTCGTAGGCACCTCGAATCAGCGCGGTGCGCAATGCCTCCGGATCGGCAGACGGGTGCGCGACGATGAAGTCCTTGCCGCCGGTCTCACCGACCAGCCGCGGATACCCGTGGTAACGGCCGATATTGGCGCCCACCTGTCCCCACAGGTGCTGAAAGGTCTTGGTGGATCCGGTGAAGTGGATGCCGGCCAGCCGCGGATCGGCCAGCGCCACTTCGGAGAGCTCGACGCCGCTGCCGGTCAGCATATTGATCACCCCAGGCGGCAGGCCCGCCGCCTCGAGCAGCCGCATCGTGTAGAACGCCGACAGTGTCTGCGCCGACGACGGTTTCCACACCACGGTATTGCCCATCAGCGCGGGCGCGGTCGGCAGATTCCCGGCGATCGCGGTGAAATTGAACGGGGTTATCGCGTAGACGAAACCTTCCAGCGGCCGGTAGTCGAGCCGATTCCACACCCCCGCACTCGACTCCGGCTGCTGCTGCAGAATCCCGCGCGCGAATGCCACATTGAACCGCCAGAAGTCGACCAGTTCGCACGGCGCGTCGATCTCGGCCTGCTGGACCGTCTTCGACTGACCGAGCATGGTCGCGGCGGCGACGGTTTCCCGCCACGGCCCCGCGAGCAGATCGGCGGCTCGCAGGAAGATGGCGGCCCGCTCGTCGAACGGCAACCTGCGCCAGCCGGGCGCGGCGGCCATTGCCGCTTCGATCGCACCGCGCGCTTCGGAGTGAGTGGTATCGGTATAGGTCCCCAGCACCTGGCGGTGTCGATGCGGCGCGACGATCGGGTGCCGCTGCCCGATGCCAGGTCGATGTTTACCCCCGATCACCAGCGGCACATCCACGGAGTCCGCGGAGATCTCGGCGAGTTCGGCAACCAGCGACTCCCGCTCACGACTACCCGGTGCGTAGGAATGCACCGGCTCATTGCCGGGGGTGGGGACAACCGTGACAGCGTCCATAAACCAGGCTAACGCCGTTCGTCGATGATCGCGCGTGACCGCGAGCCGTGTCGGCGAGCCGCGATGGCCGTCAGAACGGCGCCCGCTCCCACCACTGTTCGCTGGCCTGCTCGAAGGTGTGGTTCGGCCAGGAGACCTCCACCGACACCGTGTCGGGAAACTTCGTGCCCCGCGCCCGCGCGGCCAAGGTGAACGGGGCCGCGGCATCGAGCGGCCGGAACACCAGCACACTGGCGTGGTCCTCGATCGGCCGCGCACCGACCTGCGTCGTCTTGGCGGCGAGGTAGGCGCCGACCGCATCGCCGCTCGCGTATTCGGAGAACCACACGATCAGTCCGTCCTGGTGGGTGCAGGTGATCTGCCGCAGCGGGACCGGATCACCCGGTTCGGCAGTGGGCACTGCCACCGCGGAACAGCGCGCACCCCGCCAGGCCGTTCCATTCGGGTTCGGCGGTATCAGCTGGGGGAATGCCTGCACGATGGACTGCTCGGCACCCCACACCGGCGGCGCGGGCAACCGGTGCGGGCGCACGTACTTCCAGTAGACAGCCGCGGCGCCGGCCACGCCGACGATGGCGACTACGGCCAGCACCAACAGCGCTACGGCCAGCGCACGCCAACGCGAGGACACTGTTCGCCGCTGCCGGTCCCGCTCATGCTGCCCACCAGACGACGGCGGGTCTGCCGCGAGCGACTGGGGTGCGAGGTGCCCTTGTGGCACATCAGGATGCGGCGGTGTGTATGCCCGAAGCGTCGGTGCGGTCTGTGGCGCCGGAGGCGGAGTGTGCGCCAACGCATGCGTAGTCTGCGTCGCGGCTCGCGGAGTTTGCGGCATCGTGTGCGGAGGCTGTGGCAGCGCCTGCGGAGACTGCGGCGCGGCCGGCGAAATGTCCGGCGTTTGCGGCGTCGCATAGGTCGGAGTCACAACCGACGCCACAGCTCTCGCGGACGACATCACCTCGACACTGCGCGGTCCGTTCGACGGACGGACACCGGTCACCGCCGCATAGGCCGCCTCGGCGAACTCGGTGCAATCACCGAACCGATCCCGTGGATCCTTGGCCATCGCGCGGGCGATCACCGCATCGATCGCGCTGGGAAGATGCGCCGCGACTCGGCTCGCCTGCGGCACCGGGCTGGTCAGGTGCGCGGCGACTACGGCACCGGGATTGGTTGCGGCAAAAGGCGCTTCGCCGGTGAGTAGGGCGAACAGAGTGCATCCGAGTGCGTATTGATCGGCTCGATGATCGACCGGCTGCCCCGAAAGCTGTTCCGGGGCGGCGTAAGCCAGCGTCGCAAGGAACTCCCCGGTGCGGGTCAGCTGGTGCGCGTCGTCGCGGAGTCGAGCGATGCCGAAGTCCGTCAGCAACACCCGGTCACCGCCGGTGCGCGCGGCGGTCAACAGAATGTTCGCCGGCTTCACATCGCGGTGCAGGACACCGGATTCGTGCGCATGGTCGAGGGCGTCCGCGGTCTGCCCGAGGATGTGCAGCGCTCGCCGCGGATCCAGTGACGCGCCTCGGAACGCCGCGGCATCGCTGCCGTCGACATACTGCATCGAGATCCACAGCTGATGGTCCTCGGCGCCGCGGTCGAAAACCGACACCACATTCGGATGATCGAGCCGCGCTGCCACATCGGCCTCCCGCTCGAACCGCGCTCTGACCTCCTCGTCGGCATACAGCTCCCGGCTGAGCAGCTTGAGGGCGATCTGCCGCGGCAACCGAGGGTGCGCCGCCAGATACACCGTCCCCATTCCGCCACGGCCGAGCACACGTTCGATTCGGTAGCCGGCGAACAGCTCACCGGCGACGAGTCCCGCCCTCTGCATCGACGAACCTTTCCACCCCGATCGAACCACTAGTCGGCGGAGCCTATCGAATTCGACTCCGGCCGGCCCACACCGAAGTTCCGGTCGACCGGAATCCCGTGCAGCAGAGGATGTTTCAGGCAGCCAGTCGCTGCGCCGCCGCGGCGACCCGCTCGTCGGTAGCGGTGAGCGCGATCCGCACGTGTTCGGCCCCGGAGGGTCCGTAGAAGTCGCCGGGTGCGGCGAGGATGCCACGGTCGGCCAACCAGTCCAGGGTGGCGCGGCACGATTCACCGCGAGTCGACCACAGGTACAGACCCGCCTCCGAGTGATCGATACGGAAACCCGCCGCCAGCAAGGCATTCCGCAATACCGCACGCCGTGCGCGGTAGCGCTCGCGCTGCTGCGCCTCGTGGGTGTCGTCACCGAGTGCGGCGGTCATCGCCGCTTGGATCGGGAAGGGGACCATCATGCCCGAATGCTTGCGCACCTCGAGCAGTTCGGCGACCAGTGCGGGATCGCCCGCCACGAAACCGGCGCGGTAACTGGCCAGGTTCGAGGTCTTCGACAACGAGTGGATGGCGAGCAAGCCGGTGTGGTCGCCGTCGCACACCTCGTGGTCGAGCAGGGACACCGCCCGGCCCTCCCAGGTCAGACCGAGGTAGCACTCGTCGGAGGCCACGATCGCACCGCGCTCGCGGGCATAGGCCACCACCTTGCGCAGGTGCTCGACGCCGAGCACGCGTCCGGTCGGATTCGACGGTGAGTTCACATAGATCAGCGCGGGTGATTGCGGGCCGAGCTGCGTCAGCCCGTCCGCCCGGGCGATCTGCGCACCGGCCAGCAGCGCACCCACCTCATAGGTCGGGTAGGCGACCTCCGGAATAACGACGAGATCGTCGCCACCGAGACCGAGCAGCCGCGGCAGTCCCGCGATCAATTCCTTGGTGCCGATCGCGGGCAGCACGGCCGCCGGATCGATGCCGGTGATGCCGAAGCGTCGTTTGAGTGCATCGACCGCGGCGGTGCGCAGCTCGAGCGTGCCGTGGGTGGTCGGGTAGCCGGGGACCTCGGCCACCGAGCTCAGCGCGGCGCGGATCAGCGGGTCGACCGGATCGACCGGAGTTCCGACCGAAAGGTCGACGATCCCGCCGGGATACGCCGCCGCCTTCGCTTTTACCGAAGCAATGGTGTCCCAAGGGAAATCCGGCAGCAGACTGCTGACCCGGCCACGCGATGACACGTTACGAACTCACTCACTCGCCATGGGGGGCAGTTCTTTGATGAACGCCGGGTCGTAATCCACCTTGCCGACCTTCGTCGCACCCCCGGGCGAACCGAGCTCGTCGAAGAAGTCGACGTTGGCGTTCACGTAGCCGACCCACTGGTCCGGAGTGTCGTCTTCGTAGAAGATCGCCTCCACCGGGCACACCGGTTCACATGCACCACAGTCCACGCACTCGTCGGGATGGATGTACAGCATGCGACCACCCTCGTAGATGCAATCCACGGGGCATTCCTCGATGCATGCCTTGTCCTTCACGTCAACGCACGGTTCAGCGATGATGTACGGCACTGCCGCTCTCCTAGTCTGTCCTCACCTGCGGGGATAGTCCGCCCAGCGTCACACTATCCCGGCAGCCCAGGTTACTCCGGGTCAGTCTGCCCTAACTAACTTGGTTCCGCACACCACGGAACCCAAGTTGCGTCCGCGTCGTTGCGGCTCCTCAGAACTATCCCACCGACAGCGGCAGGACCGACATCTTGTGTTGCGGGACACCATAGGTGGTGGTGCGCTCGCGGACCGGGCGGCCGATGCCTTCGGCGATCTCGGTGAGTTCCGCGACCGTTTTGGCCGAGCCGTGCTGGGAGCCGGCCATGCGAGAGATTGTCTCCTCCATCAACGTACCCCCCAAATCGTTCGCCCCACCGTTGAGCATCATTCTGGTGCCCGCTGTGCCGAGTTTCACCCAGCTGGTCTGGATGTTATCGATCCGGCCGTGCAGCATGATCCGAGCCAATGCGTGGGCGGCGCGGTTGTCCCGAATCGTCGGTCCCGGCCGCGCCGCACCCGCCAGGTACAGCGGTGAGCTCTGGTGCACGAAGGGCAACAGCACGAATTCGGTGAAACCGCCTGTCTCGTCCTGGATTCCGCGCAGCACCCGCAGGTGCCCGACCCAGTGCTTCGGGTTGTCGACGTGGCCGTACATCATCGTGGAGCTGGAACGCAGGCCCACCTGGTGGGCGGTTGTGATCACCTCGATCCACGCCGAGGTCGGCAGTTTGCCCTTGGTGAGCACCCAGCGCACCTCGTCGTCGAGGATTTCCGCGGCCGTGCCGGGAATGGTGTCGAGCCCGGCCTCCTTCAGCGCGACCAGCCAGTCACGAATGCTCTGCCCACCTCGGGAAGCGCCGTTGACGATCTCCATCGGACTGAAGGCGTGCACATGCATCGACGGCACCCGCTGCTTGATCGCCCGCACCAGATCGGCATAACCGGTGACCGGCAGTTCGGGGTCGATGCCGCCCTGCATGCAGATCTCGGTGGCGCCGTCGACGTGCGCCTCCCAGGCCCGGTCGGCAACCTCGTCCATGCTCAGGGTAAACGCATCGGCATCCCCCTTACGCTGGGCGAACGCGCAGAAACGGCAGCCGGTGTAGCAGATATTGGTGAAGTTGATGTTCCGGTTCACCACGTAGGTGACCTCGTCGCCGTTGACATCACGGCGCAGCTGATCGGCCAGTGCCGCCACCGCCTCGAGCGCGGGTCCCTCGGCGGTCGCCAGCGCCAGATACTCGGCGTCGGTGAGGCCGGCCGGGTCGTGCTCCGCCGAACGCAACGCGGCGAGCACCTCGGAATCGAGTCGCTCCGGCGCCGTGACCGCGAGATCGCGGGCCTGCTCCCGAATGGTGTCCCAATCGCCGAAAGCGCCGACGACATCGGTGTCGGATCCGCGGCCTTCACGGGTCCCTTCGTGGTTGCGCGGGCTGCCGCCTCCGGGCCCCTCGCTCACGCCGCCGCCGAGCGCGGAATCGCTTCGGCTCTCGGTGATACGCCCGTCGGTGTCGATCGAGGTGTTCAGATCCACCCGTCCGGCCGACTCCCAGGACTCGTCCGGCTCCTGCCATGGCAGTCCGACCGGCATCGCATCCGGCTTCGCCAGGCCGGTGGCCGGATCGGTCAGCGCGGCAACGTGCGCACCGATGCGCGGGTCGACCCACGGGTTGCCCGCCCGCACATACTTCGGGTGCGCCGAGGTGCGTTCGACGAGCTGGTAACCGGCGGCCTCGGTGATCTCGCGCAGGGTGTCCAGGTTCGGCCACGGCCGCTCCGGGTTCACGTGGTCCGGGGTGACCGGCGATACGCCGCCCCAGTCGTCGATGCCCGCATCGATCAGCGCCAGGCATTCCTCGTGCGACACCAGATTGGGCGGCGCCTGCACCGGAACGTCGGGGCCGAGCAGCAGCCGCGTCACCGCGATGGTGGCCCGGAACTCCTCGAACCCCGCGTCGGGGACATCGCGCATGGCGGTGTCGTCCTTGGCGCGGAAGTTCTGGATGATCACTTCCTGGATGTGCCCGAAAGCCTTGTGCTGCTTACGGATCGCCATGATCGACTCGGCCCGCTCGGACAGCGTCTCGCCGATGCCGACCAGGATGCCGGTGGTGTAGGGCACCGAGAGCCTGCCCGCATCGGTGATGGCGCGCAGCCGGACGGCGGGATCTTTGTCCGGACTTCCGTAGTGGCACTGGCCTTTTTCGGTGAACAGCCGGGTGGAGGTGGTCTCCAGCATCATGCCCATCGACTGCGCGACCGGCTTGAGCCTGGAGATTTCCTCCCACGACATGACGCCGGGGTTCAGATGCGGCAGCAGCCCGGTCTCCTCCAGCACCATGATCGATACGGCGCGCAGATAGTCCAGGGTGGAGTCGTAGCCGCGCTCATCGAGCCACTGCGCGGCCTCCGGCCAGCGGTCTTCCGGACGATCACCGAGGGTGAACAACGCCTCTTTGCAACCGAGCGCAGCACCCTGGCGAGCGATGTCGAGAACCTCGTCGGGCTCCAGGAACATGCCCTTGCCCTCGGCGCGCAGCTTGCCGGGCACGGTGACGAAGGTGCAGTAGTGACACTTGTCCCGACACAACCGGGTCAGCGGAATGAACACGTTGCGCGAATAGCTGATGGTCTTCGGCCGACCCGCCGACTCCAGCCCGGCGTCGCGAACCCTGGCCGCACTCCGGCTCAGATCGACCAGGTCCGCGCCGCGCGCGTGCAACAGCACAGCGGCTTCGTCGACATTGAGCGTCACGCCGTCGCGAGCCCGCCGCAGCGCGCGGCGCATGGCCGACGGCGTTGGCGGTGCGGGCGGGACACTCGGGGTCGCTAGCTCGATCACGCCCTCGATCATGCGCTAATCATCCCGGACTGTCTCCCTCCAGTGCTTGTGACCGTTGCCAACTGCACGATGGAGCGCACTATTCCTTTGCTGCGCCGCGGGTTTATTCCCGCAGGCCGAAGCGCTTCGGGACGAGTTCATGCAACCATGTCAAGCATGTCGCAGCCGCGCACGATCATGGCCGATCCGGCCTGGCGCCCGAGCCCCAAAGCGAAACTCTTGTGGACCCTCCAGGCCGCGATGGCCTGGATCATTCCGGTGGTCGCTCTGGTCGTCTGGGTGCTCGTCGACTCGGGACACCGCGCGGCACAGCTTGCGGTGTTCGCCGTGACAGCGGTGCTCGTACTGGTCAGCATCGGTGTGGTGCCGCTATGGAGGTATGCGGTGCATCGGTGGGAGGTCACCGACGAGGCCGTCTACACCCGGGTCGGTTGGCTGACCCAGGAGAGCCGGGTCGCGCCGATCTCCAGAGTGCAGACGGTGGACACCGAGCGCGGGCCGTTGGAGCGGCTGCTCGGCCTTGCCACAGTGACTGTGACGACCGCCTCATCGGCGGGAGCGGTGCAGATCTCCGCACTCGACCTGCCGGTGGCCGAGCAGACCGTCACACGGCTGGCCGAAATCGCGGCACTACACCGCGGCGACGCGACATGACCGAGCCGGTGCTGCCCGCGGCGGCCGGACCCGAGCCACACCCGGATCAACCGTGGCTGCGGCTCGACAAGCGAATGCTGCTGGTGCACCCCGTCACCGAGGTGGTCAAGTTCATCCCGGTATTGATCGGTTCGGTGATCCTCGGCACAAGCAGCGGCAATCACGGGTGGAGCGTCATCACGCTGGCGCTGATCGTCGGATTCGCGCTCACCCGCTGGTTCACCACTACCTACCGGGTCGGCCCGACCCATATCGAGTTGCGGACCGGATTGATTCAACGCAAGAAGCTCTCGGTGCCGCGCTCACGGATCCGCTCGGTCGATATCGAGGCCGACCTGCTGCACCGGGCCCTCGGGTTGGCGGTACTCGCGATCGGCACCGGTCAGCACGCAGAATCGCGGGAGAAATTCAAACTCGACGCGTTGGACGCACGGGTGGTGCCGGGGCTGCGCGCCGCCCTGCTTGCACATACCGCCACCGCAAACGCTGTTGCCGGATCGCCGGTTCTACACTCCGCGTACCCGGCGGACATCCTCCGAAAGTGCCTGCCGGAGAACGTATCCGAAGACCTGCCGACACCGCGCAGCGCCAGGGAGATCGGACACTGGCACGCGAGTTGGGTGCGCTATGCACCGCTGTCGCTGACCGGGTTCGCGATCATCGCACCCGTCGTGGGTCTGGCGTTCCAGTTCGGCCTCGGCCAGACGCTGTTCAATTCGAATGCGGTGCACAATATCGAGCACGGCAGCGCCGTCTTCCTCGC
Source organism: Nocardia sp. NBC_00403 (assembly GCF_036046055.1). Taxonomy (NCBI): domain Bacteria; kingdom Bacillati; phylum Actinomycetota; class Actinomycetes; order Mycobacteriales; family Nocardiaceae; genus Nocardia; species Nocardia sp. NBC_00403. The sequence goes on from NZ_CP107939.1 coordinate 8,271,473, forward strand.
GGTCGCCGGTGTGCTGCTGTTGGTCGCGATCGTCATCGTGGTCAGCCTCACCTCCTGCGCCCGTTATCTCACAACATATTTCGGCCTGCGGGTGCTCGATGACGGTCGCACCCTGCAGCTGCGCCGCGGCCTGTTCACCACCCGCCAGACCACCTTGGACCGCGCCCGCTTCCGCGGCGCCACTGTCAACGAGCCGCTGCTGCTGCGCCTGGCGGGAGCCGGCGAACTCGAAGCCATCATGGTCGGCGACAACCCGCGTCAGAAGATCCTGCCGCAGGCTCCGCGCGCGGCCGTCGAGCACACGCTGGCGCAACTGCTCGCGCCCCGCGCCGCCGGGGCCGAGGTCGGACCGAGCGAGCTCGGCACCACACCGCTGGCCGCGCACGGACCGGTCGCCCATCGGCGCAGGCACTCACGGGCCTTGCTGCCGGTCCTGCTCGTCGTGATCGCCCTGCTCATTGTTTCTCTTGCGGGAGTGGAGTATTCGGCGTGGTGGTGGCTACTGCCCGCCGTCATGGCGATCATCGCCCCCGCCTTGGCCGAGGACCGGTACCGCGGCCTCGGCCACGCTGTCCTGCCGGCCGCCGACAGCAGCCCCACCTGGCTGATCACCCGTGCGGGTTCACTCGACCGGGACCGCGACTGCCTGGAAGCCCCCGGTGTCATCGGCTGGACCGTCCGCCAATCCTTTTGGCAACGCCGTGCGGGGGTGGCCAGCGTTGTCGCCGCATCCGCCGCAGGCAAGAAGCGCTACCTCGTGATCGATATCCCTCTCGACCGAGCCTGGTCCCTCATCGATTCGGTCACCCCGGGTCTCCTCGGCGCCCGCTGAAGCCGGTCGGTGCCGCACGGCGCCCGGGCTGTCAGGTTACTTCGGCGCGGTTTCGGTGGTGTCGCTGAGCGGTTGCCGCGTGTGCTCCGCGTTGAATGGGTCGTGTGGTCGAGACGGTGCGGTCGGAGTCGCAGGAGCCTCGGATAGTCGATCGCCGAATGCGGCGGCACCAGCGCGGCGACAAGTATCGGCTGACCGCGATCGGCGGGCTGGCGGCGTTGTCGCTGGATGCGTTGTCCAGTGTGGCTTACGGGCCGGAAGCGATCGTGCTGGTGCTCATCGCTGCGGGCGCGGCGGCGGTCTCGTGGACGCTGCCGGTTTCGCTGGCGATCGCGGCGCTGTTGCTGGTGCTGGTTGTTTCTTACCGCCAGGTGATCGCGGTGCATCCGGACGGCGGTGGTTCCTATGCGGTGGCGAAAAAGGATCTCGGTCGTAGCGCCAGCCTGCTCGCGGCGGCCGGCCTGGTCATCGACTATGTGCTCACTGTCGCGGTGAGCCTCGCCGCCGGTGCCGCCAGCCTGGCGAGCGCGTTTCCGGTGCTGGCGGATCATCTGCTGCTGATCACGCTGATCGGGCTCGCGGTGCTGACTGTGATCAACCTGGTTGGGGTGGCCGAATCGGCGAAAGTGCTGGTGGGGCCGACGCTGCTGTTCATCGTCGCGATCTTCGCGGTGATCGTGGTCGGACTGGCGCGCCCGGAGCCGGTAGCCGTCATCGGCGTCGACCGCGGACCGATCGTGCCGATCGACGCCATCGGGATTGTGCTGTTGCTCAAGGCATTCTCCGCAGGCTGCTCGGCACTGACCGGGGTGGAGGCGATCGCCAACGCGGTGCCGGCGTTCCGTACGCCGGCGGTGCAACGAGCCCAGCGCACCGAGGTCGGCTTGGGCGTGCTGCTGTGCGGGATGCTGCTCGGTCTCGCCGTGCTGATCCGCCGGCATCACACGGTTCCGCGCGAAGACGTCACCCTGCTCGCGCAGCTGTCGGCAGCGGCGTTCGGCACCGGCTGGCCGTTCTACGTCACCAACCTTGCCGTCACCCTGGCGCTGTGCCTCGCCGCGAACACCAGCTTCGGCGGCCTGCCGGTGCTGCTTTCGCTGCTGGCGAAGGACCACCGAGTCGCGCACTTGTTCGCCTTGCGCTCGGAACGGCCGGTGTTCCGTTACGGTGTCGGTGCGCTTGCGGTGGTGGCCGCAACCGTGCTGATCATTGTGGATGCCGAAACCCACCGGCTGCTGCCGGTGTATGCGGTCGGCGTCTTCATCGGCTTCACCATCAGCCAAACCGGGCTGGTCCGGCATTGGCGCACACAACGCGGAACCGGGTGGATTGCGCGCGCCGCACTCAATGGCTTCGGCGCCATTCTCACCGCGGTGGCCGCCGTGGTGCTGCTTGCCGAGAAATTCACCGAGGGCGCGTGGCTGCTGGTGATCATCGTGCCCGCGTTGATCATTCTGTTCGCCCGCACCGAAAGCTATTACGGCAGTGTCGCAGAACAACTCAGCCTCGGCCGAATTCCCGCGCTCCCACCGCAATCCCCCGACCCGGAGCCCATGCTGATCGTGATCCCGGTGGTCGCGGTCAGCGAGGTCGCCGCACGCGCGCTGCGCACCGCCCAAGCAATGAACGGCGAAATCGTCGCCGTCGCAGCGGAAATCGACTCGGCCTCCATCCGTCGCCTCAGCCGCCAATGGAAAGAGTGGGACCCCGGCGTCCCCCTCACTGTGCTGCCGTGCCCACACCGCAGCCTGGTCACCACACTCGTCGGGTACGTCCGCAACCAAACCCGGTACGGCCGCCAGGTGATGGTCCTACTGGCCCAGGTGGAGGCCCACCGCTGGTGGCAGCGACCACTGCACAACCCGCGCGGCCCTGTCCTCGCCGCCGCTCTGCGCGCCCGCACCGACGCCGTCATAGCCACCCTCGCGGTGCGACTGGATTGACGGGTCCGACAACGCGCCCTCGGTCGGCGAGCCGAGGTCGGCCGAAGCGTGACTCGTATCGCCAACGGCGCCAGCGATACTCAGCGACTACCGAACAGCCCCGCATTGAGCCGGACGTACAGATACCCGAGCGGCGGCACCAATCCGCAGAACAAGAGAAGTGCTGTGCGCCAATCGCTTCCGAGCATAATGTCGCCGCCGGGCCCGGTCACCGAGCACAGCAGGAAGCCGAAAGTCCATGCGGCAATGGGCAGAATCGCGAACCCGACGCGGGTGGTCACCGTGCGAACGCCCATGACGAGCAGCACGTTGATCACACCGGCCAGCACGGCGGAGAGCGGGAACGCCACCGAGTCGAGGTAGGCCGGCAGGTAGAGCACCTCGAGTGCGAGGGTGATCAACGCATCGAGCACCAGCAGGGTGATGATCACCGGCGCCAGGGACTCCAGGCCCCACTGCGGCTTGCCATGGCCCGACTGTGCCGCGGCACGATCGTCGGCACTGTTGTGGTCGACGGCTGCCCTCACGCGACGGGAGGGAAGCCGAGGAGGGTCAACAGATGGCTCTGCATATCGACGAACGCGTACAGCACCGACATATAGATGTCGTGCTGTTGCTGCGCGCCGGGACGCAGGCTGTCCACGAAGCCCGCGATCGCGTTCTGCAGGTCCCAGTTGTACATAGATATCGAGTCTATTCCGGCCGCGTCGGTTCAGTCACCGTCGATCGGAATGTTGGCCACGACCGGATATTCACCGGTGTAGCCCCTGCGTTCCTCGGCGATCGCGAGCACTCGCTTGCGGGCCGCGAACCAGCCGATGATCAGCGCCGGAATGATCAGCACCAGCGAGGCGACGGTCCACGTGCCCACCGGATAGTCGCAGCCGGTGAGGACCACCACGAAGAACAGGAAGGCCAGCGTGGCCAGGCCGGTATAGGGCGCGCCGAACATCTGGAACGACGGCCGCTGCAGCTTGCCCTGCTTGGACCAGCGCCACAGTTGCAGCTGGGCGAGCACGATGGTGGCCCAGGAGGCGATGATGCCGAGCGAGGCCAGGTTCAGCACGATCTCGAAGGCACTGTCGGGCACGATCCCGTTCAACGCGATGCCGCACAGCGCAATCAGGCTGGTGAGCAGGATGCCGCCGTAGGGAACGCCGTTGCGGCCCATCACACCGGTGAATTTCGGGGCACTGCCGTTCATCGACATCGACCGCAGAATGCGCCCTGTCGAATACAGGCCCGCGTTCAGGCTGGAGAAGGCCGCGGTGAGCACGACGAGGTTCATCACGCTGCCGATGCCCGGCACGCCGAGCAAGGTGAAGAAGGTGACGAACGGGCTCTCCTTGGCGGTGTAGCTGGTGTAGGGCAGCAGCAGCCCGAGCAGCACCAGCGAACCGACGTAGAAGATGGCGATGCGCAGGATCACCGAGTTGATGGCGCGGGGCATGATCTCGGCCGGGTTCTCGGTCTCCCCCGCCGCGGTGCCGACCAGCTCGACGGCGGCGTAAGCGAACACGACGCCGGAGGTGACCACGACCAGCGGCAGGATCCCGGTCGGGAACAGGCCACCGCTTTCGGTGATCACGCTCGTTCCGGTCGGGTTGCCCTGCACGGTGAACCGGCCGAGCAGGAAGATCGTGCCGACGATCAGGAAGGCGCTCAGCGCGAATACCTTCACCAGCGCGGCCCAGAATTCCATCTCGCCGAACCACTTCACCGACATCAAATTGACGCCGAGCACGAGCACCAGCGCGATGAGCGCGAGCAGCCACTGCGGGATATGTGAAAATCCTGCCCAATAGTGAAAATACTGAGCAATCGCCGTGGTGTCGGCGATCCCGGTCATGGACCAGTTCAGAAAGTACATCCAGCCCGCGACGAATGCGGCCTTCTCACCGAAGAACTCGCGCGCGTAGGAAACGAAAGAGCCCGACGAGGGCCGGTGCAGCACCAGCTCACCGAGCGCGCGCAGAATGAAGAATACGAAGACCCCGCACACCGCGTACACCAGAAAAAGACCTGGTCCCGCGCTCTCGAGCCGCCCGCCCGCACCCAGAAACAGGCCGGTGCCGATGGCGCCACCGATGGCGATCATCTGGAGCTGACGTGGCTTGAGACTCTTGTGGTAACCGTCGTCTTCGATGTTGAGGTGAGCCTTGTCACCGACCGCTGTCATGAACTGCTGAGCCTCCACGTCAATGTCCGAAATCACGAAGACGGTACCCGGCGCATCAATCTCGCGTTACAGCAACCCTCAGGCAATACCGGTGAACAGGTCGTGTTCGCGCCCGTCGGGGCCGACGACACCGCGTTGCCCGCGCACGAGCACGTAGTGCTCCTCCGGCAGCACCGGCTGCGCGACATTATTGGACAGCGCGAATTCCCGACCCGTCGGCGCCACCATCACTTGCGTTGCATGTGCCCGCAGCGCGGCGCGCTTGGCCGCGAGCGAATCGGACACGTCGATAGTCGTGGTCACCGTGTGGCTCGGCACGCTGGCGAGCTCCCCAACCGAGGGAAGCAGCCAGCCGGGCGGCAACGCGCCAGGCAACCCCTCGACCGTGCGTCGCGCGAGGACTTCGGTATGCAGGCGCAGCATCTCGTCATCGGTGACGGTCCAATAGAACTTCGGAGTGTCCCAACCTCGGTCAGCAGCCGCATGCACCGCTGCTGTGGTGATCTGGTGGGCCCGAATGTGGTCGGGGTGGCCATAGCCGCCTCGGGGGTCGTAGCCGATCACCACCCGCGGCCGCAGCTCGAGCAGCACCTCGGTCAGCGCGTCCACCGCTTCGACGCCGGAGTGGATGAAGGCGCGTGGATTCTCCGCCGCCGCAGTGCCCGCCATGCCGGAGTCACGCCAGCGGCCTGCGCCGCCCAGGAAACGCGGCGGTCCCGCACCCAGCGCGGCGAGCGCCCCGGTGAGTTCCAGCACCCGGTAGCCACCGAGCTGGTCGGCGCGGTCGGCAGTCAGCTGCGCCCACTGGTCGCCGATCACTTCGCCCTCTTCACCGAGGGTGCAGGTCACCACCGTGACCGGCACCCCCCGTCGGCGGTAGTGCGCGATCGTGCCTCCGGTGGTGATGGATTCGTCGTCCGGGTGGGCGTGGACAAGCAGCAACCCACCGGTCACGGGATCCTGCGCCACATCGCCGCGTCACCGAAGATGCCGACTTGGATGGCGCCACTGAGGGAAGCGCCGTCGACCCGAGGACCCGAGGCGGCAACCACGTTGTCCTGCACGATCGGCAGCACCGTGGCCAGACCCCACAACTTGGGCTCGGCGTCGGCGAGCACTCGGCCCACTTCGATGCCACGCAGCGCCTCGTCGATCGCGGGCTGCAGCGTGGGGTCGCAGACACCCGACACATTGCTCGGCGCCTTCTTGGCCGCTTCGGCGGTGGCCTGCGAATTCCCGTTGCTTGCGGGATTTTCCACGGGCGGGCAGCCGTAGCGGGAGGCGAGCACGGTGGCCGGGTCCGAGCCCGCAACCTCCCAGCCGACGATCGCGTCGACCGCACCTTCCGTCAGATCCTTGCCGTAGAGGGTGTCCGGGGCGAGGCTGCGCACGCTGGCATCTATTCCGGCACTGCGTAATTGATCTGCCGCTGTATTTGCCACCGCGATGGCGGTGGCGTCACCGGTGGCCGCGCCGATTCGAATCGCCAGCGCTTTACCGTTTTTCGCGAGCGGACGCGGACGCGGCGCTGGTGAGGTCGGCGATATGACCGGCGGTGGTTCCGGCGCCCGACCGTAGCCGACCTCGCCGAGCAGCGCGAAGGCTTCGTCCGCGGTGGGCCGCGGTGGCGCGGTGGGTGTGTAGCCAGGGTCCGACGGGGTAAGGATCTGCGCGCGCACCGGCTCAACCCAGCCGCCGGTCTGTGCGCCCACAGTGGCGAGCAGCGCCGGATCGAGCAGCGCGAGCACTCCGCGACGGACCCGGGGATCACCGAGATCGCCACTGCGCCCGTTCAATACGAACTGCAGCTCGCGCGACTGGGGCATGATCGCGGTGCGCACTGAAGCGATCGCCGCCAGCTGCGCCTGGGTCGCGACACCGCCGTGCACCAGCGTCATCTGGGCGTCGCCGGTGCGCAGCGAATCGGCGAGCTGTGCGGGAGTTCCGCCGCGGCGCAACAGGATCTGATCAGGAGCAGCGGGCGTGCCCCAGTACCTGTCATTGCGTTCGAGGAGGATCTCGTCGCGACCCCGGTCGACCGATTTGATGTCGAAGTTCCCGCCCGACACCGGGATTCGCTCGACAAGTCCGTTGGCGAAGCCACCGGGCACATCCTTGACCAGATGCGAGGGCAGCAGGTTCGAGAACAGCTCACGCCAGGCCGGATACGGCGCGGTCAACGTCACGGTGACGGTTTTGCCGCCACCAGAGGAACTCACATCCGAGATGAGCCGATAGCCCGCGGGATCGACGACGCCGGGCTGGGTGATCATCTGCTGCCAGAGGAACCGGAAGTCCTCTGCGGCGATCGGCGCACCATCCGACCAGTTCGCTTGATTGCGCAGCTGATAGGTGATGGTGAACGGCTCCTGCGTGGTGACATCGGCCGACACCACCAGCGCCGTGTCCGGCACCCACTCGGTGGCACCGGGCACAGCAGGATTCGGCACCGGACGAAACGGACTCGGCAGCACCATCGAACTCACCGCCGCTGTGGCAGGTGACTGATCGGACCGCAGGTGCGGGTTGAAACCGATCCCGATGTCGTCGATCGCCACCACGACAGTGTTCTTACCAGGTTTCGCCGGTGTCGTCTTGGGACTGTCGGTGCTTTCGATCGGAGGTGGCGGATTCGCGGTGCAACCAGCGCCCACCGTGATGGAGATGGCCGCGATAACCAGCGCTGCGCGCACCCTTGCACGTCGTCTTGCCGCCAAGCTCACGATCCGCACTCTACCTTGACGACAAGGCGGCCAGATCCTGTGCCTTTCGCAAGGTTCAGTGCCGGCCGGGACGGGCAGTAATCAAGTCGTACAACGGAATGACGGAAGTCTGGTCCCCGGCCGGTACTGCGGCTAGCGGCGATAATCACCTGGCGCTGTATTTCGCTGATGCTCGACTGTTAGCTACAGGTCGACTGTTCGAAATCCACTGCGCGACGAGCGTCGCGATCACCGAATAGAACTGGGGAGCGAATCATTCTCATGATTCGCTCCCCAGTTTCGTTTCGGTACATCGCCGTGAGTACGCGAAAGCCGAATCATCCTCAGGCCCGGCCAGGCGGTCCGGCAATTACAACGCTGCCCGGTCCCGAGCCTTGCGTCGCGACAGTTCGCGTCCGCGTTCGGTGGCGCCGAGGATGACCTTGCGGACCCGGACCACCTCCGGTGTGACCTCGACGCACTCGTCGTCCGCGCAGAACTCCATCGCGGCCTCGAGATCGAGCTGCAGCGGCTTGGCGAGGGTTTCGAACACATCCGCGGTGGAGCTGCGCATGTTGGTCAGCTTCTTCTCGCGGGTGACGTTGATGTCGAGATCCTCGGCGCGTGGGTTGATGCCCACAACCATGCCCTCGTAAGTGTCCGCGCCCGGTTCGACGAAGAACTGGCCGCGGTCGGCGAGCTGGATCATGGCGAACGGAGTCACCGAGCCTGCGCGGTCGGAGACCAGCGCACCGGTGTGCCGGGCCCGGATCTCACCGGCCCACGGCGCGTAGCCGTGGGAGACGGCGTTGGCGATGCCGGTGCCGCGGGTTTCGGTGAGGAAGTCGGTGCGGAAGCCGATCAGACCACGCGACGGGACGATGAACTCCATCCGCACCCAACCCGCGCTGTGGTTGGTCATCTGGACCATCTTGCCCTTGCGGGCGGCCAGCAGCTGGGTGATCGCGCCGAGATACTCGTCCGGGCAGTCGACGGTCAGCTCTTCGAACGGCTCGTGAATCTTGCCGTCGACCTGCTTGGTGACCACCTGCGGCTTGCCGACGGTCAGCTCGAAGCCCTCGCGGCGCATCTGCTCGACCAGGATGGCCAGCGCCAGCTCACCACGACCCTGCACCTCCCAGGCGTCCGGACGGCCGATGTCGAGGACACGCAGCGAGACGTTGCCGACCAGTTCCTGGTCCAGGCGCGACTTCACCATGCGTGCAGTCAGCTTGTGGCCCTGCACCCGGCCGACGAGCGGCGAGGTGTTGGTGCCGATTGTGACCGAGATCGCAGGCTCGTCGACGGTGATGCGCGGCAGCGCGACCGGATTGTCCGGATCGGCGAGCGTGTCGCCGATCATGATCTCCGGGATGCCCGCGATCGCGACGATGTCACCGGCCACGGCGACCTCGCCGGGCTGACGCTCGACACCGATCGTCTGCAACAGTTCGGTGATCTTGACGGTCTTGACACCGTCGGCGTGCATCCACGCGACGTTCTGCCCCTTGCGCAGTTCACCGCTGTAGATGCGGACCAGCGCGAGGCGGCCGAGGAAGGCCGAGGCGTCGAGGTTGGTGACGTGCGCCTGCAGCGGTGCTGTCGGGTCACCCTTCGGCGCCGGGATGTTCTCCATCAGCACGTCGAAGAGCGCGTCGAGGTTCTCGGCATCGGGCGCGTTCCCGTTCTCCGGACGCTCCTTGGACGCCTTGCCCTCACGGCCCGACGCGTACAGAACCGGCAGGTCCAGCGCGAGTTCGGCGGCCTCGGCGGCGGCGTCGTCGAGATCGGAGGCCAGATCGAGCAACAGATCGTGGCTCTCCTCGACAACCTCCTCGATGCGAGCGTCGGGGCGGTCGGTCTTGTTGACGACCAGAATCACCGGAAGCGACGCGGCGAGTGCCTTACGCAGCACGAACCGGGTCTGTGGCAGTGGCCCTTCGGACGCGTCGACCAGCAGCACGACGCCGTCGACCATGGAGAGGCCGCGTTCGACCTCACCACCGAAGTCGGCGTGGCCGGGCGTGTCGATGACGTTGATCACGGTCACCGAGCCATCCGGGTGGTGCCGGTGGACAGCGGTGTTCTTGGCGAGAATGGTGATGCCCTTCTCGCGCTCCAGGTCGCCGGAGTCCATCACCCTGTCGACGAGCTCGGCTCGCTCGGCAAAGGCTCCTGACTGGCGCAGCATGGCGTCGACCAGCGTCGTCTTACCGTGGTCGACGTGGGCCACGATGGCGACGTTGCGAAAATCGCGTGCAGACGACACGCCTAATCCTCCTGCTGTTGGTGTTGGTGCGGGCCGACCCCTGCAAACAGGTGGAGAATCGATACTCACCGGGCATTGCGGCCAGTAACAGACTACCGGTATCCAGGCGCGCCGCAGACCACGCGCCCCACTAAGGGTATGCTAACCAACTATGGGCAAGGTCAAGGCAAGGAAGGTTTCGAGTCTGAAACCCAAGAAGAAGTGCTGTCGCAAGAAGACGCGCTGCTTGAAATGCCCTGTGGTCATTATGCGGATGAAACGCCTCGAAGCCGCTGGTTGCTGCGGTAAAGAGCTGAAGAAGGGCCTCAAGAAAGCCCGCGCCGCCTGATCCGCGCGGATACTTGGACCATGGCTACCGAACTCCTGTCCGACGCCGATATCGACGACGCGCTGTCCGACCTGCCCGACTGGCAACGCTCCGGCGACACCATCACCCGCACGATCCAGGCGCCGACCTTCCTCGACGGTATCGAGCTGGTGCGGCGGGTTGCCGACGCCGCAGAGGCCGCCGACCACCACCCGGATATCGATATTCGCTGGCGCCGGGTCACTTTCGCACTGTCGACCCACTCCGCGGGCGGGCTCACCGGCCGCGACATGCTGCTGGCCCATCAGATCGATCGTTTGGCCGCAGGCTGAACGTCGGCCACTAGTCGACGGCGGTGCGACGCAGCGCCCGCTCACCGATGGCGTTTCGGTCCGCCGACAACGCCTTCGGGAACGTCCGCAGCCGCTGCCGCACGGACCCGACATCCGAACGCAGCACCGCGCGGCCGTGCCAGATCATCCAGCCGAACAGCACGAGCACGCCGAGCGCGTCGACCGCGCCGAGCCAGGACAACACGCCCGGCCGTGAAATGGTCCAAATCGACTTCTGGGCAAACGACAGCACCCACGGCACGCCGATCAACATCGTCACCAGCCAGTAGCCCGCGATGAGCCGGGCGCCCGCGACCGCACTCAGCGGACCGTAGACCAGCCACAGCACCGTCGGCAGCAGCCAGACGAAATGGTGTGACCAGGAGATGGGTGAGACCATCAGCCCGAACAGCTGCACCATGATCAGAGTGCCCATCCGGTCGTCGGAACCCAGTGTGCGCCAAGCGAGGAACGCGAGCACGGCGACGACCAGCACGGCCGCCATCCACCACGGCCCGGATTCGACGTCGTAGCCGAGGATGCGGCTCAGGGTGCCACGTAGCGACTGGTTCCATACCGAGCCGACCGGCCCGATCCGGCTCGCGTCGCCGAGCAACGTGCCGAAGTAGCGCTTCGCCTCGGTGTGTGCAATCAGGAAGCTGACCCCGACCGTCGCGCCGAAGGCCACCGCCGAGCAGATCACGGTGACCCAGCGACGGCGGGCGACGAAGTACAACCCGGTGATCGCCGGAGTCAGCTTGATGCCCGCGATGACGCCGACGAGTAGACCCGACAACCACCACCGCGCACTACGCACCGCGATCATGGCGCCGAGCACCAGGAAGACGTTGACCTGCCCGTAATCGATGGTGGTTCGCACCGGTTCCAGCCACACGCCGACCGCGGTCCAGGCGACGGCCGCAGTCTGCCGGCCCGGTTCGCGGACCCGCTGCTCGCCGAGAATCAGCTCGAGGCTTATCCACACCACGCCGTAGAGCGCCGCGACCGTAGCGAGCAGCCACAGCACCGCGACAACCGTGAACGGCAGGTAGTGCAGCGGGAAGAACACCAGGGCCGCGAACGGCGGATAGGTGAAGGGCAGCGGGAAGTCCGGCGTTTTCTCGGCGTAGGTGAAGTCGTAGAGCCCATGAGTGAGTAACGAGGCCGACCCGTCGACATAGACGTGCAGGTCGACGAGATTCATGCCGTTCGTCGACAGCAACATCCATAACAGCCTGGCCAGCACGGACAGACCCAGCGCTGACACAGCCAGCTGTAGGCGTCGGTTCAATTCGCAGGCTTTCGAGTCGGGGCGGCAGGTCGTCGGCCTGCGACCCGCGGACGTTCGGGCGTTCGGCGACAAGATCTGAAGACTCCGATTAGATTAGCCGCAGCCGGGAGTGGGGCGGTGATGCCCTCGAATCACTGATAACATTTGCATCACCATTCACTTCTGTAACACCATTTGGCGCTAACGTCTGATAACACTGTTCGTCCAACGCACCTGTCGGGATATTGCGGCTGTACAACATGCAACCGTGTCCCTAGAGTGACCCCCGAAACGATGGCTTTTCAGCATCGAACTCCAGATGTACCCGAGGTAAGGACGGCTAGACCAGTGCTTCGCACCCGAGGATCGCGGATCGTATTGTCCGCACTCGCCATCACGGCGAGCGCTTCGCTTGCTGCGCCGATGGCAGCTGTCGCGGCCCCGGCACCCGTGCCCGCGGCGGTTCCGAACAATGTCCCGATGGTGCCCGAGGGCGTCCCGATCGATGCGCTCGCCGCGCTGGCCCCGGCCATCGTCGGCGCAATCGCGGGCCCGGCCGACGCCAAGCCGATCGCAGGCGGCCTGCAGGGCATGCTGCTCGATGCGGCCCGCAAGCTGCTCGCCACCCTCAACCTGCCACCGCAGATCAAGTCCACCTTGGAAAAGATCATCACCTTCCTGGACGGCAGTGGCGGTGGCGGACCGGAGATTCCGAAGGACGGCGGACCGGTCATCGCCCAGTTCCTGTACCCGACCATCGGCAAGGGCTGCATCGGCCCGACCGCTGATTCCATCGGCACCGCGCTGGCTGTGCCCGGCCCGGCCCAGCTGCCGCCGCCGGGACCGCAGGCCGGTCAGGCCGGGTTCGTGTTCACCGCGCTCGGCACCAAGTCGCCGACGCCGGTGCAGAACCCGCCGATGACCGTCCAGTGGATGAACCTGGACACCCGCAAGTCGGGCATCCTGCCGCTGACCGACGAGGCAAAGATCAACCCCGATGGTCCGGCGACCCTGTCCGCGATCGCCGACACCGGCTTCGGCCGCGTCGTCGCGGTGGTCTCCGGCTCGCTGACCACCCAGGCGCCGGACGCCGCTCCGCGCACCTGCTCGTTCCTGCCGACGCTGGGTTTCTTCACCGTCGCATGATGCTCCGAAGCCCGGCGCGTCCATCCGGACCGCCGGGCTTCGTTGTATCCACGGCCAGATTCCCGCAGGTCGACACATCCGGGTGAATCGCCTGCGATAGTGCATAACCGCACCACACTGTGGTAGACCGAAGCCATGGCTACCGTCGAAGTGTCGCTACGGCGCAATAATTCGATAGAGAGCACGAATTCCAAGCAGCGCGGGCGCTCGATTCGAAGCAGGCGCTCGCGGCGATCGATACTGTCTTTCCGCTCCGAGGGCTCGATCCTGTCCATCGGCTCCGCGTACTCGATCCTCTCGATCGGCAGCGTCGGTTCGGTGCTGTCGATCGGTTCGGTCGGATCGTTCGGGTCGGTGATTTCATCGGGCTCGTTCGCCAGCGTCGGCTCGGCCTTCTCCGGCCTGTCGCGCTGGTCGCTGTTCTCCTGGCTCGGCGATCACCAGGCGCCGGAGAGTCGGCCCACGCTGCGCGTCGTCCCCGATGACGAGCCCGAGCTGCGCCTGGCGCCCACCTGCCACTGCCAGACCTGAGCGAGCCGCCGTCGGCGGTCCCGGCGCAAGCGGGCAGCGGTCAGTTCACCACTGCCCGTACTCCGGCCGCAGCACATTGTTGACGTCGACCCCGACACCATCAATGGACCGCTTGTCGATCTCGATCTGATGCAGATGCGCCGCCGGGTGCACGAAACCCTTCGGGGTGCCCCAATTGTGCTGCCAGTACCAGGCACCGAGGCCCGCGGCGCGCGCCAGTTCGATGATCGGCGCGTTCGCGTAGACGCCGGTGTTCTGCTTGCCGACCACCGACTGCCAGCCGAGCAGATACGGCGCGATCATGGTGGCGAAGTCGACGGGTGTCGGGTTGTCGTCGATCGAGGCGTAGATCGGCCGGTTCTCCGGTCCGCCGGCGGCGAGGTGCAGCTCCAGCCCACGCGCCGCGTGCTTCTTACCCGCCTCCAGCCCGCCGCGCCAATCTGCGGTCTGGGCTTTGCCGTATTGGTAGTTCGAGACGATGGTCAGGCCCGCGGCGTGCAGCTGATCGACTTCGCCCGCCAGCAGCGGCTTGCCCTCCATCCATTCGGCGCCGGGACGGCGATCCGACACGTACCTGATCACACCGATATGGCCGGCATTCCGGATCGCCGTGGCCGACGGAACCCCACCCGCATAGTCGACCATGGTGCCGATGACTCCACTTGCCGCGGCATTCGGCGCGCCGACGGTCGCTCCGAGAGCGGCGGTGGCAGCGGCATAGACGAACAGCTCGCGGCGGGACACAGAAAAGGAACGCATCGCAGGACTCCTTCGCGCAACCCCGATATGGAATAGCAGCGTGCCCGGCGCACCTTCCCCAGAAGTCACTCACGCGCCGGGAGCCTCGAACGTGCACTCATTTCACCATATTCACATGGGAACCGCTAGACCCATCGGAAACACAAACCACACTCGCCACAGGAGTTGTCTGCGGGCTCCGTTCCTTGGTGCCGGGGATCGGTTCAGGCCACGCCGTCGATGCGCGCGGCGACATCGATCGTCCGGCCCGAACTGTCGGCCAGTTCCTTGCGCACGACGTCGGCCACCTGGGCGACAACCTGCTTCCTGATCCCCGCGAGCGCACCGAGGGTGGCTGCCCGCATGCCGCTGGCCTTGAACTCCAGCCGGATGTCCGACGAGTCCGGCGGCGGGACGTCGATGACTACCAACAGCGGATCGGCCGCCCGCGCGGTCAGCACCAGCGGAATCTCGACGTCGGCGCGATAGTGATTCGCCTTCAGCACATCGACGGTGATGTCGAGGCTCACCGGCACCACCAGATCGAAGGAGACCGCGTCGTCCGACCGATCCGCCAGCTGCGGCACCCGCACCGACCCACGCACCGTGACGGTGGCCGAGTTGCGCGGACCGGTCCGCAGCGGTCCGATCTCGATCGGGCGGCCCGCCAGCCGCTCCACCACATCGAAGACGCGCTCCCTGGTCACGATGCGGGCGAAGAACCGGTGGCCGAATTCGCCGTAGTCGATCCAGTCGAACGTCGTCTGCATCGCATGCTCGGAGCGCATTCCGTCGACCATCGCCTCGATGTCGAAGACCCGGCCGCGCCGCCCCTGCGGATCGGCCAGCATCGCATTCACCCGATTGGCGACCTCACGCTGCACCACTCCGGCGATCGGGTCGAGCAGCCATTCCCAGGCCGTCTCGATGGCGCGAGCCCGCAGCACGAAGCTGACATCGCGCGAGGTGATCGGCGGGACGTCGATGACGATGAGCAACGGATCCGCGGTGTGCGCGTGCAGTGTGAGATCGATCTCGACAACCGCCTCCAGCCGTAGCTTCCTGCCGCCGAGCAGTACCTGCACCGATAGCGACACCGGCACCGTGACTTCGAAAGTCACGTTCGGGCCACTGCGCAGCACCACCGGCTGGCCGACCTTGCCTTCGGCGACGAATCCGGCCAGACCGGCGGGGCCGACCGAGAACGGCCCGATCGTCATCCCACGTCCCGCCATACCGGACACCGCGGCCACGATCCTGGCCTCCGTCACCGCATGGGTGAGGAAACGTTCCCCGAAATCGGCGTACTCGATCCAGACGGGATCTGCGCTCGTGTGGTCGGTCGGCTGCATCAGATGTTCCGAAACCCTCACCTTGTCAACGGACACCCGACACGGTACGCGACGCGCTACACCTGGCCCCCGACCGCTGGGGCCGCTCATCCAGCGGCTGCCTGGCCCCGTTTACCCCGGCGCTCCTGCGGCTGCCTCGCTTCCGCTCACCCCAGCGCTCCAGCGGGCGCCTCACGTCGACCCTCGGGGGACAACGCGGCCGCTACGGCGGCAACCGCTAACCCCGCACGCGCGCTCGGCGCCGACCGGCCCGGCGCGGCTATCGGACTCCGGCCGACAGTGTCATTAGGCGGCTGCCTCGCCTCCGCTCGGCCCGGCGCGGCTGTCGGCGGACTGTGTCCGACAGTGTCATTAGGCGGCTGCCTCGCCTCCGCTCGGCCCGGCGCGGCTGTCGGCGGACTGTGTCCGACAGTGTCATTAGGCGGCTGCCTCGCCTTCGCTCAGCCCGGCGCGGCTGTCGGCGGACTGCGTCCGACGGTGCCATTAGGTGGTCCCTGTCCTGCTGATGAGGGGGTAGCAGGACAGGGGCCGGGCGGCGCTGCCGGGCGCCGCCGGATCTATTTTAGGTGGTACCCCCAGACCCGCCGACCGCGCACACGCGCCGGGACGGTCACAGCATGCCGAATCCGACAATATCGGGCACTTCGGCCAGGTCGAAACGGTGTATGCGGATGTTGCCGAACTCGTTTCCACCCATCGTGGTGACGACTCCGTCGCTCGCCGTCAGCACGATGTTGGTGTGCTGGGAGAACGGGCTGGCCGGGCCGTAGAGCAGCACGTCACCGGTGAGCGGCTGGTATCCGGCTCCGATCGGTGTGAATCGTCCGGTGCTCTGGTAATACTCCTGCAGTGTGTACACCCCGGGGATCCGCCACGATCCCGAGTTCGGGTTGGCCAGCGGCACACCCGATTCGCGCATCACCCAACTGACGAAGTCCGCGCACCAGGGCTCGTTGTTTCCCTCCGCGTACTTCGGCCCATCGCCGGGAGCGCCGAACTCTCGCTCGAGCACCGCGACCACCTTGGATTGCGTCGGGTCGAGCGTGGATTTGTCGATCGCCGGGAACGTCCGCACACCGACACCGGCGATGGCCTCGCCCTTGCCGTGTTCCAGCCACAGGCGCACGCCCACCACACCCCCAGCGACCAGCACCGATACCACCAAGCCGAGCACGAGCCAGCGGTAACGCAGCCGCCGACGCGCCGTCCTTTGTTCCGCCATGCTCCCCCGGGCTCCTGTCGATCGCGACCGACTCGCGGCCCTGATCAGTTAGACGAACAGTCCGCCCGATCGGTTCCCGGCACCGCCAGGACGCACCGCAGGGCCTGGTTTCGGACGGCACCGTGTGGGCATTCTCCGCGAGAAGTCTGTCGGCTCCGGCGGACTCCGGGCCGCCGGAATCCTCTCCGGCCGAGCGCAAGTCGAGATAGTCTCCCAGTACACCGGGCGACGGGGAGGTGCGACCTGGACACATTGTGGACGTTCGTGGTGAACCGACGGACGCAATTGCTCACGGACTCCTATCTGCATGTTTCGGCGGTTGTCCAGTCGGTGCTGCTTGCCACGATCGTCGCGGTGGCGATCGGCACGCTGGTCTATCGCAGCCCGCTGGGCTCCTCGATGGCGACGGCGACGGCAAGCGCCATCCTGACTGTTCCTTCGTTCGCGCTGCTCGGCTTGCTGATCCCGTTCCTCGGCCTCGGTGTCGGGCCGACGATTACCGCGCTGGTGCTCTACGCGCTGCTGCCGATTCTCCGGAACACCATCGTCGGCCTGGCCTCGGTGGATCCGGCGATCGTCGATGCCGCGCGCGGTGTCGGAATGAATCGGCTGCGGGTGCTGGCCCGCATCGAGATCCCGCTGGCGTGGCCGTCGATCCTGACCGGCATCCGGGTCAGCACCCAGATGATCATGGGCATTCTTGCGATCGCCGCCTACGCGAAGGGCCCGGGGCTCGGCAATCTGATCTTTTCCGGCCTGGCCAGGCTCGGTAGTCCGAATGCCGTGCCGCAGGCCCTGGTCGGCACGATCCTCATCGTCGTCCTTGCCCTGGTTCTCGATGGATTCTTCGTGATCATCGGCCGTCTCACCACCTCGAGGGGAATTCGTGACTGAGACCGAAATCCGAAGCGACACTGCGGAGTCGGCGGTTTCCGGCGTCGATATCGTGCTCGACTCGGTGACCAAACGCTATGCCGGACAACAGGATCCGTCTGTCGACAATGTGTCTTTGACTATTCCGGCAGGCGAAATCGTCGTCCTCGTCGGGCCTTCCGGCTGCGGCAAGACGACCACCATGCGCATGATCAACCGCCTCATCGAACCGACCTCGGGCGCCATCACCATCGGTGGCCGCGACGTCACAGCCGTCGACCCCGACCGGCTGCGGCGCGGCATCGGTTACTCGATTCAGCAGGCCGGCCTGTTTCCGCACATGACGGTCGCCAAGAACATCGCGACCGTCCCCGGCCTCATCGGCTGGGATCGCAAGAAGATCGCCGCCCGCACCGACGAGATGCTCGACCTGGTCGGCCTGACGCCCGACACCTACCGCCACCGCTATCCCCGGCAGCTCTCGGGCGGCCAGCAGCAGCGGGTCGGGGTGGCTCGCGCACTGGCCGCCGATCCCCCGGTGCTGTTGATGGACGAACCATTCGGCGCCGTCGATCCGATCACCCGCGGCCTGCTGCAGGACGAACTGCTGCGACTACAGGCCGAGCTCGGCAAGACCATTGTGTTCGTCACCCACGATTTCAACGAGGCGGTCAAGCTCGGCGATCGAATCGCGGTGCTCGGCAACCGATCCCGCATTCTGCAATACGACACCCCCGCAGCCATCCTCGCCGATCCCGCGGACGAGACCGTCGCCGGTTTCGTCGGCGCGGATGCCTCGCTCAAGCAGCTCACCCTCACCAGGGTCCGGGATGTCACCCTCGGCCAGTGCCCGACCGCGGCCGAGGACGAACCGGTCGAGGCTTTGCGCACCGCACTCGCGGGCCGGAAGTGGCCGTGGGCGCTGGTGCTCGACAATCATCGGCGCCCGGTGCGGTGGGTGTCGACCGAGCACCTCGCGCACGCGACGTCGTTGCGCGACATCGGATCTCCGGTCGGCGCGCCGCTGTCGCTGCAGTCGACATTGCAGGAGGCGCTGGAATCGCTACTGGCCGAGCAGACGGCTACCGCGGTCGTCACCGGGCGACGCGGTGAGTACGCCGGGCTGATCACGATCGACACGCTCGTCGAACATCTGTCGGCGTTACGCGCCACCCACAGCACCACAGGTGCGGACGAGACAGTATGACTCCGTCCACAAAGCCCGCAACGCCACCCGGCACCACCGAGCCGGGACGCACGCTGACGACAGAGCGTCGCGCAGAACGCATTCGACTGCTCGTCCAGCCGGTCCTGGTACTCGCACTCACCGCGGGGGTGCTGGTGTGGGCGTTCCGACGTGACCTCACCGCTACCCAGCAGGCAAGCATCAGCGTGGCCAATATCGCGACGCTTACCTGGCAGCATGTGCTCATCACCGCGACGGTCGTGCTGATCGTCGTCGCGGTGGCGGTGCCGGTCGGCACACTGCTCACCCGACCCGGATATCGGCGTCTGGCACCGGTTTTCATCGGCATCGCCAATATCGGCGCGGCCGCGCCCGCGATCGGGCTCATCGTGCTGTGTTATCTCGCCACCCGGACTACCGGCTTCTGGATCGGTGTCGCACCGATTGCCTTCTATTCGTTGCTTCCGGTACTGCGCAATACGATCCTCGGCTACCAGCAGGTGAACGGTACCCTCATCGACGCAGGCCGCGGGCAGGGCATGTCGACACTGACGGTGTTGCGCCGCATCGAGTTTCCGCTCGCAATGCCCTACATCCTCGCCGGACTGCGCACCTCGCTGGTGCTGGCGGTCGGCACCGCGACACTATCGTTCCTGGTCAGTGCGGGCGGTCTCGGCATCCTGATCGACACCGGCTACAAGCTGCGCGACAACGTCACGCTGGTCGTCGGCGCGGTCCTCGCCGCCGCGCTCGCGTTGCTTGTCGACTGGCTCGGCGCGCTGGCCGAACAGTTCCTCGGCCCCCGGGGTTTGACATGAGGTGCGGATGGCGTGGGCGCGCCGCGGCGTCCGCCGCCGGCGCGGTACTCCTGGTGATCACCGCCTGCGGTCTGCAATCCGGTGGCGCGGTGCCGCTGCGGGTAGGTCCCGGCAGTATCCGTCCGGTGCCCGAGCTCGACGGGGTCGCGATCACCGTCGGATCCAAGGACTTCACCGAACAGAACATCCTCGGCTATCTCATCGAGTTCGCTTTGTCCGCGGCCGGGGCGCAGGTGCGGGATCTGACGAATATCCATGGCTCCAACAGCGTGCGCGATGCCCAGCTGCACGGGCAGATCGATCTCTCCTACGAATACACCGGCACCGGCTGGATCAATTACCTCGGCAACGAGACCCCGATACCGGACGAGATCGCCCAGTACGAGGCGGTCCGCGACGCCGACCTGGCCGCGCACAACATCGTGTGGACGGATATGGCGCCGATGAACAACACCTACGCGTTGGTGATGAGCAGGCAGACCGCCCAGCAGACCGGCGTGACAACGCTGTCGGACTACGCACGGCTCAGCAATACCGATCCGGACGCGGCGGCCACCTGCGTGGGCACGGAATTCAATGTGCGCCAGGACGGTTTCCCGGGATTGGCCCGCAAGTACGGCATCGATACCGGCAAGGTCCACAAACAGATCGTGCAGGACGCTCTGGTGTATCAGGCCACCGCCGACAGCAAGCAATGCCGATTCGGCTCCGTCGCCGCCACCGACGGCCGCATCCCCGCCCTCGATCTCGTGTTGCTGAAGGACGATCTCGGCTTCTTCCCGAAATACAATGCGGCACTGGTGATGCGCAAATCCTTCGCCGACGCGCACCCCCAGGTCGCCGCCATTATGGCGCCCATCTCGAAACTACTGACCAATGAGGCCATCACCGAACTGAACCGTCAGGTCGATGTGGACGGGCGGGAGCCCGCCGAGGTCGCGCGGGACTGGATGGTTGCCCGGGGGTTCGTCACCGCGCGCTGACCGCACCGCCGATTCGTCGCATCGGGTAGGACGCTGCGCTATCCACCACCCGGGGATAGTCACCGATTGCGATGTAAGGCAGCACGACTCGACTGCTGGGTGCGCGGGTGCGACGGTACACACCCGCACACCCCGGTTCATGCGCGCGGGTCGCGGCCAAGGTAGCGCAGCAGCTCGGCGACCGTGGTGTCGTCCGCGCCACCGTCGACCACCGCGGCATAGGCACCCCACTGACGGAGCGGCTCAATGATTTCCGCCTCCACACCGCTACCCGGTGCCGGATGCGCGGTCCGTGCGGCGGTCAGCAGGTAGCCAGCCAGTTCGTCGGTCAGTGGCGATGGCTGACCGGTCGCGATCGCGATATCCCAGGCGTGCACGGCGGCATCCAACGCGCACATCACGGCAGCGACCGGGGTCGCCAAGGCGCCGTGCGGCAGCGGAGTCGGGACGGCCTCGGTGTCGTCGGCGACGGTCGCCCAGGCGGCGGCGGTCTGCTCGATCGCGTCGCGCACCAGAGCGGCGGCCGAGCCGTCGATGGCTCCGGAGGGGTCGAAGGGGTTGTAGGCGGGTCCGACGCCGACACCGAGTGCCTTGGCGAAGGCGAGCTGGTCACCCGCGGCGTGCTGAATCACCTGCGTGACATTCCATTCCGAGCACGGGGTCGGCAGCTGCCACTGCTCGTCACCGATGCCTGCGACGGTGTTTTCCAGCGCCGTGTAGGAGGTCGAGAGCACCTCGCGCCACACGGGGCGCAGTGTCGCGGTGGCGTCGGCGGCGGTGGTGATGTTCATGATCGACCTTTCGTTGTGCTTCTTGGTGATGACCTAAGCCTATGAGGCCATTAGGCTGGATTCGTTCCTAATAATTCGGGAGGCGAATGTGGCGCCCACCACAACGCGAGTAATGCGTTTGCTCTCGCTGCTGCAGGATCGCGCGTACACCGGCCGGGAGCTGGCCGAACGGCTCGACATCACCGACCGGACCCTGCGCAATGACATCCAGCGACTGCGCGAACTCGGCTACCCGGTGCACGCCGAACGCGGTGCGATCGGTGGCTACCGGCTCGGTCGCGGCTCGACGATGCCGCCGCTGCTACTGGATGACGACGAGGCGGTGGCGATGGCCGTGGCAGTCGGCCTTGCCGAGGACGGCGCCACCGGCATCGCCGACATCAGCGAGAACGTCTCGCGAGCTCTGGCGAAGCTGGAACAGATCCTGCCGAAGCGATTGCAGCGCAAGGTATTAGCACTGCGCAACGCCACCGCCATCGGACCGGCAACCACCGGCTCGCGCGAACCGGACGCCCCGGTGCCCGCCGTGGTCCTGACCAGCCTGGCCGGAGCTATCCGGGACACGACCGCGGTGTCGATCGAGCTGGGCAGCGGCACAACAGACGTCGAGCCCTACCGCCTGATCAACTGGCAGCGGCGCTGGTACCTGGTCGCCTACGATCTCGAAACCCATTCCTGGCGTGCGATTCCCGTCGCACAGGTGCACCGGGCGGCCGTCAGCACCCGCCACTTCGGACCGCGCCCGCTGCCCGACGAGGACCTGATCGCGTTCGTCATGCGCCACATCGCCAGCACCGGCTGGAAGGTGCACGCCCGCGTCACCGTGCTCGCACCGGCCGAAACAGTGATCGCCCGCATCAATCCCGCCGTCGGCGTGGTGGAGGCCGTCGACGCGGACACCTGCATTCTGCTGACCGGTGCGGATGCGTTGGAGACCATTGCCATCTACCTCAGCATGCTGATGATGGATTTCCGTGTCGACGGCCCACCGGAGCTGGTCGCGCATCTGCGGACGCTGGCCCGCCGCTACACCGACTCGGTGGAATCCGCACCGTAGCGTTGCCGCACGCCATGGCAAGCAGCGGCACTGCCGCCAAAGCCTGCGGCCAAAGTCGGATACTTCGCGAGCCGTGCGGACTTCGATCGGTTCGCGGCGGGCATTTCACAGCGTCATACCAACGACAACGGGGCCGATCCTCGCCGTTGAGGATCGGCCCCGTGGCCGTTCGAGCGCGACGGCCCGATGATCAGGCGTGCCCGGCCTTGTCCGCGGCATCCGGCGCCTTGCGCATCGGAATGCAGACTGTGAGCACGATCGCGACGAGCGCTGCCGTCGTGGCGATGAGGAAGGTGGTGTGGAATCCGTCGCGCGACGGCAGCACGTGCGAGCCGAGTTGCATTGTCATGTGCGCGAGCACCACGCTCATCACGGCCGACGAGGTGGACGTGCCGATCGAGCGCATCAGCGAGTTGAGACCGTTGGCCGCCGCGGTTTCGGTGATCGGGACCGCACCCATGATCAGGGCGGGCATCGCGGCGTAGGCAAGGCCGACACCGGCGGCAACAATCATCGCCGCGACCATGATTTCCCAAACGCTGTTCATCAGCACCACGGCGCACAGGTAGCCCGCCGCAATCACCGCCGAACCGAGCGCAAGGGTGACCTTCGGCCCTCGGGCCGCCGACAGCCGCGCCGACACCGGCGAGAGCAGGATCATCACGAATCCGGTAGGGGCAAGCGCCAATCCGGCGTTGACCATGGACAAGCCGAACCCGTATCCGGTCTGCTCAGGGGCCATCAGTAGCTGCGGGAACGTCAACGACATGCCGTAGAGTGCGAAGCCGACAGCGATGGAGGCGAAGTTGGTGAACAGCACCCGGGGCCGCGCCGAGACCCGCAGGTCGACCAGCGGCGAACGCTGCCGGAGCTCGAAGGCGCCCCAGCCGACGAACACCACCACCGCGATCGCGAAGAGGGTGAGGATGCTCGCGCTGCCCCAGCCCCAGTCCGCGCCCTTGGTGATCGCGATCAGCAGGGCGAGCAGTGCGATGGAAAGCCCGACCGCACCACCGAAGTCGAAGCGCGCGGGGGTGCGCACCGGCGACTCCGGCACGAAGACGAAAACCAGTGCGGCACAGACAACACCGAGGCCGGCCGCGGTCCAGAACAGCATGTGCCAGTCGGCGTTCTGCGCGATCGCCGCCGCGAGCGGCAGCCCGAGGGCGCCGCCGACCCCGAGCGTTGCGCTCATGATCGCCATTGCCGAACCCACCTTCTCGGCGGGCAGCTCGTCACGCATGATGCTGATGCCGAGCGGGATCGCGCCGACCGCGGCGCCCTGCAGCGAGCGGCCGATGATCTCCGGAACGAGCGAGGAGAACAGCGCGCAGACCACCGAGCCTGCGACCAGCAAAAGGATGTTCGCGAACAGCACCCGGCGCTTGCCGAACATGTCGCCGAGCCTGCCACTGATCGGGGTTGCCACCGCGCCTGCGAGCAGCGTCGCGGTGATCACCCACGATGCGTTGGACGCCGAGGTATTCAGCAGCGATGGGAGGGTGGGGATGATCGGGATAACCAGCGTCTGCATAAGCGAGACGACGACACCGACCGTGCCGAGGGTCGCGATGAGTAGGGCCGACGCGGGCCTGCGCCGGTCGTCGGTACCAGAGACGGTCGAGGACGCGTCGGCAGCAACAGTCACAAATGTGCACGCTACACACGATGTGCATCGTGCACAATTTGCTATCACCGTGATTCAGGCGACATAGTGTGGTCCATGCCAGCATCAGGTCCCGCGGAAAGCGCCGCGCTCTCGCGCCTCGTCTTCGAGCTGACCCTGCTCTCCCGGCAGTTCCCCGCATCCCTGCTGCGCCGCCCCGGGTTCCACCTGGACCGCTCGGCCTACCTCATCCTCAGCAGGCTCGAGATCGACTCCCCGCTCAGCCTGCGCGAACTGTCGGAGGCCTTCCAGCTGGACATCTCCACGATCAACCGTCAGGTCGGCGCCATGTTGAAGCATGACCTGGTCGAGCGGGTGCCCGATCCGGACGGCGGTATCGCGCGCAAGGTCCGGGCCAGCCGAAAGGGCCTGGAACAGGTCGCCGCCGATCGGGACCGAAGCCAGGAAGGCATCGGCGCGGTGGTCGCCGACTGGGCCGACGCCGATGTCGAACAACTGAGCACACTGATCGCACGCTTCAACGAGTCCATCGAGCACATCGAAGACAACCCCTGGCCGCGTCCGCCGCACGCCCGTTAGGCGGCGGCCTGGTCGAGACCCGGCCCAGCGCGCTGCTGCGCAATCCGGCTGCGCCCTCGGTAGATGGCATAGGCAAACCCTGCTGGGCGGCAACGCATTCCGCCCAGCAGGGCCACTTCCGGTTCGCTACAGATGCGAACTCGGCTGCTGGACCTGTGGTGCCTGATGGGTCACGCGCACCAGCTCATCCAACTCGGTGCGCCACTGGCGGTGGACATTGAGCCGCTCCACCATCGCAGTTCCCGGCAGTCGATAGAACACCTTCGACCACAGCGAATTGATCTCCAGACCGGAGAACTCGGCGGTCTGGAAGTGCTCCGCCGACACCAGATTCGTCGGCCGACCTGTCCATTTGCTGGCCTCGATCAGCACAACAGAGGTGTTGGTCAGCACCACGAAGTAGTACTTCCGCAGAAACACCATTACCAACCGCACATACGGCAGGCTGTCGACCCACGGACTCGGACCCGTGATGGCAAGAAAAGCGGTATTGAACTGCTCCCCCGGCGGACCGACCTCGGCCAGCTTCTGCGTCACCTGTTCCAGAATCTTCTTCTTACGAAATGCCATACGGCCCTCCCCATTTCAAAGCCCGTCGCGAACATCGACGGACTGCCGCCAGACCATATCGGGTTCGGTCCGTTGCCGCCACCCGTGATCACGAGTCACCGGCTGCGCACGGGAGCGCTACTGCGACCTACTCATCCCGCATCCGCGTATCTTTCCGTGTACGAGCCAGATCCAGCAGGCCATATACGGCGAA
Organism: Nocardia sp. NBC_00403; assembly: GCF_036046055.1. Lineage (NCBI taxonomy): Bacteria > Bacillati > Actinomycetota > Actinomycetes > Mycobacteriales > Nocardiaceae > Nocardia > Nocardia sp. NBC_00403. Next base: position 8,296,973 of record NZ_CP107939.1, read on the forward strand.
AAATGGCTTGGCCCAAGACTTCTCACCGAACCGATAGTCGGAAGCACGCCGAACCCTGCGCGCCAGATCCGGCCGCTGCCGCCGCAGATACAGACGGCCACGTAACGCATGCAAGGGATTCGAAACTATCTTGATCGACTCGGCATCGTTCATGAACGGAATCGAGTACTGGATGTTCTCCCATGTCGTGCGAGACCGGCCCTCCAACTGGATCCGCGCACTCGACACCCCCCACTCCCGCACCGCATATCGCGCCATGAGCTCGGCTTCCGAAACAGACCCACCAGGCCGCGTCGTCCCGGAAAAGACCAGCCGACTATCGGGCACCTTGTCATCCACCGACCGGAGCGCAGCCCGAACCCGCCACCGATTGAGCGCATTCGCCCGATCCGCACTCCGATTGGCGAACCCGAGCACTACCAGCACTTCCGATGCCGGAACCCCCGACCGTGGCTCCCCCAATACGGCCCGCGAAGCCCACCAATGCCCGATCTCTCCCCACACCAGCACAGCCACGACAACACCACCCATCGCCCCGACCGACGCCCCTCGCCGCACCGCACCCTCCTCCGCGCATCACCCCCGCACCGAGGCTAGCCCCGTCCCCCCATCCCCCGATACCATCGGGAAACGAACATCCACCGCACGTCGGTACGGGGTGCCACCCCGCCGATCACGGCGTGCACCGGATCGGCAGGGTGGGTGCCCGTTCATGGGCGAAGACGTTGTCAGCCCAGCCTCCGACGGCTAGTTTTCTGCGCCGAAGTTCATGCCGCCGCTGCTGCCGGCACTCGGCATTTCGCTATCGGCGTCGCCGTTTCCCTTGCCTTTGCCTTTGCCCCCGCCTTTACCCCTGCCCTTGCCTTTCCCTTTGCCGTCCCCGCCCTTGCCATCCCCGTCTTCGCCATTCACGTCACTCTTTCCGATGTCGCCGGCAAGACCCCCGTCGTCATCGGGAGCGAACTGGGCCATGACCACGGCAGCCTCGGCGCACTCGGAGGGATGCGCAGCCGCGGCGCCACCGGCCGTGAAAACGATGGCTGATGCGGTAAGAACTCCGACCGCACCGACCGTCGCGAACCTGTAAATCATGTGTAGCCCCTTCTCGAATGGGAAGTGGTACGTCCTGATCAACAGGAATCAGCGTAGAAGGCACCGACGGAATACCGTCGTAGCACGTATTCCACGGCCGGTCGCCGAACCAGACCGGCCCTAACCGACCTTCGACCGCAGGATTGCCACGCCCTCACCGGTCAGGGCGGAGAGTCCGGCGGTTCGACCACTGGCAAGCAGCAGTAGGGCGGCAATGGGGCCTTCGATGGTGGGGCCGGTGCCGGCTGTCCAGTTCGTGTCGGTGGCAGTCAGACGATAGGGGGACAGTCTTTTCTTGGCGTGAAACACCCAGTCGGCCGACCAGACCCGGTCGAGTGCCAGGCGCGCGGCAGCAGTCGGCATTTCGCGGGAGAGACCGAGCGGGATCGCAATGTCTTGAATGTGGACGAGGGTGTCCATCAGGCGGTCGGTGGGAGTCGTGGGGGGCGGGGTCATGCGCAGCGGGATCGTGGCGCGAAGTTCGGCCAGGAGTTGCTGGGACGTGGTGCGGTCGGCGTGACGTATGGCCGTATCGAGGCTCATGCGATCGATGCTGCCGCGCGCTCGGATGAGTTTGACCAGGACAGCGCCCAATGTTGCACTGCTGGACAAAATTACGTGAGCGACCACCTCACGGACCCGCCAGCCATCGCAGAGGGTGGGATGATTCCAGTCGGCCTCGGAGAGGTTTTCGAGGAGATCGACCAGGGTGGCGCGTTCGGTGGCTACGGCTTGCCAGATCTCGTCGGATGTCGTGGTCATCGGGGATTCCTTCCGTGTCGGGCGCTAGTACGGTAGGAACTCCACCCGGGTGGAGGTTCAAGAGATTGTGACCGACGGCACATTACATGGATTGGTGAGCATCGGGGAGCTGTCGCGGCTGACCGGTGTTCCGGTTCGGACGATTCGCTTCTATTGCGACAGCGGCATTGTGGTGTCCACACGCACCACGGGCGGCCATCGGATGTTCGACAAGGGCACGGCGGTGGATCGGTTGCTGCTGGTTCGTCGACTACGCGCACTCGGGTTGGGGTTGGCGGCAATCGCCGCGGTGCTCACCGGCGAGCAGTCGATGGCGGAAGCGATAGCCGCCGAACGGGCTGTGGTCGATGTCGAATTAGGGGCATTGGCGTGGCGGCGAGCGTCGTTGCGAGCCATCGAAAACGCGGTGCCTGCGGAGCGGGCAACCAGGCTGGAGCTGCTGGCCGGGGTATCGGATGGTTGGTCCGCTCACGACGCGGTAGTCGGGTTCTGGCGGCGGATCTTGACACCGATGCCCTCGGACATGTTCGAGGGTTTCATCTCGATGAACGTGCCCGATCCGCTGCGCGACCCGACGCCGGAACAGGTCGTCGGCTACGCCGAGCTGGTCACCCTTGTCGCCGAGCCCCGCTTCGCTGCCGTTGTTTCCCAACAGCTCTGGCGCCCTGGACCCACGCCGATCCGCGACAAGGTCGGTCTGCTCGCCGGAGTCGCCGAAGCCTGCGGCATGGCAGAGTCGCAGATCCACGCGGGATGCGCGCCCTCCTCCGGTCGGGCACTGGACCGTTTCGTCGATGCCCACGCCACCGCCCGCGGCGAACACGATACCCCGGGATTCCGCGAACGCCTCCGCGCCGGCAGGCACGATGACCCTCGCACACAACGCTATTGGCGTCTCACCGGTGAAATCACCGGCGCAACCATAACGGTGGGCGCAGGCCAACTCTGGCTGTACAACGCCCTCGACCGGTCGACAGGCACACCGGTCTCGCGTTGAGGCTGCCCACTGAACGCGGCACTCGTGCCGACACCGGCGACCATGACGTGCCGACGACCTCGAGGTGCGCCTCGCGCAACCGCGACGATACCCATAGGCTGGCGCGGTGATTTCCGAGCGGACAGTGGTCGACGGGCGTTTCGAGTTGCTCGAACCGCTCGGCAGCGGCGGGATGGGGACGGTGTGGCGCGCCTACGATCTCGCCCTGCATCGCGAGGTGGCGTTGAAGGAGGTGCGGGCGGCCGAGCCGGACGGCGGTGCGAGCCTGCCCGAGGTACAGCGGGAACGCGTGCTGCGGGAAGCCAGGGCGCTGGCCAGGATCGCGCATCCGAATGTGGTGACGGTCCATCACATCGTTGATTCCGATGCTGCCGCTCATCCGTGGATCGTCATGGAGCTGATTCGTGGCCGCACGCTCGCTGAACATCTCGCCGACGGCCCGATGCACCCGGCACGTGCGGCGCAGATCGGCCGCGGCATACTCGGCGCGCTGCGTGCCGCCCATGTGGTCGGCGTGCTACATCGCGACATCAAGCCGGCGAATGTGATCCTGCGTGAAGACGGCACGCCGGTGCTGACCGATTTCGGCATCGCGGCGATCACCGGTTTGAACGGGCTCACCTCCACCGGCAGTGTGGTCGGCTCGCTGGATTACGTTGCGCCGGAACGACTCGGCGGCCAGGAGGGCAACCCCGCCTCCGACCTGTGGTCGCTCGGTCTGGTGCTCTACGTGGCGGTGGAGGGCTATCACCCGATGCGCCGCGACACCACAGTCGCAACACTTGCGGCCGTCCTGAAGGGCGAGGTCCCGCCGCCGCAACGTTCCGGGCCGCTGACCCCGGCGCTGCAGGCGCTGCTGGTGGCGGAACCGAGCCATCGGCCCTCGCCCGAGCAGGTCGATTGGATGCTCGCCCAGGCGACCGCGCCGATGGGAACTGCGCCCGCCGCGCAGGCCCACCCGCACCTGGCACAGGTTCATGCGCACGTGCCACCTGCGCCGGCAGCGCCGACCCCGGTGCCATCGAGCGGGATTCCCGGCCACCATCCGGCGGCGTCCGCACAGCGGCAACGCTGGATCCTGTCGGGAATCGCGGCCGCCGCCATTGCCGCCGCGATAGTCGTGGCGGTGGCGATGCAGCCCGATTCGTCGACGAATCGAACCGGCTCGAGTCAGCCTCCCGGCACCAGCCAACGACCCGGCAGCACCCAACTCCCCGGCGCGCCTGCCTCCGTCGCGCCCGTGACCGAAGAGGCCGGCGACCTCCTCACCCCCGACGGCATCCGCACGGCGATCGCCGCCCTGGAAAAAGTCACCGGTGGAACGGCATTCACCGACGCGACATTCTACCCGACCTACGCCAACGTCGCCGCACCCGTCGCCGGCCAGCCGAAAATCTACGATGAGTTCAGCTACCGAAACGGCATTGCCGCCCGCGAGGGCGCGGGTGGCCAGATGTCGGGAAAAGCCACCGTAAATCTGAGCTCGATCAACTGGGACATCCTGCCGACCCTGATGCGCGCCGCAGAGGACCAGCTCAATGTCCCCACCCCGACCCTCCGTTATGTGATCATCGACCCCGCATGGACTTTCAATGACGATCGCCCGACCATCATGGTGTACCTGACCGACGACTACGGCAGCGCATACCTGGCGGCGGACGTCGACGGCACGGTGGTGAAGGTGTATTCCCGCGAGCGGTGACGGCTCCATCGACTTGTCGGTGCTCACCCCTGATATTCGTGACCAACGAGCGAAGGAAGCGGCTGATGACTGTCGTGCGAACCTATCCAGCGGGTGTGACGTCATGGATCGATGTGGAACAGCACGATGTCGAGGCTGCAAAGGCCTTCTACGGGAGCCTGTTCGGCTGGAGCTTCACGGAGGCGACCGCGCAGGACGCGGAGTTCTCGACCAACTGGACTACTTCGGCGACACCGCCGGTACCGCGCTGCCGAGCCTGCTCGATGAGCTGGGTATCCGATACACCCTCGACTACAAGACCTTCCGTGGCATCAATGACGCGGGGGACTATCGAGAGAGTTGGTACCGAGAGGAATTGGAGCGAATAGCCGCCTGCACTCGCGGACTGATCACCATCACCGAGGTACAGCTCGTGAGCGACGAGGAAGATCAGAAACCCACCTTCCTGTGCAACGGCCGACCCGTCGATCGGCCGGTCCACCCGGGCGACGACGAAGCCGTCGAAGCCTCACTCACCTTCGCCACCTACATCTCCGACCTCACCCCCGACGACTCCGCCGAACGCTGGTGCGACATCGACCCATACGATCCCGACTACAGCGCGGAAGCCTTCTTCGCCGACCCGCAGGCCCTCCGGCAACTGGGCGAGCGTTTCGGCGTGACCTTCACGGATTGACATCCCATGCCACACCTGCACTCAAATCCTCCATCACGACCACCATCGTCATGGTCGAAGCGCGTCAAGATGCGCCTTCGGGTGGAAGCGGATGTTCTGCGCCGCAACGAATCTGGCTCGCAGTCACCTCATCGACTCCCACCCGCCATTCGACTGAAGCCCAGATGATCAGCCGCAGTGGGCGGTTTGTTGTCCAACCCAATTCCAGTCTCCCCTGATCTGGCCGTACCAGTCGATGCACCTGTGTGCCGCCGAAACGTACACCGGTCCCGCATACGTTGTGTAATTGCCTTGGTCGACATCCGTCGACTGGAGGTCGCCTGAGCGTCCGACTCGGGCGACCATGAACAACTCGTCTCCAGGCTCATCGCGAACCGTGACAACACAGTTCTTCCCAGTAGCATTGCTGTATGTGAGAAATGCGGTGCCGCCAATCAAATTGGCCTGCTCGATCACGGCGTATCCGCCACCGCATTGCCCGCCATAGCTTGCCGCCGATGCGTTCGCCGGTACGAATACCGCCGTTCCGACGACGATTCCGGCCGAGGCGGCACAGGCGCCGACCAGAGCCCGCACGTTGATCATTCGAAACTCCCGCCATCGTAGGGACTTTGTTCGAGTACACGCACCATTTTCACATCCTTTTCCGTCCGACGAACAACAAAGACCTCCATGCGCCGACCACATGCCAAGCGCTGGTGTCGCCGTTGGTCGGAATCTGGAGCGACCCGATCGACAGGAACCGCTCTCAGGACCGAAGCCGATCATGTCAAATGCTGATCCCAACTCGAAGCGGCACATTTCTACACGCGAGAGTTCTTGCGGTGTAACAGTTTTGGCGTTGCCGAGGAGCGTGGTGCTACTAGCCTCGATTTTTCGAGAAGACCTGCATGAAGTGAGTTGCGCCGATGCCGTCGCCACCGCCACTCGGGCATGACAACATCGGCCTTCGAACGGAACGGGCCGTCCCTCGAAGGCACATTCCATAAGTGATGATTATCAGTGAACCGATCAGTTGGACATGGCCGTCGATAAGGATGGATTATCGAATTATGTTATGGCATCGATAGTTTCGCCTGCCACGGAAACCCAGTAAAGTTCTGCCGATATCGGACAATCGGGAGAATAAGTGACACAGATCAGGTTCGCCATAAGCGCTCTCGCTTCTCTGGCAATGGCAGGCTCCACACTGGCGGGCACCGCCGCCTTCACCAGCACCCCAGCATCGGCTGATGCGCTTCCCAACCTGACGGGTCCTGCGGTACCCGCGGTCGCCGATCTCAACGATGACGGCTACACCGACGTCGTGTTCAGCGACTTCGTGCTCGGGTTCGGCGTGTCGGTGTTCCTGGGCAAGCCAGGCGGTGGCTTCCAGCCCGCCGTCCGATACACCACCGGCGGCCAGGCCGACTACGTCGCCATCGCGGATTTCGACCACGACAGCAAGCTCGATATGGCCGTCACCAATTTCACCTCACACAACGTCTCCATCTTGATGGGCAAGGGCGACGGCACCTTCGCCAAGGCCGTCAACTACGACACCGACCTCGCTCCCGGCGCGGTGGTCGTCGGTGACTACAACCACGACGGCAACCCTGACTTGGCTACCTCCAACCAGGCCCCGTCGTGGTCGATACTCCTCGGCAAGGGTGACGGCACCTTCACCGATGCCGTCACCGTCTCCAGCAACCTCGGCGTCGGCTCCGGATCCGCCGACGCCGCGGACTTCGATGGGGACGGCAACCTCGACCTGCTGCGCGGCAACTACGTCAACAGCACCATCCAGATCTACCGCGGCCACGGTGACGGCACCTTCGCCGCGCCGGCCACGTTCAGCGAGGGCGCCCTGACCGCCTGGTACGGCATGGCGCGCGACATCAACGGCGACGGCAAGGCGGACATCCTCTTCTCCAACCTCGTCAGCGGCACCGTTTCCACGCTGTTCAACAAGGGCGACGGCACCTTCGGCGCGCTGCGGACCTATCAGACCGGCGGCCTGTTCCCGCAGTGCTTCGACGTGGCCGACATCAATGGCGACGGCAAGCTCGACATGGTGGTCGCCAACGGCGGCACCTCGAGCATCAGCGTGCTGCTCGGAACCGGCAACGGCACCTTCGGCCCGCCGAGCCACACCTACCCCTCCGGCGGGCTCGTCCCCCTGTCGACCCCGATTCTCGCCGACTTCAACGCTGACGGAAAGACCGACACCGTCATCGGCAACACCGGCACCGGCAACATCACCCTGCGCTACGGCAACGGTGACGGCACCTTCGGCCCCGCCATCGACTACTCGGCCTGATCGACCTGGACAGGCCCCGCCTCCGCCGGGGCCTGTCACCGGTTTGCCCGCATCACACGGTTTGACGTCGACCCTACGATGTCCTGAATCGACTGGAACCCAACCGCTTTCGCTGATCGGCGCGAAGGCTCGGCCCGGTGCCGAAGCGCTACATCCGTGTCTGTGCGTACTCGTGCAGCGCGTCGCGGACAAATGCCGCGCCTTCGGCACCGTCGTATGTGGCTGCGAAGCGAGGGGTCCTCGACGTACATCTGGCCGAGGCCGTTCACCAGCTGGATCGAGCGGTCCCGATCGCCCTCGGTCATAGGGGCGCCGGGAATCTCGCTCAGCCACTGGACATGTCGAGCGGCCAGTGCTTGCGCACGCTCCGAGGTCGGCGACACCCCGGCCTTCCATGCGGCGATCCAAGCGGCGACGAGGTCGTCGGTGGCCCGCTTCCAGGCCTGCTGCTCGAAACTCTTGGCGTGCCACCAGTCGTCGCTCGCCCGGAATGCGTGCTCACCCCAACGCGAAATAACCTCGTCCCGGTAGCGATCGTTGAACCCTTCCAGCATGATGTTCATGCACGGTTCGGTCCCGGCCGCCGCGGCGTCGAAAGTGTGACGCACGGACCGGATCTGCTGCTCGATGCGATCGCGTTAGGTGTCGAGAACAGTGATGGTCATATCCGCCGACGCTAAACATTGACGCAGGGACAAGGTCGAGCCGCGTGCTGACCGAACGCCATCTCCCCGCCTCGGGGTGCTGCCGACTGATCGCCCTTCCGCGCGGCCACGATGATCAGCGCCCCGGAGACAACCCCGGCGAAGAACGGCGACGGCACCAGCAGGATGCCGCCCAGCACACACCACGCCGCGAGGCCCCAGCCGACCCCGGCGGGCACGGCCACTCCGCGTCCAGCGAGGTGCCATATCAGGCAACCCAAGAGAATCAGGGGCACGGCGAAGCTTCCCGGACCGGCCCAGAAGGTGACCCTATTCTGCAGGGATTCCACTGTCTGAACAGCGGCGCCCTCGGTGAGATCGAGCGGGACCGCTGCCCACATCCCCCGATCCACCCAGTCGGTGACGTCCGTCCAAGCAACGAGCGCCAGCAGCAACAGGTGCCCTGTTCCCAGCACGAGCATGATCCCGCTCGCCCAGCGGAGCAACCGCTTTCCGGAGTTCATCGTGACCTTCTTTCCCAGGCGCGTTCCCATTGCCGCGTCAGAGCCGGATAGACGATGAGGTATCTGAAAGGCGCGATGGCGGCCATGTAGAGCCGCCCGAACCATCCGTTGGGCTTGACGAGGACGGCCATGCGCAGCTCATAGTCGCCGTTCGCGCCTCGGACCCAGCCGAGATGCATCACGGTGTGCACGGTCTTGTTCGCCAGCTCGCGAGCGGACTCCATGTCGAGCTCGTAGACCGCCTTCAGGGGCATGTCGTCGTCGTCCGGGCCGCGACAAGCCGCGTGCATGTCGCTGGGCAGGCGGTCGCGCAGCGAGGCAACCCGCTCCCCCACCCCCGCGGACGTTTTGTCCCAGCCGAGGAGTGCACCGAGCTTCCATCGAATAGCGAACAAGAACCGCACCGGCAAGGTCTGCCTCGCGGGTCCACCGGCCGCTCGCAGGGCTGCGAGCAGCACCGGGAAGTCGTCGGGTCCAGCTCCGGGAGTGCGAAACGACCACACGTCCTCGACTGCGAACTCCCTCGCGAGTTCGTGGATGCGCCAGGGCTGCTCGGTGTAGGCGGCGGCTGCGAGTCGGGGCACGGTTCACCTCTCATTTATACGGTACCGTACAGTTAGTGCATACGGTACCGTATAGATTCGACTCGATCAATGGAGGTGGCCGAATTCCCGCTGTGGCCCGCACAACACGAGCCCGCTGGATAGCGGCGGGCCTCGAAGCCCTCGGCCGGGGCGGACCCGACGCCGTCCGCGTCGAGACCCTCGCCACCGAGCTCGGCGTGACGAAGGGCGGGTTCTATGGACACTTCGACAGCCGCCCCGCGTTCCTCACGGAGATGCTCGACGAGTGGGAACTCCGCTGTACCAAAGAAGTCATCGCCCAGGCCGACACGGAAGGTGGCGATGCCGCCGACAGGATCCGGCTCGCCGGTCAACTGACTTTCTCAGAGGACCTGCACCGGATTGATCTCGCGATCCGGTCTTGGGCCCGCCACGATCAGTCGGTCGCGACCCGCCTGCGGCGTATCGATAACGAGCGAATGCAGTTCCTGCGGAAGATGTTCGGCACCTTCATCACCGACCCCGATGAGATCGAGGCACGCAGCACCCTGGCGTTCGCACTCGCGATCGGCCGCCACTTCATCGTCGCGGACCACCCTGGCTACACCAAACGCGAAGCCGTCCAGCTTGCCGGCGAATACCTCTTGCGCCCGCCACCGTGAACACCCGATTCGCGCGTCAGCTGGAATTCCTACAGGCTTCCGAGTTTCCGCAGCGCCTGCTCGGATGCCGAGCCCGGCTCAGCAGCGAACAGGTCCAGCCCGCAGCACGACGGCAGGTCGGGCAGCGCGACGAGCTCGCCGTGCAGGGTCAGTTCACCCACGACCGGGTGGTGCAACACATACGCCCGGTACCGGACCTGCGCGACCGGGTGCTCCGCCCACATCTGCGCGAATTCCGCGCTCAGATCACGCATTTGATCGATGTGCGCCATGAGTGCGGGGTCTCCGCGATACCGTCCGAGCAGAACACGCAGATGCGCCACTTGCTCGCGTGCCGCCCGCGGCCAGTCGCTGCCGTGCAGCTCACGCAGGTAGGGCTCGGTGAACAGCAGGTGTGAGAGCGTGCGGCGGTTCTCCGGCAGGGCGGGGAAGTCGCCGAACACCGCCACGGCGAGCTGGTTCCAGCCGATAATCTGGGTGTGCCGACCGACCAGCAGCGCCGGCGTCATCACGAACGACTCCAGCAGGTAGCGCAAGCTCGCAGGCGCATCCGACGAGGCGGTGGCCGCCGCACACGGCGGGGGACGCCGTGCGATCCGGTGCAGGTAAGCCAATTCGTCGGTGTCCAGGCGTAGCGCCGCCCCGATGGCGTCGAGCACCTCATCCGAGACGCTGTCGCTTTTGCCCTGTTCCAGACGTGTGCAGTGGGCGATGCTCACGCCCGCCAGCTGCGCCAACTCCTCACGCCGCAGGCCCGCGACCCGGCGTGCTCTGCCGTAGTCGCGCAGCCCGACGTGCTCCGGGCGCAGGCGGGCACGGCGTGATTTGAGGAAGCCGCTGAGCTCGGTCCGGTCGTCCACGCGACCAACGCTACGCCGGAGCCTGCGGTGGGTGATCACGCCGTGAGTACGCAGCACACGGACCTGGTCGGGTGGTCGCGGCGGTTTCATGCTGACAGCGAGCCACCCGCGACCGGCACACCCTGGCCGCGCTCCCCGGCTCCTATCGCGCACTCACACGAACGAACGGAGAGAAGTCGTGCCCCAAACGCTCGGACTCATCGGCAGCGGAATGATCGGCACTTCCATTGCCCGCCTGGCCGTTGCGGCAGACCTCGAGGTTGTCCTCAGCAATTCGCGAGACCCCGAGACACTTGCCGATCTTGTCGCCGAATTGGGCGGGCGCGCTCGAGCGGCCACACCGGAGGCGGCAGCACGCGCCGCGGACCTGGTGGTGGCCGCCATCCCGCTGCATGCCTATGAAAAGCTCCCCGCCGAAGCTCTGGCCGGGAAGACGGTGCTGGACACGGCGAACTACTACCCCGAGCGGGACGGCCACGTGGCCGAGCTGGATGCGGGCGAACTGACCTCTGCCGCCCTGCTACAGCGCCACCTCGCGGGCTCCCGGGTAATCAAGGCATTCAACAACATCACCCCACACCAGCTGTTGTCTCTCGCGCGGCCCGCAGGCGCGCCGGACCGCAGCGCCCTACCCGTCGCAGGCGACGACGCGGAAGCCAAGGCACGAGCCACCCGGCTGTTGAACATCCTCGGATATGACGCGGTGGACACCGGCACCCTTGCCACCAGTTGGCGCAGTGAACCGAGCACACCGGTGTACATCCAGCCCTACCTCGGCGAAACGCCCGCAATGAACGTCGAGGACTTCCTGCGCTGGACTCTCCGGACGCCTGGCATCGTCGTCCCCGCCGCGCAGGTCCGCAAGCTCGTCGAGACCGCGGTCCGCCAGCAGGCGGGCGAGGCCAGGCTCCCGAGCGATGACTGACCCGGAACCTTGTGCGCTCTCCTGGCCGGCGGCAGACTGGGTGGCCGCCGAAACCCCCGCGCACGAACGGACTATGCGACGAGTGTGAGGTGAACGCCCTCGACCCGGCCGGTACCGCCTGCTCGCGTCATCAGGCGAGCGATGGCCTCGACGACCCCACTCGGCTGCTCGAGAATCACCGAGTGACCGGCGCCCTCGACCATCACGAAATCCGAGTACTCGACGACCGCTGCCATCGTGACGGAATGCGACAGCGGCGTCATCAGGTCGGCGGAGCCGCACAGCACCAAGGTGGGGATCTTCGAGAGGATAGGAAGCGCGTCGGTTTGGTCATAGACCATGAAGGCGCTCAAGAAGCTCGCCATCGTCACGATCGGCGTGTCGTTGTGCATCGCGTTGGCAAGGGTGAGCACGCGAGCGCTGACTCTGCGATTGCCGAATTCCGCGGTACGGATGACCGGGGCGAAGACCTTGCAGACCATTGCCTTCGCATGATGCATCATGCCCGGAGCACGTCGGACGGCAGCCTGGAATGCCGAAACGACCGGGTTGCGTAGGAGGCGGCCGAAGCCTGCGTCGGCGAGCCCGTTCGCGGCGGTCGCGATGAGTGCGACGCCGACGATGCGAGTGCCGATCTCGTGGGGGTTCTGGCTGGCGTAGGTCAGCACGGTCATGCCGCCCATCGAGTGGCCGACGAGGACGACCGGTCCGGTGGGGGCGACGGCGTCGAGAACGTTGCGCAGGTCGTAGCCGAGCTGCTCGAGGTTGTAGGTCTGTCGGGACGCCGCGGCGGAGTCGCCGTGGCCGCGGTGGTCGTAGCAGACGACCCGGGCGTCGGCGTATCGGCGCAACAGCGCGTCCCGGACGTAGGTCCAGGACTCGGTGCGCTGGCAATGTCCGTGCAAGAGGACGACGGTGAGGTCGGCATTTCGTGGGCCGTATTCGCGAACCGCAAGTGCCACACCGTCTTCGGTCGAGACCGTGGCACGCCGTTCTGCCGAGGTGGCGATGGTGCTGGTGATCGACATCGGAGGCTCCGGTTCGCTTGTGGTGACTTGTCCAACTGTCCATCGCATTCGTCGCCGGTATCAGGACCCCGAGTGCTGGGGTCCTCCCCCCAAGGTGGAGCAGAACCACCACCAAGGTGATGCTCCGCCGCTGCATCGACGGAGACGAACGCTCCTCCGCAGGGTTGGACGACTACAGAAGGCCAACCTCCTTGACTAATTTTTTAGTCAGGATTTAGAGTGCTTGGTAGCCAGACGGTCGCCCATTCATCACGCGGGCCTCCGCAGCAAGAGTGAGGCTGCCTGCTTTCGACACGCCGCGAGGGACTCGCAGCACGAAGGCGCGGAGCGAAGAGGAGAAGCAGGATGCGGCGGCGCACGTTCGTCCAGACCACGATGGCCGCGATCGGCAGTTTGCTGCTGGCCGGTTGTGACGACAACACCACCCCGATCGGTAGCGACAGCCGTAGCAACCACAACGACGGAAGGACATGGCTGATGCCCGAGGAAGGGCAGCCGCACAAGCGGACCTGGATGGCCTTCGCCGCCGCCGAACGTATCTGGGGCGCGAAGCTGGTGCCGGAGGTGCAGCGCAACCTGGCCACCATCGCCACCACCATCGCCCGCTTCGAACCGGTGTCGATGCTCGTGCGCCCCGACCAGATGGCGCAGGCCAAGAGCCTGATCGGCGACGCGGACGTGGAGCTGATCGCCACCGACCTCGACGATCTGTGGATGCGCGACACCGGCCCGGTGTTCGTGCAGAGCGGAAACACCAAGGCCGGTGTGGATTTCAACTTCAACGGATGGGGCAACAAGCAGGAACACCGCCGCGATGCGAAGGTCGCGCAGTTCGTCACCGGCCGCGCCGAAGTCGAAACCCGGCATACGGATCTGGTGCTCGAGGGTGGCGCGCTCGAGGTCGACGGCGAAGGCACCGCGATCATCACCGAGAGCTGCGTGCTCAACAAAAACCGCAATCCGGGCTGGAAGAAGAAGGACGTCGAGGAGGAGCTCGACTACCTACTCGGGATCAAGAAGGTGATCTGGCTGCCCGGCATCGCCGGCGAGGACATCACCGACGGCCACACCGACTTCTACGCGCGCTTCGCCGGCCCGGGTGTGGTGGTCGCCGGACTCGACACCGACCCGGATTCGTTCGACTACGACGTCACCCGCCGCCACCTCGACATTCTGCACTCGGCGACCGACGTGTACGACCGCCCGCTGCAGGTGGCGGTACTCGAGGGCCCGTCGATGGTGCGGGCGAAGTTCGAGAACGACGACTTCGCCGCCGGCTACATCAACTTCTATGTCTGCAACGGCGCGGTCATCGGTCCCGAGTTCGGCGATCCGGACACCGACAGCGCCGCGAAATCCACCCTCGAGCGACTGTTCCCCGGCCGGGAAGTCGTGCAGATCAATATCGATGGCATCGCCGCGGGTGGCGGCGGCATCCACTGCACCACCCAGCAGGAGCCCGCGGACTGACCCGCACTGTCGCGCGGCGAGCCCGAACCTCGCCGGGGTGCGGCGCACCGCTTGCCGGACCTGCCGGATTCGCCTCTACTGTGAGGAATCGTGTCAGACCGTCGAACCCAGATCCTGGAAGCCGCCGTCCGTGTCATCGCCCAGGACGGCGTGCGAGGGCTGCGTATCGAGAAACTCGCCGCCGCGGCCGAGGTGTCCACGGCACTGATCTACTACCACTTCAAGGACCGCGCCGGTGTCCTGCACGCCGCGCTCGAACATATCAACCACCGCGCTCAGGCGTACACCGACCGCACCGACACCGCCGACCCCCGCAGCCGGGTCGGGCAAATGCTGCTGCTCGAACTCCAGGACACCGACGAAGTTCGCGAAACCAGCATCGCATGGGGCGAATTGCGCGCCAGCGCCGTCTTCCACCCCGACCTGCGCGACCCCCTGCAAGCCACCACCGGGAGCTGGAACACCGACGTCGAAGCCCTCATCCGGCAGGCCCAACAGACCGGCACCGTCCACCCCGCCCTCGACGCCACCGCCACCGCCGAACGCCTCACCGCCCTCGTCGAAGGACTCAGCGAACGCTGGCACAGCGGCTCCCTCACCCTCGACCGCGCCCGCCAACTCCTCACCAGCGCAATCGAACTCGAACTCGACGCAAAACCCTGAACTGGCCACCGACATCTCCGCCTACTTCCGCGACCACACTCGCCCTGGCAACGCGGCTCCAACGAGAACACGAATGGTCTTCTGCCCCAATACTTTCCCAAGGGGCAGCGACCTGTCAGTCCACAGCCGCGACCAGCTCGTCCAGCTAGGCTCTTGCCCCCACCAGCTAGCAGCGCAGTTGCAACGACCCCTCGAATTCGCCGACACCGGGTGGGGCTCAGCTCTGCGAAGCGCGCGGTCAGCCAATGCGCGAGCCGAAAGTGCCTGTGCCCGTGTAAGCCGGAGGCTCGGCGTAGGAGCGACAGCGGTCGGACCAGTCGCGCCGAGGTTTCGAACATCATTCGACTTTTGCCGAACCTAGGGCCGAAACTGTCCTAGGTGGTTCCTACGATGGATTTCATGACCGAACAGATTCGACCGTTTCGCATCGACGTCCCCCAGGAGCAGCTCGACGACTTGCATCGGCGACTGGACGCCAACCGCTGGCCCGACGAGGTTCCCGGCGCGGGGTGGACACAGGGCATCCCGCTGGACTACACCAGGGAACTGGCCGACTACTGGCGCACTACCTACGACTGGCGAGCGCAGGAGGCTCGACTCAACTCCTTCCCGCAGTTCCGCACCGAGATCGACGGCCACGACCTGCATTTCATCCACGTCCGCTCGGCAGAATCCGACGCATTGCCGCTGGTGCTCACGCACGGCTGGCCTGGATCGATCGTGGAATTCCTCGAGGTGATCGGGCCATTGACCGACCCGGTGACGCACGGCGGCAACGCAAAGGACGCGTTCCACGTCATCGTGCCGACCATCCCCGGATACGGGTTCTCCGGACCCGCCATCGGCTGGTCGACCACACGGGCCGCGCGCGCATGGGCCGAACTGATGCGTCGCCTCGGCTACGACCGTTACGCCGCGCACGGCGAAGACACCGGCGCAGCCATCACCCGCCAGCTGGCGGTCATCGATGCCGAGCACCTGGTCGCGATGCACCTGACGGATATCGCCTCGGCCACCGTCACCGCCGAGACCGCCGACCTAGACGATCCCGCCGAACGGCGCGCCGTCGAGCTTGCCGGCCGCTTCCAGTACCAACTCGGCGCGTACGCGATGCTGCAAGCCAGTAGGCCGCAAACGCTGTCCTACGCGCTCACCGACTCGCCGGTGGGTCAATTGGCCTGGATCGTCGAACGGTTCAAGGATTGGACCGACTCCACCGACGCACCCGAGGATGCCGTCGACCGCGACGCGATGCTGACCAACGTCATGATCTACTGGCTCAACGGCACCGCGGGCTCGTCGGCGCGCTACTACTACGAAGGCGCCGCCACCTGGGGCAAACCCGAACCCGACACCAACGTGCCGGTCGCCGTAGCAGTCCTGCCCCACGACATCGGCGCCCCGATCCGCCGTATCGCCGAACAGAACCACAACATCGTGCGCTGGACCGAATTCGACCGAGGCGGCCACTTCGCCGCTATGGAAGAACCCGACCTCATCATCGACGATCTGCGCGCCACGTTCCGCGATTACCGCACATAGGCACGCAATCCCCCGGCGATCTGCGGCAGCGGACTTGTCTTCGTCATGCGCCATCAGCAAGACAGGTGGCCGCGGATCGCCGGAATCGAGCGTGCCACGGTCCTGAGCTGATCCCTTGGCGCCACTTGGCGGCTCGTTCCCCGCTGGCGCCCGAGCCGGGCCGCTCATAGGGTGCGCACGTGGGCGATCGGCGATACATGCGACGCGGTGACGGGCGACGACGAAACCCAGCAGACTCCATCCAGCGGGAACCGCGGGACGTCATCGCCGGTGCCGACGTAGTGGTCGCGGGCCTGTTCTCGGCCAAGCGCACGGACTGCCTCGATGTGATGGCTGATGTTTCGGCAGGTGTTGCCCGTCTCGGAGGTCGAGTGGTCGAGTGTTTCGTGCAGCGCCGCGGGGTCTCGGGCGGCAAGAAAGGTGACAAGCCGGGCGGCACAGCGACGATGGCCGAACCCTACTCGGCCAGAACGTTGATGAGCACGGGCAAAGTCGGCGAGATCGCGGGCGCGTGTGCTCGGGTGCATGCCGGGGCCGTTGTCTTCTCCAACGAGCTGACCGACCGACAGCGAACAGTTCTTGCGAGGATCTGTGGTTGTCCGGTGTTCAGCTACAGCGACCTGACGCAGGGTACTGATCGGTCCGTCGTATGACGCGCGGCAATGGGACGCGAACGTCTTGTACGACGGGCGGGTGGTTTGCTTCTACAGATGCGCTTGTACGCCAATGTATTCCGGAGTTGATCAGCACAGTGGCGGGCAAACGGGAGTATCGCTCGAACACCACTGCAAACGCTATCGATGTGCGCTGCCGATGTGAGTGGTAGTCGGCGTCCGGACCGGCTGGACAAATCTGCGCGCGCCGCTGTAGGCGCCGCTGCGGCATCCGATAGCTTTTCTGCATGCGGTGGCGGCTTCAGCCGTCGTGCCCGGCGGTTCGGCGCTGCTCGGCGCGGTGGGTGAGGGCGTCGACGATGCGTTGCCATGCTGGTGTTTCCTCGGAGATCCGGGAAAAGACCAGCTTCAGGTGCCCGGACCGGCCGCTGTCTCGTTCGTGGTCGATCTTCCATGCGTCCAGCTCGTCGATGAGCCGGTCCAGGCGTGGATCGTTCGGGTCCCAGTCCACTGATTGATCGCAGGCGAGATACAGGCGCACCGTCTCGGGGTCGTCGAAGGCGGCGTTCTTGTCCCGTATCCGCTGCCGCATGACGCCCGGTTCCAGTGCCTGCATCAGGATCCAGGAGTCACGCTCGAGTTGTACTCGTCGTTCGCTGACCCCGAGGCTGCGCATCCGGTTCAGGATGGCGACCACCTCGGGGGGCAGGACAAGCCTTTCGCCGCCGGCCAATTCGGCGATGCGGCGGCGGTATTCGGTGAGCTCGTCGATTCTGCGCTGCAGTTCGGCGTCGATGTCGGTGATGGACGAAGCGAATTCGGTCGGCTGTGCGTGCAGCAGCGCGTCGATGCGGGCCAGCGGAACTCCGGCATCGGCGAGGGTCCTGATCCGGATGAGGTCCACCGCCGCTTGCGCACTGTAGCGGCGGTAGCCGGAGGCATCGCGCTCGGGCTCGGGCAACAGCCCGACGTGATGGTAGTGGCGGACGGTGCGCACAGTGACGCCGGCGGTCGCGGCGAGTTGGCCGATCGTGAGCACCGTCCTCCTCGGGTCGTCGTGACAGGCGATCGTGCCGAGTCTAGGGGCGAGCGGCTCGGCCGACGACATCGCGGATCGCCTGGACGACGGCATCGGGGCGGTCGAAGCAGAGCCGGTGGTGGAGGGTGTCGGACAGGATGCGTTGTTCCCCCTGCGAGACCGCGTTCACCACTGCGGCGTCCATTCGCGTTCTACCGTCGCGCATCTCCTGCAGCGTCTGCTCCGACGTCAGCGCCTGCTGGGCGAGGTCGATGCCGACCGCGGTGAGTGCGACCACCGGGACATCGGGCATGTCGGGCCCGGCCCGCAGTTCGGTGGCGAGTTCGGCCAAATTGCTGCGCTCAGCGATGCCGACCCGAATCCATTCGTCGCTCAACTTGGCATCGAGCAGCGGTTGCCGCATGTGCTCCGGGTAGTCCGCGAGCAACTCGGCGCCCCACTCGCGCAGCGCCGGGCGCAGCTGTTCGAGCTGCTCCAGATCAGGCGCCATCTGCTCGGCCGCCGCCAGGCTCGCCGCGGGCGGCATGAACTCGTCCCACTCGGGGTGCAGGGCGTCCAGCCAGACCAGCCCGGCCACGTCCTGCGGGTACAGCTGGGCAAATCGGTGCGCGTAGAAGCCGCCGAGGGAGTGCGGTGCGAGTACGTAGGGGCCGACGATGTTCTGGGCGCGCAGCAGCTCGTGCAGTTCCGTGGCGACCGCGGCGGCGGTGCGTGGCAGTGGGAGGGGATCGCTGTAGCCCGTGCCGCCGCGGTCGTACACCACAGCGGTGGTGAACTGCGAAACCCCTTGCTGGACACCGAAATAGTCCAGGCCTACCGCGCTCGCGCCCGGCAGAAACACGACGGCCGGTCCGCCGCTGCCCAACCGATGCACGAAAATGCGGCGGCCGTCGATCTCCTGAAATCCTCCGACCGGCGGAGCGAGCCGAGCCGGGGAAGCGCTGTTGTTGGTCATGCGACAAGGCTGCAACCCTGACGCAGGGTCAAGGTCAACCCCTTCCACCGCAGTACCCGAAGCGTACGCAGCTGTTCAACGCGCTGCCGTGCGGCTGATCGGAAGTTCATCGCGACGCACGCTCACGCCATAACTCGGGCGACCGATTCGACGCACTGGGCTCATCCTGCTCCGACGCAGCGCGGACATCCAAGCAAGTGAGCATCCGGTAGTGCCGACGACCGCGCAGTTCGGGTCTGGCCAAAGACGATCTGCGACAGCGGTGTTGCCGTCCGGCTCGACGCCGGACGCCAACACCCCTTGGGTCAGGCCGGTGACGGTTCGGCCCGGCCGAGATGGCGGGCGAAGAACCGGGTTGCGCTGTCGACCTCGAATCTGGGCACGCCACCATGGCCGCCCGCGTTGGCGTGCAACGTCTTTTCCTTCGAGGCGAAGGCGTCGAACAACGCGAGTCCGGATTGGCGGTCGATGTGCTCGTCGTCCCACTGGAGCAGGAATTCGATCGGGACGGTGATCTGTGCCGCCGCCTCGGCCAGGGATTCATGTCCGAGACAACCGAAGATCGCCGCGGTGATCCTGGGTTCGACCGCCGTCAACGGCACCCCGATCCCGGTGCCCTGCATGATGCCCCAGAAACCGACCGACCCTTCGGCGCCGATCTGCGGCAGCTTCTGCAGGGCGTCCAGGGTCGCCTGCCATTCCGGCACGGCACGCGCTGCCAGGTCGATGTGGATCCCCACGACAGCCGGACCGAGCGGCTGGCCCGCCGCCTGCGCCTGCCGTAGGACGGTGATGCGCTGCTCGTCGGCCGCCGTGCGGGGCCGGTCACCGTGTCCGGGCGCGTCGATGGCGGCGACATGGAAACCGCAGCCGGTCACGAAGCGGTGTGCGCGGCCGATGATTCCCGGTGCTCGCTTATGCTGGCCGCCACTGTGCGCCATCAGCACCAGGGGCGCGGGATCGGAGCCGGATGCGGGCGACCAGAGCACGCCGGGCACCTCACCCAGCGTGAAATCGCGTTCGACGACACCATTCGACGATGTCTCCGTAGTGAAATGCATAGGTTGTTGCCTTTCGGGATTGCCTTATCGAGGCGCTCCCGGCGACACCTACGTCAATCGCCGACCGTGAACAAGCGGGAGAGCACCCACAGGGATACAGCGTTCATGGGTCTCACCTCCTCACGCGATGTCACGGTCTCCCGGCACGCTATCAGCCCGAACATCGTCCCACCCAACCCTTTTTCTACCGATGGGATATCTCCAGTGGGAGAGTGCCGGAGTTCAGCCTGCTGTCCAGGGCCGAAGTTTCTCCGGATTGCGGATCGCCCAGATCCGGGTGATCCGGCCGTCGGCGATATCGAAGGCGTAGACCGACACGATGGTGTCGGCGAGCTGCGCCACCAGGCCTGGTTGGCCGTTCACCGTGCGCTCGAGCAGCGTCACCTCGGGGGCTCGGGCGGCGATTTCGATCCAGGCGCGGGCGATCTGCTCGCCGCCGTTGATCGGGCGGATGAAGGCTGGAGCCAGGCCGCCGCTGTCGGCGGTCGCGGTCGCCTGCGGATCGAGCAAACCGATCAGGGCCTCGATATCCCCTGTCTCCCAGGCCCGTTTGAAGTCCCGGACCACCTCCGCGCGCTGGGTGCCCGACGGACCCCGCGATGTACGGATGCGGCGGCGGGCGGAGGAGGCGAGCTGGCGGCAGGCCGCGGGGGTGCGCCCGACAATGTCGCCGACCTCGGCGAAGGAGTAGCGGAAGACGTCGTGCAGGACGAACGCCACCCGCTCGGCCGGCGTCATGGAATCCAGCACGACGAGGAAGGCCATACCGATCGACTCGTCGAGGGTGACCCGGTCGGCGGGATCGGCGGGGGCGGGACCACCGAGCCATTCGGAACGATCGGGTACCGGCTCCGGAATCCATTCGCCCACGTAGCGTTCCCGCCTGGCTCGCGCCGAGCCGAGTAGATCGAGACAGATGCGGCTGGCGACCGTCGTCAACCAAGCACCGGGCGCCGCCACATCCCGCCGCTGCGGCTCGGATAGGGCGTACCAGCGCGCATAGGTCTCCTGCACCACATCCTCGGCCTCGGCCAGCGAGCCGAGCAGCCGGTAGGCGAGATTGATCAGCTGACGGCGCTCGCTGATCACCGAGCGCAGTTGCGGATCGGTCATGGTGTCGGCTCCTTCGGTCGATGCGGCCCTCACTGAATTGACGAAACAGCGACCCGAACTGTGAGGCGGCCTGACATTCCGGTCGGCTGCGTCGTCGGAAGGTCGTGACACCTTCAGCAGAGCAGGAGTTCCGGACATGATCAGAATCGGCATCATCCTCGGCAGTACCCGGCCCAACCGCAACGGTCCGCAGGTCGCCCAGTGGGTTCTGGACACGGCAGCGCGTCGCGGCGACGCCGAGTTCGAATTGATCGACCTGCGCGAGCACCCGTTACCGCATCTGGACGAGCCCGTGCCACCGCTGTTCGGCCCCTCCGTACATGAGCACACCCGCGCCTGGGCCGAGCGGGTCGCCCCGTTCGACGGGTTCGTGATCGTGACCCCCGAGTACAACCACTCGGCCCCCGGGGTGCTGAAGAACGCCATCGACCACGTGTTCACGGAGTGGGTGAACAAAGCAGTCGGATTCGTCTCCTACGGTGTGAACGGGGGCGTGTGCGCGGTGCAGCAGCTGCGGCTGGTCTGCGGCACCTTGGGCATGGCCGATGTGAGCCCCGAAGTGGCGCTCTCGCTGCACACCGATTTCGAGAACCACGCCCACTTCGCCCCGAGCGACCACCATGCCGTGACCCTGAACAAGGTGCTGGATCAGCTCATCGCATGGAGCGCCGCACTCGCGCCGCTACGCCGGGCCACCGCTGAAACCACTCTCATCAATTCCTGAGGAGCCAATCATGCTGACACCAAACGACTTTCGGTCACTCGCCGACCGTGTCGAGATCGAAGCACTCCGCGGCGAGTTCACCGACGCGGTGATGATGCGCGACTTCGACCGCCTGGCATCACTATTCACCGATGACGCGGTGCTACGCATCCCCGACGCCGGTATCGAAGTCGCCGGCCGCGCCGAATTCCAGACCAAAATGCGGCTGATGCAAAACGCTTGGGACTATTTCGTTCAGCACACCCATCCCGGCACGATCGACATCGATGGCGACACCGCCAGCGGCCGCGCCCACATCTGTGAACTCGGCCGGTTGACAAGCGGCAGTGCACATTTGAACTATGCGATCTACCACGATCGCTACCGGCGAACGGCCGACGGCTGGAAGTTCACCGAGCGGGTCTACGAGATTCGATACCTCGACAACTCGCCGCTAGCGGGCTCACCGCCGGGAGAGAACGGACTGGGTGTGGACGCATCCGCTGTGCAGCTACACGGGTGATCGTGCGCTGGCCACGGGGCCGCTGCTACCACCGGCAGCATCACGCCCCGCTGGCCTCGCCGGCGGCACAGGTTTCTGCAATCGCCTGCCTCGACTAGTTGTCAATCGGCTTTCATGGATGTGGGTGGATCAGCGACGGACTCGACAATTGGCGTGTCGCACAGGAGTCCAGCGTCGACCCAAAGCCCGTCGAGCGCTGGATCACAAAGGGCCGCAAGCCTTTCCCACGGGTAGGTGGATGAGTGTCCGGCTAAATCGACGATGCCGGCGGGGGTGGGTAATCGTCGACGGTCATGGAGTTGTAGACACGTGCGCTCTTGGCGGTGAGGCGGAGGAAGGCGCGGCTGGGCCCTGCGGGCAGGACGGAGAGCAGGCGAGTGCCCTGGACCAATCCCCGCACACCGAGGCGGGAGGTGGGGATCAGGGTTTTCGCCGCGCTCAGCGCAACCGCGCGGCTGTCCCGCACGTGCTCTGTCATCGCGCGCTCGTAGGCAGGAAAGGCGCGCTCAGGGTCGCCGCCCGCCCGCGCCAGCTCCCCGGCCAGGACGTACGCGCCGACGACAGCCAGACTGGTGCTGCCACCGACAGCCGGGCCGGGACAGTAGCCCGCGTCACCGACGAGCGTCACCCTCCCCCGTGACCAGGTGTCCATGCGGAGCTGGGTGATCGAGTCGAAGTAGAAGGCCGGAGTGTGGTCGACCGCGTCCAGCCAGCGCTCCACCTCAGGGTCCATACCGCTGAACGCGGCGCGCAGCAGATCCTTCTGTCTTGCGCGGAGCCGGCGCGCGCTCGACAACCGTGACCGAAAAGCCGTGTCTGGTAAGCCAGTACGCCAGCACCGGACCGGCGACGCTGGCGCCGGAGATGAGAATCTGCATGAGTGTGCCCTACGTTTGTTGGTGTCCGGGGTTCGATGCCCTGAATTCCCCGGGCGGTGGGTTCGAAGTCGTGTGGTTGCCTTCGTCGAGGGCCGAAAGGGTGCCCGGCGAACTGGTGGCCGGGTCGGCCGGGTTGACCGGTACCGCACAGACCCGATGCCGGATCGGGTGGGCGGGATCGAGGGTGTCACAACGCATCCGGCCGAATGACGGAGCCTGGACACCACCGGTTTCCCAGCACCGCGGTAATCGTGGGTCGAAACCACCGGACAGCGGACGCCGGGCACGATCGGCCCGTTGACCCGGCACTAGGACAGTCACGCACGAGGGGTTGTTCAGTATTGCTCGGCGAAGTCGCGGATGAGGGTGCCGGTGGCGCCGGGATCCTCGATCATGGGGGTGTGACCGCAATCGAGGGACTCGATCCGGACGTTCGGGACTCGGCGATAGTCCTGGAAGGACGCTGCCGGCCAGCGTTTGTCCTGGGAGCCATAGATCACCATGGTCGGTAGGCCGAGGTCCACGAGGCGGTTCGGTTCGGGGCGGTCCCGCAGGTACGCATCCGACGCGTTCGACGTCGCGGTGAGGCTACGGTATGTCATACCTCGGACGTCGGCGATGATCCGCTCGGGAACTGGTACGTCGCGGGTGAAAGCACTGCTCAGGGAGTACCTAATAGCGGCGTCCGGAAGCAGCGGCCACAGCGGTTGCCCGATCGCCGGGTTGAGCAGCAGATCGCCGGCCGGGCCGTTGTCGGCGAACGCGTCCAGCCGTGAACCGGTATCGATCAGCGCGAGCGCCGTCACCAGATCATGGCGCTGTTCCGCCAACGAGGTCGCCACATAGCCACCGGTGGAGTGTCCGACGACGATCGCGTGGCGCACGCCGAGTCGATCGAGCACCTCTGCGACCCGGCTCGCCTGCTCGGCCATTCCGTAACCACTATCCGGTTTGGCCGATTCGCCGTGTCCGAGCAGATCGATCCGCACCACGTATCGATTCTGCAGAGCGGGCATCACCGGGTCCCACCATGTGGTCGATCCGGCCAGCCCGTGCAACAGCACCACGGCATCCGCACGGGGAACCCCGCTCGAGATGACATGGATGTCTCCAGTGGGAAGGTGCACCATCTGCTCCTGGGAAACGTCCGGCGCGGCGGTCGCGACACCTGCCGCGTTGCCCGCGAACAGGGCGGCCGACACCGCACCGATCATCAGCCCGATGCGTCGTCGCCGACCCGGCGTTGCGGCAGCGGTGGTCTCATTCATAGGTCCTCCTTCGACCGATTCGTGACACCACCACCCTGCTGGGCGACAACGACATTCGTCTTGAAGAAATGTCAGCGACGGCGGTCGGCATCGACTGCCGATACCCGACGGCTCATATAATCGCGGTGTGGCTTGGGAGATCACACGACCACCGCGGACACCCGCGCTGCACGGTGTAGACATGGCCGGATTCCGCATTCACGGTGACGGCCCAGCTCAGCTGCGCGCCATTCCCCATCCGGCCGTCACGGTAGCTGTCAGCATCGGTGACCATTGCTTCGACGTCCGCGACTCGACAGGCCGAACCCACTCGGGCAGCCTGGCCCTCGGCCTGACCGGCACCGCGGCCCCGGTGCGCGTCCAAGCCATCGAGTGTGTACAGGTCCGCCTGTCACCGGTCGTTGCACCCGCCATCCTCGGATTACCGCTCGCCGAATTGACCGGGAACATCGTCGCGCTCGACGATCTGTGGGGTCGCGACGCGACGCGCCTGAGTGAGCGCATGCACGAAACGTGCAGCTGGCACGAACGATTCGCGCTGATCGAGACGATGCTGTCGGCACGGTTGCGCGACGACCGCCGGGCCGACCCGGAGGTCGCGTGGGTATGGCACCAACTCATCCTCAGCCGAGGCCGATTGCGCGTCGAGCGCTTGGCCACAGAGGTCGGGTGGAGCCGCCAACGGCTATGGTCACGCTTCAGCACGCAGATCGGCCTCACGCCCAAGCGCGCCGCCATGCTGGTGCGGTTCGACCACGCCATGCACCAATTGGTCCGGGGACACTCACCCGCGCAAGTGGCGGCCGACAGCGGTTATGCCGACCAGCCCCATCTCCACCGCGACGTACACGGATTCACCGGCGCTCCCCTCACCTCCGCGGCCGGCGAACCATGGCTCGCAGTGGACGACAAGGCCTGGCCATCGAGCACTGCGGGCTGAACGGCGTTCGGCGAACGGGCTCGATGCCGAAACAACCCAGCGCTACTCCGCCCTGAGCCTGGTCGAAATTCCGGGCCGCCGGCCGAGCCTGCCAAGCCGTCGAGGCGGCGGCGCGGGCACTCGGAGCGCAGACGCCTCGGCCCGCGCCGCCCAGCCCAACCGAGTGATCTGCTGGCGGCCCGGCGCGGCAGTGTTCAATATTCCCTAGCGTTCAATTAAACTGAACAACGTGGCCGACCGAACACAACACCGTGACATCGAACACTCGACAGCCCAGGCGCTGTCGGAGTTATCGATCGAGTTCTCCGTGCGGCACTGGACGTCGGATCAGACCGCGATCGTCAACGTGAGCCGCCACGGCTTCGATATGACATATCGGATGGCTTGGTTGCCGCACGCGACTCTGTCAGAACTATCGCGAGTCGACCAGCAAGACCGCGCGCATCGACTGCTGGTGACCGGCCCACAGATAACCAGTCGCACTGCGGAGGCACTCCGCGCCGCCGAAATCGACTACATCGATTACGCAGGAAACGCGCATCTGAACTTCGGCCCTGTACTGGTAGATATCCGCGGACGTCGTAGTCCAACCAAGGAGCCGAGTCATCGCCCTGCGGATGCCAACCTGTTCAGCGCTCGACGGATGCAGGTCCTCTTCGTGTTGCTGGCATGGCCGGATTTCGTGGATATGCCGGTTCGCAAGATTGCAGAGGCTGCCGGAACGTCGGTGGGGATCGCGCAGTCGACGCTCGAAATCATGAAGGAGTCCGACTACCTCATCGGAAGATCACTACAACGTCGCGATGAACTGGTCGACCTATGGGCCGCTGCATTCCGAGGTGCACTCCTGCCGAAAATCCGGCGTAGCTCCTTCAGCGGAAGTATCGAAAGCTGGTCGCCGCCTCACGGATACTTCGTGAGTGGAGAATCTGCTGTTGAATTGATCCGGCAACCACAGACACTCACGATTTACGTCGAGCACTTCGACCTCACAGAAGCCATCCGAAACGGCTGGCAGAAGTCCGACGACCCGAATATCGAGGTTCGCCAGAAATTCTGGAAGGAGCCCAACTGGACGGCCCCATCCGATCGACACGGTGTCTTCACCAGGTCTGCGGCCCCTCCGCTCATGATCTACGCAGATCTCCTGACGTCCAGTGAGCCACGACAATCCGAGGTGGCGAGAACATTGAGGAGGGACCAACTTGTTTGACCCTCTTCGAATCGGTACACAGTCATTGGATCTGATCGACAGCGTGGTGGTCGAATTGATCTCAGGCGCTAAGGCTGACGAGACATCGATCATGGTCATCGGTGCGCACTGTCGCGACTTGCTGCACACAGCCTTTGGTCGCACCGATCTACTACGCTCTACGAGTGATGTGGATATCGCCATCGCCGTCGACGGCGATGCCGAATATCGACGGATCATCGCGGCACTACCTCGGTCGGGAACCACCGATATCCGTTTTTCGATCGCGGGAGTCGCGGTCGATGTAGTGCCGTTCGGCGACATCGAAGACCCCGCCGGAACGACCTCCCTAACAGGCAGGACAGAATCGCTCGACGTCTTCGGCTTCCGGGAGGTCTTCGCCCATTCGATCGAGTTGCGATTACCGAGCGGCTATCGGGTGCGGATTCCCGTGCCAGCAGGCTACGCCGCGCTCAAGTTGAAGGCTTGGTGCGATCGATCCGTCAACGGCGAGTACAAGGATGTCGGCGACATCGCGACAGCGTGCGGCTGGTACCAGGACGACGCTGACATTCGAGCAGCGCTCTACGGAGCACGTACCGATCTGCTGATCAGAGCTGAAACAGACGTCGACCTCGCCGCTCTGTATCTTCTCGGCGAGGAGATCGCGGACATTCTCGGTCGAGTACGAGTAGCTGAGCTAGCAGCGGCATGGGACCGCACAGATCGCGAGCTGCTCGCCCATCACTTCGCTCGGCACCGGTCTAGGACACATCCCGACCATGCGGCGGCAAACAGAGCGATACTGGCTGTGAACAACTTCCTCTTCGGCTGAACGGCGGCACGCGTTCGAAATCGGTGCGCAGGAACACTCTCCTGTTGGAGAACGCCCCAGCGCTGCCTCTGCAACATGCGCCTGGGCTCCTCCATTTGCCCCGGGCGCAACGAATTACACGTTGAAGCGGAACTCGACGACGTCCCCGTCGACCATGTTGTAGTCCTTGCCTTCCATCCGAACCTTGCCCGCAGCCTTCGCCGCCGCCATGGAGCCGTGTTCGACGAGATCGGCGAAGGAGACTACTTCGGCCTTGATGAAGCCGCGTTCGAAGTCGGTGTGGATGACGCCGGCGGCCTTGGGGGCGGTGTCGCCCTGGTGGATTGTCCAGGCGCGGGCCTCTTTCGGGCCTGCGGTGAGGTAGGTCTGCAGGCCGAGGGTGTGGAAGCCGGCGCGGGCGAGGGCGTGCAGGCCGGGTTCGGTCTGGCCGATGGATTCGAGGAGTTCGGTGGCGGATTCGTCGTCGAGCTCGAGCAGTTCGGATTCGACCTTCGCGTCGAGGAACACCGCATCGGCCGGGGCCACTGCGGCTTTCAGCTCCGCGATCTTCGCCTCGTCGGTGAGCACCGCCTCGTCGGCGTTGAAGACGTAGAGGAACGGCTTGGTGGTGAGCAGCGAAAGCTCTTTCAGCAGTTCGTTGTCCAGCTTCGCGCGGGCCGAGAAGAGGGTCGCGCCGGTGTCGAGGACTTCCTGGGCGGCCTTGGCTGCGTCGAGAACCGGCTTGCGGTCCTTCTTGACCTTGGCTTCCTTCTCCAACCGCGGGATCGCCTTCTCCAGCGTCTGCATGTCGGCGATGATCAGCTCGGTCTCGATCACCTCGATGTCGGAGGTCGGGTCGACCCGCCCGTCGACGTGGATGACGTCGTCGTCGGCGAACACCCGAACCACCTGGCAGATGGCGTCGGCCTCACGAATGTTGGCGAGGAACTTGTTGCCGAGGCCCGCACCTTCGGAGGCGCCTTTCACGATGCCCGCGATGTCGACGAACGACACCACAGCGGGCACGATGCGCTCGGAACCGAAGATCTCGGCGAGCTTGTTCAGCCGCGGGTCCGGCAGTGGCACCACCCCGACGTTCGGCTCGATGGTCGCGAACGGGTAGTTCGCCGCAAGCACGTCGTTCTTGGTCAGCGCGTTGAACAGCGTCGACTTTCCGACGTTGGGCAGGCCGACGATTCCGAGGGTGAGACTCACGAGGAACAGAGTCTACGCGGCGGTCCGGGCCACTCTTCCCGCGCCGTCGCCGAACGGCTGTCACACTGCCTGCGCCGCCGCGCACCGGATGGGATGGCGACGCAGGCTTCGGGCAACGTCAGGGAATAAGGACGACCTTGCCGAGGTTGGCGCGGCCTTCGACGACGGCGTGCGCCGCGGCGGCGTCGTCGAGTGCGAATTCCGCATGGACGGCGGGGCGCAGTTGGCCCGAGGCGAAGTACTGCCAGAGTTCCTGCCGCCAGTGCTCGTACAGATCCGGGGAGTTCATGGCGATCAGCGCGAGCTGGAAACCAGTCACCGATTTGGCTCCGACGAGCAGATCGTAGGCCTGGATCGTGCCGCCGCCGGAGCTGTAGGCGACCAGCCGTCCGCCTGGTGCGAGTGCCGCGATGGCGGGGGTGAGCAGTTCGCCACCGACCGCGTCGAGCGCGTAGTCGACGGGGTCGCCCCACGACTCCTGTCCGTATCCGACCACCTGGTCCGCGCCGAGATCACGCACGAAATCCGCCTTGACGAGATCAGAGACCGCAGCGACCACCCGCGCCGCACCGCGCACCCGTGCCAGCTGAACAGCAAGGTGCCCGACGCCGCTCGCGGCAGCCGTGACCAGCGCGGCCTCGCCGTCCTTCGGGTTCGCGGCGTCGAGCGCACCCAAGGCGACGAGCCCGCTGCGCACCAGCGCGACAGCATCGACAGCGGAGGCGCCGTCGGGGATGGGCGATGCCATCGCCACCGACAACAGCGCGTAATCGGCATAACCGTGGCCGAACACCAGTCCGGTCACCCGGTAGCCGGGCGCGTATCCGGTGACACCCTCGCCGACCGCGACCACTTCACCCGCGATCTCGCCGCCCAGCGCGATCGGCTCCCGCGGCTCACGCACCTTGCGGACCACCGGCAGGGTCACCCCGATCGCCTCGACCCGAACCAGAAGTTCACCCGGGCCCGGCGTCGGCGCCTCGACCGACACGACCTCGAGTACCTCCGGACCACCGCTGCGCTCGTATTGAACCCGCCGCATCACACCTCCAAAATACTTAGAAGCGGTAACGGTAACCGGACAACAGTGTGTTTCCGCAGCACCTCGGCGGCCCGAGTGCTCCATCTCACCATCGCTCGACATCGGCTGAGAGGCACGTTCGGGCCCTTGCCGCGCAGAGGTTCAGCTGTGCGACTCTCCGCCCGCGTCCGGACCGAGGGCCCGAGTGAGCGTCCGTGCGAGATTCTGTGCGAGCTCGTCCGGCGCGGGTATCGCATCGGGTCCCGCTTCATAGAAACGCAGGAAGGCCTGATGGAAGCAGGCTCCGTCGAGGAGGGCCGCGACTGTATCGACGTCGGCGGCCGAATCGACCCGACCGAGTTCCTGCTCGGCGCGCAGATAGCCGACGATGCCCGCGATCGCACGACCGGGACCCGCGCCATGACGATTCATCGAATCACGGTGTGCCGCCATCCGTTTCGGCTGCGCCAACAGGCCACCGAGCAGTGGCAGCGATTGCTGATAGAAGCTCAGTGCGCCGCGCGCCATCGCGGCGAGATTGTCTTCCACCGTGGCCGCACCCGGCTGCGGCCCGGCCTCGATCGAACCCGGCATGCGATGCCGCAGGACATTGAGTATGAGGTCTTCTTTGTCGCTGAAGTGCTTGTAGAGCGCGGCTTCCGAATACCCTGCGGCCTTGGCGATCTCCTTGGTGGTAGCGAAGGCCACCCCACGGTTGCGCATGATCTCGGCGGCGGCGTCGAGGATCTGATCGCGCGTTCCCACAGTGCCTCCCGGTTGACAAGTTAGTAAGTACTCACCCATCCTAGGTTAGTAAATACTCACCAACTAGAAGGGTCCGTCATGCGACTCACAATTTTCGGAGCAACCGGACGCACCGGCGAACACCTTGTGCACCAAGCCCTGGCGGCCGGGCACCAGGTGACCGCGGTGGTCCGCGGTGTGCACTCGATCCAGGACCGTCCCCAGCTCCGTGTCGCGTCGGCCGACGTCATGGACCCCGGATCGCTCACGGAAGCGATCCGAGGTGCGGACGCGGTGCTCGACACCATCGGCTCCAGAGACAAAGGACCGACGAGTGTTGCGACCGACACCGCCCTGTCCATCACCAAGGCCATGGAATCGGTCGGCGTCCGCCGCATCGTCCTGGTCAGCAACAGCGCCAGAATCGCAGGGCCGGGCGACGACTGGTTCACCCGCTTCGTGGTCAAGCCGCTCATCCTGCGTCCGCTGCTGCAACACAGCCTCGACGACATGGCCGCAGCCGAGCAAGCGGTGCGTGACACCGCGCTGGATTGGACGATCATCCGTGCACCCCAGCTCACCGACAAGCCGGCGAAAGGCTCCTACCGGACCGCAATCGAGCGCAATGTGACGTTCGGGATCAGAATCTCCAGGGCCGATCTCGCCACATGCATGCTCGACGCAGCGGCCGACCCGCAGCTGATCCGCGCGCACATCAATGTCGCGAGCTGAGCGACAAACCCATCCTGTGGTGCCGCTCGGTTGGCATCGACGATCCGGCGGCGCGCCGATCATGCATGACCCCGCCTGCCCGATGCACGTGTACCAGAGCACTTCGGGTGGCCGGTGCAGTTGTGGCAAGCACAGTTCCGCGTTGCGCTCTGACGGCGGGTTGCGGGAACCGGCGACGGGCGTAGCGTGACGTTCATGGAGCCGACCACCGAAGTGGTGACGGCACGACCCGCACCCGCGCTCGCGGCCTTCATCGACCGCTACGTCGGCTACCGCATGTCCGGGTTCGCGCCCGGACTGCATCGGGGACTGCCGTCGCGGCACATGACGTTCATCGTCGCCATCGGGCACACCATCGACGTTGTCGCGCAAACCGATCCGCGACAGACACCCGACAATTACGGCTGCGTGCTCAGCGGCCTGCAGGCCAGCAGTGCGACCATCGCCCACGACGGTTTTCAAGAGGGCGTGTCGATCGCCCTGACTCCACTGGGCTGTCGCACCCTGTTCGGCATGCCCGCGGGCGAACTCTGGAACCTGTCGATGGAATTTGCGGATGTGATCGGCCTGGCCGGGCGCCAACTGTGGGAGCAAATCCAGACATTGCCCGCCTGGCCGGATCGCTTCGCCGCGTGCGATCGCGCACTGACCGATCTGGCCTGCCATGATCGGGTGGTGACGCCCGAATTGACCTGGGCCTGGCGGACTTTGGTCGATACCGGCGGCACCGCGCCCATCGGTCCGCTGGCCGAGAAGATCGGCTGGAGTCGGCAGCACCTGGCCCGCCGTTTCGGCGCGGAGTTCGGCCTCGGCCCGAAGCTGGCCGCGCGGGTCGCCCGATTCGAACGTGCGCGACACATGATCGAACGCACCCCGTCCTTCGTGAGCATTGCCCAGGTCGCGGCCACCTGTGGCTACTACGACCAGGCCCACCTCAACCGCGACTTCGCGGACTTGGCCGGCTGCAGCCCGACGACCTGGCTGGCCGAGGAGATTCCATCCGTCCAAGACGACGCGGGGTTCGCCGGATGAGGCTGGAGACATGACAAATCCCACGACAGCAACCAGCACCACCCGCACCGCCACCGCGATCTGGCCCTGCCTGATCTTCCGTGACGCTCGCGCCATGTCCGCGTTCCTCGTCGAGGCCTTCGGCTTCGAGGAAACCGGCGTCTATGCCCGCGAGGATGACCCGTCGATCGTCGAACACGGCGAGCTACGCTGGCCGCTCGGCGGCGGCATCATGTTCGGCTCCCACGGCCGCGACGACACTGTGTTCGGACAGCGCTCCCCCGGCAACGACTCCACCTACGTCGTCTGCGACAACCCCGACGACCTCTTCGCACGCGCGACCGCCGCGGGAGCCGAGGTGGTGCGCGGCCTGCGCGATGAGGACTACGGCTCTCGCGGCTTCACCGTCCGCGATCCCGAAGGCAATGTCTGGAGCTTCGGCACCTATTGGGGCGAGTAGATCGGCGGCAAGCGCGGCCGGGTTCGCCCATGGACGCCCGGCCGCGTGCGCGCATCCTGAAGACGGTACGGCTCGGGTGCCCGGAAACCGCTGATAAGCCGGTTTCACCAGGCGTGCATCGAATTTCGACCGAGGAAGGGCGTAACCAGCGCGATCGAGCAGAACTCAGCGGCCGCCCATTCCCGACTGTGCGATGCCGCTGACGAAGGACTTCTGCGCGATCGCGTAGATCACCAGCAGCGGGGCGAGCAGAACCATGGTGGCGGCCATCAGGATCGGCCATTGGGTGTGGTATTGGCCTTGCAATCGCACCAAACCCAAAGTGGCGGTGGCAATCTCGTTGCGCTGGATCATCACCAGCGGCCAGAGGAAGTCGTTCCAGACGCCGATCCAGGTGAGGACGGCCAGCACCATGAGGGCGGGGCGGGTGTGCGGGAGCAGGACGCGCCAGAAGACCTGCCAGGTGGTGCAACCGTCGATGATGGCCGCTTCCTCGAGCTCCGCGGGCAGGGTGCGGAAGAATTGGCGCATCATGTAGGTGCCGAACGCGCTGCCGAACAGGCCGGGCACGATCATCGCCCATGGGGTGTCCACCCAGCCGAACGCGCGCATGATCAGAAACTGCGGGATCACCGTGACGGTCAGCGGCACCATGAGGGTGCCGAGATAGGCGAGAAACAAGGCGTCGCGACCGCGAAATCGCAGGCGGGCGAAGGCATATCCGGCCAGCGCGCAGAAGAAGACCTGTCCCGCGGTGACGCACAGCGCATAGACGGTGGTGTTGAGCAACATCCGGCCCAGCGGCAGCAGATCGAAGATCTCGCGATAGTTCGACCATTGCGGTTGCGCGGGCAGCAGTGTCGGATCGGTGATCTCGCCGTCACGCTTCAGTGAGCCCGACAGCGCCCACAGGATCGGGGCGAGCGCGCACCAGGCGATACCTACCAGAGCAACATAGCCGAGGGTGCCCCGCAGGGTACGCCGGAGGATTGCCCGCTGAACCCGACTGCCCCGGACAGCGACACCGATCTCGGTGGCCGGTGCACAGGCGGGGGCTCGCATCGGCCGCTCCACTGTTTCAGCGCTGCGCTCTATCGATGATGCACGGCGAACAACCCTGTAGGCGTTCACAATTCGATCTCCTCGCGCCGCGCGAACCGCAACTGCACCAAGGTCACCACCAGCAGGATCGCGAAGATCACCCAGGCCAGCGCCGCCGCGTACCCGACCTCATAGAAGCTGAATGCGTTCTGGAACAGCATGATTCCGAGCAGATAGGTGCCCGTCTCCGGCCCGCCGTTACCGCCGGTCAGCGCATACGCCTGGTCGAAGGCCTGCACCGAGCTGATGATCGTGATGACGAAGACGAACGACAGCGGTCCGCGAATCAGCGGCACCGTGATCGACCAGAACCGCCGCAGCCCACCGGCCCCGTCGATCTTCGCCGCCTCGTACAGCGTCTCCGGCACCCCCTGCATGGCGGCCAGCAGGATCACCGTCGCGAAAGGCACGCTCTTCCACACGGTCACGATGCTCAGCGACACCAGCGCCCAGTCCGGATCGATCAACCACGGCAGCGGATCGATACCGACCCAGCCGAACACGATGTTGAGCAGCCCGTCGTCACTGGTGAAAATGAACCGCCACACCACAGCCATGGCCACGGTGGAAGCCACCAACGGTAGAAACGCGATGGTCCGAAAGATGCCGATACCCATCAACTTTCGGTTGAGCACCGCGGCGACGCCCAACCCGATCACCACCGTCGGCACCAGCGTCAGCACCGTGAAAGCCGCCGTATTCCGTAACGCGATGAGAAACAGCGGATCCGCCGCGAACAACCGCCGATAGTTCGCCAACCCCACGAAGCGGGGCGCACTGAACAAATCCCACGCGTGAAAGCTCAAATACAGCGAAAACCCCAACGGAAAAAGCAAAAATACCCCCACCGCCGCCAGGTTCGGCGCCACGAACAACCATCCCGCCCGCTCTCGCTGCCGGGCCAGCCGCCCGCGTTCGCCGAGTGACACAGGGTGGTGGGCACTGGTCGAGGTTCGCCGCAGCCCGGTGCCGCTCGACAGGCGCTCGCGCAGCGTGGTCATGTGGTGGGCTCCAGGAGGGCGTTGATGTCGGTGGTGAAGTCGCCGTTGAGGGAAGCCGCGGTGGCGGCGCCGCGGAGGACTCGGTTGCCGCCGCGTTCGAGCAGGGCCGAAACCTTGCCCCAGGCGGGGGTGACCGGGAGTGGGCGGGAGCCGGCGGGGCCGCCGGTGAGGACTTCCAGGTTGCGGATTTCGCGGTGCGCGTCGGCGAAACCGCGCGAACCCATGGCCGATTTCAGGACGGGGACGAACAGACCCGAGGCGGCGATGATGGCCTGGCCTACCGGGCCGGTCGCGAATTTGACGAATTCCCAGGCCTGTTCGATGCGCGGGCTGTCCGCCGCGATGGACAGACCGGTGCATCCCACATCGGTGATCGCGCCGGGACCACCATGTGGACCGACCGGCAGCACCGTGAGATCGACATCGAGGTCCTTCTTGCCGACGAATTCGGAGTACAGCCAGTGCCCGCCCATCATCATCCCGGCCTTGCCACGCCGGAACAGGTCGGGCGCC
This sequence comes from Nocardia sp. NBC_00403, assembly GCF_036046055.1. Taxonomy (NCBI): domain Bacteria; kingdom Bacillati; phylum Actinomycetota; class Actinomycetes; order Mycobacteriales; family Nocardiaceae; genus Nocardia; species Nocardia sp. NBC_00403. The sequence goes on from NZ_CP107939.1 coordinate 8,332,280, forward strand.
GAAACCGATTGCTGGTCAGCGACTCTCGGCGCGACGTGATGCCGCACCGCGAGATCGGCGTAGAACTGGAATCCCTCGGCGAACCGGGGATCGCCGAGATTGGTTCTGGTCGGCCCCACCGACGGCGTGAACCACTCCACCCCGTTGTTCATGCCGAAGCAGGCCGCCGAGAAGTACGGCACCCAGGCGTCGGTGAAGCCCCATTGCCGCGTTCGGCCCGAGGACTCGCGGTGGGTGAGAGCCTTTGTCGTGTCGAGGAATTCAGCGAAACTCCACGCCTCGGTCCAGCGGGCGGGCGGAGTTGGTCCGGCCTCGGCGAACAGCTGCCGGTTGTAATAGAGGAACACCCCGGACCACTGCTCGGGCAGCGCGTATTGCCCACCGGAATAGGTGAATGTGTCATACAGCGTCGGGAATCCGTCACTTCGCAGCGCGGCGGCGTGCTCGGCGTCGCGCTGGAGCAACGGGTTGAGGTCCAGGAGCACGCCGCGCTCGGCGAGACTGGCGTAGAGCAGTTCCCAGGCCATGATGATGTCGGGACATTTGCCGCCCGCACAATAGGTGAGCATCTGCTGCAGCGCATCGGGCCCCGACACAATGGTGCGAATCTTGATGTCCGGGTGGGTTTTCTGGAATTCCTGAATGATCCGCTGCCGGACCCGCGCTTCCTGTGGCCGGGCGCCGAAGAAGAAGGTCAAGGCGTCGTCGTCGGCGCCGCACCCGGTGGCGAGCAGCGGCGCGGCCAGGGCCGAAGCCAGCAGCGTGCGCCGGCGTAGCTGCCGAACCGGCGGGGCGGGTTGCGTTGAATCCAGCTGAGGTGGATGCATGGCGATCGAAACTAACCCTGGTCCATTCGGACACAGCGCATCGCGAACTGCCAGAAGTGGGGACACCGGGTGGGATACAGGTCAGCCCTCCTCGGGGCGGATGTAGCGCATCACGAACCGCATGGCAGCATACGTCCGGCAACACCGAGGTGATGGCCGACACACGAACAATATTTAACGTCGGCCGAAGGAGTCGGGAAACGCGCCCGCACGCCGTCACCGATCGGATACGTTGTCACGTGTTTCAGCAAGATCCTGCGCGTTTTACAGGAGAGTAGGGCGGATGGCGACAATCGAATATTTACGGACCGATCCCGAATTGCCGCCCGTCGGCGTTGTCGATCGGTCTCCGATAACCCCGGCCAAGAAGGCGGTGTTCGCCGTCATCGCGGTTCTCGGCGCGGTCGCGTGGGCCGTGGTCGCCATCGCACGAGGCGAGAACGTCAACGCCGTGTGGATCGTGATCGCGGCGGTCTGTAGCTACGTGATCGCTTTCCAGTTCTACGCAAGGCTCATCGAATACAAGATCACCAAGCCGCGCGACGACGTGGCAACGCCCGCTGAAGAAATGGAAAACGGCAAGGACTATATGCCGATGGACCGGCGGGTGCTCTTCGGACACCACTTCGCCGCCATCGCGGGCGCTGGTCCGCTGGTCGGTCCGGTGCTCGCCGCGCAAATGGGCTACCTGCCGGGCACGATCTGGATCATCGTCGGCGTCGTTTTCGCGGGTGCGGTGCAGGACTACCTGGTGCTGTGGGCCTCGTCGAAGCGCCGCGGCCGTTCGCTCGGGCAGATGGCCCGTGACGAGCTCGGCCCGATCGGCGGCGTCGCGGCGATCGTTGCGGTGCTGGTGATCATGATGATCCTGCTCGCGGTGCTCGGCATCGTGGTCGTGCAGGCGCTCGCCGCGGTCAAGGGCGCGGACGGCCAACTGCACGGTGGCAGCCCGTGGGGCGTGTTCTCCATCGGCATGACCATCCCGATCGCCCTTTTCATGGGCGTCTACCTGCGGTACGTGCGACCGGGCCGGGTCGGGGAGGTCTCCGTTGTCGGGTTCGCACTGTTGCTGCTCGCCATTATTTCCGGGCGCTGGGTCTCCGAGTCCGGTTGGGGCCGTGACCTGTTCACCCTGTCCGGCACCACCATCGCGTGGATGCTGATCCTCTACGGCTTCGTCGCCTCGGTGCTGCCGGTGTGGCTGCTGCTCGCACCGCGCGATTACCTGTCGACCTTCATGAAGATCGGCACCATCGGCCTGCTCGCCATCGGCATCGTGATCACCATGCCGGTGCTGAAGGCCCCCGCGGTGTCGGAGTTCGCGCACACCGGCAACGGTCCGTCCTTCGCCGGCAGTCTGTTCCCGTTCCTGTTCATCACCATCGCGTGTGGTGCGCTGTCGGGATTCCACTCCCTTGTCTCCTCCGGCACCACGCCCAAGCTGCTGGAGAAGCAGTCGCACGCGCGGATGATCGGCTACGGCGGCATGCTGATGGAGTCGTTCGTCGCGATCATGGCGATTATCACCGCCAGCATCATCGACCAGCACCTGTACTTTGCGATGAACGCGGGCGCCGGGCTCACCGGCGGAACCGCCGACAAGGCGGCCGCCTACACCAATTCGCTCGGGCTCAGCGGTGACCCCATCACCGCCGCAGAACTCACCAGGGCCGCGACCGAGGTCGGCGAGACCAGCATCGTCTCGCGCACCGGTGGCGCGCCGACGCTGGCGGTGGGTATGTCCCAGGTGATGTCGCAGTTCCTCGGCGGCTCCGGCATGAAGGCGTTCTGGTACCACTTCGCGATCATGTTCGAAGCGCTGTTCATCCTCACCACGATCGACGCGGGCACCCGTGTCGCGCGCTTCATGCTCTCGGACTCCCTCGGCAATCTCGGCGGCCCCGCCAAGAAGTTCAAGGACCCGTCGTGGCGGCCCGGCGCGTGGATCTGCTCGGCCGTCGTGGTCGCCGCATGGGGTTCGGTGCTGCTGATGGGTGTCACCGATCCACTGGGCGGCATCTACACGCTGTATCCGCTGTTCGGCATTTCCAACCAGCTGCTCGCGGCAATCGCGCTGACCGTTGTGCTGACCATTCTGATCAAGAAGGGCCTGGTCAAGTGGGCCTGGATCCCGGCGCTGCCGCTGATCTGGGATCTGACAGTGACCATGACCGCGTCCTGGCAGAAGATCTTCTCGGCCGATCCGAAGCTGGGATACTGGAAGCAGCACAGTAACTACAGCACGGCCCGCGATGCCGGAAAGCTGTTGGCGCCTGCCAAGAATGTCGACGACATGGACAAGATCGTGCGCAACACGTTCATCCAGGGCAGTTTGTCGATCATCTTCGCGGTGCTCGTGCTGATCGTGGCGGTGGTCGGCGTCGTGGTCTGTGTGCGCGCGTGGCGTGCGGGCGGCGGCCCGAGCAGCGAATCACCGGAGGAACCCTCGAAAATCTTCGCGCCACGTGGGTTCATCGCCACTCCCGCGGAGAAGGAAGTACAGAAGGAATGGGACGCCCTGATCGAATCGGGGCAGGTCCGCGCGCCGGGCGCCGCACACGCCCGAGGGCATTGACCGCATCCGACGCCCCGCGCACCGGCCGGTCTCCGCGACCGGCCGGTGCGCGGCTGCGCGCAGCCGCAACCGCCTGCGGCACTACGGTGCGCGCGCTCGGCTGGTGGTTCAACTCAGTTCTCGGCGGTCAGGACTATCAGCGCTATATCGCGCACCTGCGCCGAGCCCATCCCGGCTGCGAAATCCCCACCGAACGGGAGTACTGGCGTACCCGCCACGCCGACGCCGATCGCAACCCCAGCAACCGCTGCTGCTGAGCCCCCAAGGGGGTAGTGGCGGATTTCCGCTAGCGCACAACGAGGGTTGCTGCCATTGTGGTTGGGGTGACGATCACGGCATTGGATTTCGAGCGCTGCTACCGGGCGGTGTCCACCAAGGACTCCCGCTTCGACGGCCAGTTCTTCACGGCGGTGCGCACCACCGGAATCTATTGCCGCCCTTCGTGTCCGGCGATCACGCCGAAGCCGACCAATGTGACCTTCCTGCCGACGGCCGCGGCAGCACAACAGGCCGGATATCGCGCATGCCGCCGCTGTCTGCCCGATGCCGCGCCGGGATCGCCGCTCTGGAACACCCGCGCAGATCTGGCCGCCCGAGCGATGCGGCTCATCGGTGACGGCGTCATCGAACGCGGCGGGGTGCCCGCGCTTGCCGCAACGCTCGGCTACTCGCAACGCCAGCTGACCCGGGTGCTCACCACCGAGCTCGGCGCCGGGCCGCTGGCCTTGGCGCGAGCGCACCGCGCGCACACGGCCCGGCTGCTGATCCAGACCACCAGCATGCCGATGTCCGACATCGCCTTCGCCGCCGGATTCGCCAGTATCCGTCAGTTCAACGACACCGTGCGCGAAGTGTTCGCGGTCAGCCCAACCACCATGCGCACCGAGGCCCAGCGGGTGACGCGCTCGGGGAACGGTCAGGTGGTCGCGCCGACGAATGGTTCGCTGACACTGCGGTTGCCCTACCGGGAGCCGCTGGATCGGGCGTGGCTGGAGTGGTTCCTGTCTTCACATGTGGCCCCCGGGATGGAGCTGTGGGAGGACCGCGCCTACACGAGAAACCTGCGCACGCCGCACGGGCACGCAACGATCCGGCTGAGCTTCCAAAGCGACCATGTGCGCGCCGAACTGGCGCTGCACGATATGCGTGACCTGGCCCCGACCGTCGCGCGCGTACGCCATCTGCTGGATCTGGACGCCGACCCGGTCGGCATCGATGAGGCGCTCGGTGCCGGTCCCGCCGCTGTGCCGACGGAGCAGAGCCGGGTGACCCGATTGGACTACGAAACGGTGGCCTCGCGGCGAGCGGCGGCACACCGCCCCGACGCTGCGGAGTTCATACCCGACGGTGCCGACCTGCCCGACGCGGGGACCGCACCCGCACAGCACCCGTTCAATGTCGGTGTGACCGTACGCACCACTGATCACCGTCAGCCTGCCTTCACACCGGGAATCCGGGTGCCCGGGTGCCTGGATGGACCGGAGTTGTTGCTACGCACCATGATCGGGCAACAGATCTCGGTCTCCGCGGCCGCCACCCACACCGCGCGGCTGGTCGAGGCACTCGGCGAGCACGTGGATGGACCGGTGCCGTTGCTCTTCCCGACTCCCGACGCGATCGCCGAACGCGGCGCGGAGGTACTGACCGGCCCCGCGCGGCGTATCCGCTCGATCCTCGCCGTCGCCGAGGCACTCGCCGCAGGCGAGCTCGTGCTGCACCAAGGCCGCACCGCAACGGATTTGCGGCGCGAACTCATGGGTCTCGATGGTGTCGGACCGTGGACCGCCGACTACGTCACCATGCGCCTGCTCGCCGACCCGGACATCCTGCTCGATACCGACCTGGTGGTACGGCAGGGCGCCGGCCTGCTCGGCCTCGACCTCACCGACACCTCCCGCTGGGCGCCGTGGCGTTCGTATCTGTCCATGCACCTGTGGAAGACGGCACTGGCGGGCCGCGGCACCAAGGCGGCGGCTCGTTCGAAGCCACGCACCAACTCCTGATCACCCCTGCCAACTCGAAAGCGAGTGCCCAATCGTGACTGCTGCGATTGCAATTCCCCACGAAACTGTCCAACCAGCAACCACCACAGCTGATTTCGCAATCACCGAAACGCCGATCGGCCCATTCACGGCACTGGTGGATGCCGACGGGGCGGTATTGGCCTCCGGCTGGACCGCCGACGCCGAGAACCTGCGCGGGCTGATCCACCCGAGCCTGCGACCCGCCGAATTACGCCACCGTGATTCCCTCGGCGAAGTGACCCGAGCGATCACCGCCTATCACGACGGTGATCTGACGGCGATCGACGACATTCCCGTCCGCCAGCAATCCGGCGAATTCCTCGTGCACGCGTGGGAAGTGCTGCGGACCGTCCCCGCGGGGAGCCCGATCACCTACACCGACTATGCCGTGATCTCCGGCCGCCCCAACGCCACCCGCGCGGCCGCCAACGCCTGTGCGCGCAACGCCGCCGCCCTCTTCGTCCCCTGCCATCGCATCTTCCGCATCGGTGGCGCTCTCGGCGGCTTCCGCTGGGGACTGGAGGTGAAGCGCTGGCTGCTCAACCACGAAAGCCCCACGTATCAGCTGGGACTGAGCAGTCTGAGGACCGACCCGAATTCCTGACAGCCGAACGCCGTGGCCGACATCGACGCGCCCGCACTTCCTGCACTACGTCGGCGAAACATCGCGGCGGCGAACAAGGCGGTGCCGTTGTGGCCGACGGCTGCGCTCGTCGCCGGTGCCGAGGGAAAATCAGGCGACAGTAGTTTCGAGGCGGGAGCCTGCGCGGCCACGCAGGACGTGCAGGCGGCTCGGGATGCGTTGGCGCATTTCGTCGACATGGCTGACAACACCGACTACCCGGCCGCCGTCACGGAGTTCGTCCAATACGCCCATCACAGCATCGAGCGTGTCGGCGTCGAGGCCACCGAAACCTTCGTCGATGAAGAGGGTGTCCAGGACCAGGCCGCCCGACTCGGCGGCGACCGTGTCCGCCAGACCGAGCGCCAATGATAGTGAGGCCATGAAGGTTTCGCCACCGGAGAGGGTTTTCGCGGGGCGAACAGCGCCGGTGTAGTCGTCGCGGATATCGAGACCGAGGCCGCCGCGACGGCCACGCGGGCCGGCCTTGTCGGAATGGACGAATTCGTAGCGGCCACCCGACATTCGGCGCAGCCGGACCGATCCGGCCAGTGCGACCTCCTCGAGGCGAGCGGCGAGCACATAGGAGCGCAAGGACATTCGACGGTTGTTCTCGCCCCTGCCGGCGACCACCTCGGCCAGCGCGGCGAGCTCCTCATGGGCGCGCTGCACGGGGGCGATGCGCTCCACCGCCGCCCACAGCTGACCGCCGAGACGCTCCAACTGGCTCACCCGACGTGACGCCTCCGCGTGCGCGGCGACCGCGACGTTCAGCTCGGCCTGCGTGGCGGTCACCAACGCCTCCAGCTCCGCGAGATCGCCGGGTTCGGCTCTGGCCGCCGCTTGGATATCCGGTTCCGCGAGAACGGCTTCCGCGTGGGCGCGAGCCCGGTCTGCGGTCACCAGCTCGGCTTCGATCTCGGCTTGCCGCTGCGCTGTGCGCGCGGCCGCCGTCACCACCCGCGCGTAGGCGGTCAGCATAGCCACGTCGTCGCGCCGTACGGCGGCTGGTTCGGATCCCGTACCGAGCGCACGCGCATCGACCGGTTCGCTATCTGCAGCCGAACTGTTGGTATCGACGACGCCTCGCCGCGGATCCGGCGGATCTCCGGCCACTGCAAAACCCGCTGCTATTGCGAGACTTTCGACGCGGTCGGCGACTACGGTCACCTGTTCGGCGGCAGTCGCGGCGTCATGGCGCGCGTCGCGCAGCGCGGTGGCGTCGGCGATCAGAGTGTGCAGGCGGGCGCGGCGGCGATCAATCGTCTCGTCAGCACCGGCGGCGGCGCGCAGCCGGGCGGTGAGTTCGGCGAGGCGGGTGGTCGTGGCCGAGATGCCTGCGGCGACCGTGCTCCGGCGGGTGTCGGATCGACGGAGTTCCTCGTGCAGGCGCAGTTCATCGGCCCGCAGGCGGGACAGCTCGGCCGTGAGGCCCTCGGACCGGCCCGCAAGTTCGGCGGCGTCCTCGTAGCGATCGGTGGCGGCGCGCAGCGTGGCGGCCAGTTCGACTCGGTCGGCATCGCCGCCGCGCGCGATCAGCGCCTCGATGTCGCGTTCCAAGGTGGTGATGTGCGACAGCACGCGGTCGCGGGCGTCCTCGGCGGCGCGTTCCGCTGCGGCCGCGGCATCCTCGGCATCCTTGGATACGGCGCTGGCAGCCGGCCGGGCGGGCGCGGGATGGTCGGCGGAGCCGCACACCGTGCACGGCTGTCCTTCCGACAGCTGTCCGGCGAGTTCGGCGGCCATCCCGGCCAGCCTGCGCTCACGCAGGTCCAGCACCCGTTCTTTGGCGTCGTTGTGCGCGGTGCGGGTCGACTCGAATTCGATCCGTGCACGGTCGAGAGCGCTTCTGTGTCCGGCGATCTCGACGGCGGCTGCCGCCGCGATCTGCAGGCGTTCGCATTCGGCGGACACCCCGGGCAGCGAAGCCGCGGCCTCGGTGGCCTCGCGCAGCCTGCCCTCTGTGGTGACGATCGATCCGGGGAGCTCTTCGCGCAGCCGAGTCAGCTCGCAGACCCGGGCGGTCAGTGTGGCGGCCTCGTCGTGCAGGCCGGACAGCTCAGTGGTCAGCGTGGTCGCTACGGCCGCGTCGGCGGCGACCTCGTCGAGCGCGCCGATCTGACCGCTCCACCGCCGAATGGCCGCATCGATATCGGCGTCTACACCGGCGATCGGGGACGCGTCGGCACCAGCCTCGATGGCAATCAGGTCGATCCCAGCGATATCGGCGGCCGCTGGTTCGCCGAGCAGGCCGGCCAGTCGCGCGGCGATGCGCTGAGATTCGTCGGCCTTGCGGCGCGCGTGCATGACGGCCGCACGAGCCTCGCCGATCGCCTCGTCGACCGGCGCTGCGCGACGGGCTGATTCGAGTTCGGCTTGCAGATCAGCGCGGTGCACGGCACCGCTGATGTACTCGTCGAGCTGTTGTCGGGCGACTGCCATCCGGCGGCGCAGCTCGTGCACCCGGCGCTGCTGCTCGGCGAGGGTCCGCACGCGCACCGACTCTTGTTGCCTACCTTCGGATTCCGCTGCGGCAGCCGCCAGTTCGGCACGGGCGGTGGCGAGCAGGTCCTGCGACCACGACACCGCCTCCAGCGTCTCGACGGATTCGGCGCGGCCGAGTCCCACCGCACCTCGAATCTCGGCGATCAGTTGATTGATCCCGTCCTTGCTCGCCTCGACCTCGACGGCCGACGCTCGGCGCTTGTCGGCCAGCCACTGCTCGGCCGTGCCGAATCGTTCGGTGTCGAAGAGCTTTTCGAGCAGCTTCTCGCGATCCTCGTTGTCCGATCGCAGGAATCGCGCGAAATCACCCTGTGGCAGCAACACCACCTGGAAGAACTGTTCGGCACTCATACCGAGCAATCGGACTATTTCCTCGCCGATATCCGGTATGCGAGAGAGGTTCTGGCCCTGCCCATCCAACCATTCCAACGTCGCTTTGGCCTGTTCGGTACGGACGCCGCTGCCACGCACCTTGGGCCGCTCGAACTCTGCGGTGCGCGTCAACCGCACTCGCCGCCCGCCGAGCGTCGCCTCCAAAACCACGCGTGGCGGCGTCTGCTCGGGCGCATGATCGGAATGCAACCGCTTTCCCTCGCCGCGTGCGCCGGGCACCTTGTTGTACAGCGCGAACGCGATCGCATCCAGCACGGTGGTTTTGCCCGCACCGGTCTGGCCGTGCAGCAGGAACAACCCGTCCGCGCCGAGCGCGTCGAAGTCGACGACTGTTGTTCCGGCGAACGGGCCGAACGCGGTCATCTCGAGCCGGTGCAGTCTCACGCGACGGCCCCGACGCCAGGCAGCGCAGACAGATGTATCGCGGAGCGGAGCCGGTGGTCACCGCAGGCCCGCAACCTCGAGCCCGGCCACGTTGGTTCTGCGCCACCCGAGGTCACCCGATCCACGTCCGACACGCGAAGCGGTAGCCCGGATCGCCCTCCACCGGCGCGAGCGTCCGTGCTCACGCGGACAATTCCTGGGTCGTGCCGCTCGCCGCCGTTACCGCGTCCGGTTCGGTGACTGCCGCCGCGAGAGCTCGTTCCAGCCACTGCATGTCGCTTGCGGTCGGCACCCCACGGACATCGGCGAGGAAGCTCTGCGCTACATCGGTGTCGCGGCGGCCGTGCACTCGTTCACGGTAGCGCAGCTCCGGATTGCCCTCCGGGCGTGCCCATTCCACGTGCACGGCATGCGGGAAGCGTTCGCGGAGCTTGCGCATGGCATCGACGGGGCGCGCGTGGTCGGTGAGGGTGGCCGAGACGTAATGGTCCTCGGCCGCGGTGTGCACCGGGTCGGCGAGCAGTTCGTCGAGAGTGCCGGTGAGCTTGCTCAGCCCGCGCACCGGCGGCAGGTCGTGGCGGCGCACCGATTGCAGCCCTTCGGCATCCAGATCGATGATCCAGACGGCTTTGCGGTGGGAGTTCTCCGCGAACGAGTACGGCAGCGGTGAACCCGAGTAGCGGACCGACTCCGACAGGGACTGTGGCGAATGCAGGTGACCGAGGGCAACGTAGTCGATGCCCTCGAATGCCGACATCGGCACCGTCTCCACCCCGCCGACCGAAATGGATCGCTCCGAGCCTGTCGCTTCCCCACCGACGACGAAGGCGTGTGCGAGCACCACCGTGCGCGTTCCCGGCCGCGCGGCGATATCGGCCCGTATCCGGCCCATGGCTGCGTCCAGGATCTCCGCATGCGAACGTGCCTGCGGCACACCGAGTTCGGCGCGGGTGATCTCCGGCTCCAGGTAGGGGATCCCGTAGAAGGCGACCTCACCGTGTTCGTCGGTCAGCAGTACCGGCCGGTCGGCATCGGCGACGGTGGTGCGCAGATACAGACCGCCCGCGGCCGCGAAACTGGCTCCCGCGCCGAGGCGGGCGGGAGAATCATGGTTGCCAGCGGTCGCGACGATCTGCGCTCCGGCCGCGCGGATGGCCTCGAAACCTCGATTACATACGGCGATCGCATCGGAGCTCGGGATGGACCTGTCGTACACGTCGCCCGGCACCACAACGACGTCCACCGACTCCGCGACCACCAGGTCGGCGATGGCAGCCAGCGACCGAGCTTGGTCGGTTAGGAGGTCGACCCCATGGAACGTGCGGCCGATGTGCCAGTCCGAGGTGTGCAACATCCGCATGCCGCGAAACCGTAGGCGAACCCACCGACAGACTCAATTTTTTGGCAGCGCCTGCGGCGCGGCGTGTTCGCGGCCCCCTTGGTCTCGCTTCCGAGCCGTCGAGACTCGCGCCTGCGGCGCATGCGCTTCGACGACTCGGAAGCGAGACGGGCCGCGAACTCTAGTGCTCGGTCTCGCTTCGCTCGGAAGACATCATCGTGCCGAGTGAGGGAGTCGGTAACCGAGCTTGCGACTTTGGTCGATGCGCTTCGGCTGGTGTGGAGGTGAGGTGCAGACGCTCGCTGGCGCGGAGGGTGCCTCGTCCCGCGCGGGCGCGTCCAGTGGCGAGGCTTGCGACTTCGGTGGATGCGCAGTGGCTGTTGTGGAGGTAGGACGGGCTGCGGACACTTGGGCTGGGGTCTCGCCGCTCTCGGAAGGTGTCACAGTGCCGAGGACGTGTTCGATGGGGATGATCGCGACTTCGGTGGATGCGCCAGCGGCGCGGAGGGCGAGGAGCGGCGCTTGTGCGACTCGGTTCTTGGTGGTTTCGGGTGGTGCCGGTCTGGGCTTCACTCGATGTCAGTCGATAGCGCAGCGCGGTTTGCTGAGCTCGCCGCGGCAAGCGGCCGCGCACGCTGTCGGTGCGGTTCCGCGGCTGTTTGTCGAGGTGCTGCTGCCCGGTAGCTCGGCGGATTCGTTTCTTGTCGGTGGAGTGCGGCACTATCTGCGCTATGACCGCACCGATGCTCGTCGCACTGATGCTGGTATTCGCCGCGGGGGTCGGCCTCGGCTGGCTCGGGCACGCGGCGCGCGCGGGGCATCGGGCGACGGCCGCGGAGGCGAGATTGTCGGCGGCCGCCGATAACGAACGGTTGCTACGGCAGTCGCTCACTGCGGCCAATGAGGATGCGGCGCGCAGGCATTCGCATGCCATCGGCGCCATGGTCGATCCGTTGCGTGAAGCGGTCGGCGCGCTGAATCAGCACATCCAGCAGGTCGAGCATCATCGCATCAATGCCTATTCCAGCCTGCGCGAACAGGTTGCGGGCATGCAGCGCACCTCGCACCAGCTCACCAGCCAGACCAGTCAGCTCGTCGCGGCGTTGCGCGCGCCACAGGTGCGCGGGCGGTGGGGCGAGATCCAATTGGAGCGGGTGGTCGAGCTGGCAGGCATGAGCAGGCACTGTGATTTCGACACCCAGGTGACCAAGGCCACGCGCGGCGACGGAACTTCCGAACGAACCGCCATGGTCCGACCCGACCTGGTGGTCCACCTGGCGGGCGACCGGCAGATCATCGTGGACGCCAAGGTGCCGTTCACCGCCTATCTCGACGCAACCATGGCCGATGATCCCGACGTGCGCGCCGAACTGCTCGGCAGGCACGCCAAGCATCTGCGCTCCCACATCGATCAGCTGGCCGACAAGGCATATTGGACCGCATTCGACCCGACACCGGAGTTCGTCGTCTTGTTCGTGCCGGGTGACCCTTTCCTCGATGCCGCGCTGACCACGGATTCCGGACTGCTGGAGCACGCGTTCGGCCGCAACGTGATCCTCGCAACGCCGACGACATTGATCGCTTTGCTCCGCACGATCGCGTTCAGCTGGCGTCAAGAGGCATTGTCTCGGGACATGGCAACCGTTCAGCAATTGGGTAGGGAGCTGTACGCCCGGCTCGGCATGACCGGCAAGCATTTGGACCGGCTCGGCGCACAACTCGGTAAGGCCGTGGACGCTTTCAACTACACCGTCGCATCCGTGGAGTCGCGGGTGATGGTCACCGCACGCAAATTGCACGACCTGGAAATAGCTGAACGCGAGGTGCCAGCAATCCATCGTGTGGATTCCTGGCCGCGCGCGGTGGGCTTCGCCGACGCCGACGATTAGCCCGGACAATGGACGTGCCGTAACACCACCGAGCGTGATGGCAGTTAGTGTTCATAGCGTGGCTGCTTCCCAACGTGTGCAATCCCGGGTGCCCGCGCCGCATCGTTCGATCCTGCCGTCGGTCCCGGGCATCCCGGTCGGCGCAGCGGTCCTGATCGCGGTCGCCTGCACGTTTCTGGGGTTCCTTATCGATGCCAGCGGCGAGGGCGGCGAGCTGACCGGCACCTTTGCGACGCTGTATGTGGTCGGCTGCGTGATCGCGGTACTCGCCGTGCGCTACCGCGGACTGTTCACCACGATGGTGTTGCCGCCGCTGCTGCTGTTCGTTTCGGTGCCGCTGGCCTATCAGCAACTGACCGGGCGCGAATCGACCTCGATCAAGGACATCCTGCTCAATCTGGCGATCCCGTTGGTGAACAGGTTCCCAACGATGGCAATTGCCACGCTGCTCGTGCTGGCGATCGGCGCGGGCCGGATCCTGCTGCACCGGCGCGAAGCAACCTCCGAGCGCACCGACGAGTCCAGGCGCGGCACAAGCTGGGGACGCAGCGCACCGAAACGCCCACGGACCGGTACGTCCGCGCGCACCCTGGCCGAATCCACTCGCCGCCGGGTCAAGCGCGCCGAGCCCGAACCCGACGACCTCGACGCCGATGAAGCATCGCCGCGAATCCGCAAACGCTCCGGCGAGCAAGTGGCCGATACGCCGCCGCGGCTGGCCGCGACCGCCGCGGAACCCGGGGCCGACGACCGTCCCACCGCAAAATATCCCCGCGGCAACCGTGGCCCCGCCCGGCCTACTGCCGCGATGCCGCGCGCAGGCGCCGAGCCGAACCGCAGGTCGGAAGCTCGTGGGCGCGCCGAGCTACCGCCGCCGCATCCGCAGCCCAATGTCCGCTACCGCGAACGTGATTCGAGCAGGACCGAACGGCGCAAGCCGGGGAACCTGTAGATGCGACCGCGCCCGGGCGCCTATTACGGCCCCGGGCAACAGCGATCAGTGCGACAGTGCTCAGTTCCGAGTCGTGCGCAACTCCCGCGGCAACGCGAACACCAGCGTCTCATTAGCGGTGGTGACGGGCTGAACATCGGCGAAGCCGTGCTCGGCCAGCATGTCCAGCACACCGCGGACCAGGATTTCCGGCACCGAAGCGCCGGAGGTGATGCCGACCGTCCGCACCCCCTCCAGCCACGCCGGATCCACTTCACGGGCGTAGTCGACCAGGTAGGAAGCCTTGGCGCCGGCGCCGAGGGCCACCTCGACCAGCCGCACCGAGTTCGACGAATTGCGCGAGCCGACCACGATCACCAGATCGCACTCCGGCGCCATCGCCTTGACCGCGACCTGACGGTTCTGGGTGGCGTAGCAGATGTCGTCGCTCGGCGGATCCTGCAGCGAGGGGAACCGCTCGCGCAGCCGCTTGACCGTCTCCATCGTCTCGTCGACGCTGAGCGTGGTCTGCGACAGCCAGATGACCTTGGACTCGTCGCGGACTGTGACGCGATCCACCGAATCGGGACCGTCCACCAGCTGTACATGGTCGGGGGCCTCCCCCGCGGTGCCCTCGACTTCCTCGTGGCCTTCGTGGCCGATCAGCAGGATGTCGTAGTCGTCGCGGGCGAAGCGCTTGGCTTCCTGATGCACCTTGGTCACCAACGGGCAGGTCGCATCGATGGTGTGCAGATTGCGGGCTGCCGCCGACTCGTGCACCGCGGGCGAGACACCATGCGCGGAGAACACCACGACCGCACCCTCCGGCACCTCGTCGGTCTCGTCGACGAAGACAACGCCCTGCTCACGCAGTGTTTCCACGACATGCCGGTTGTGCACGATCTCCTTGCGCACATAGATCGGCGCACCGTGCTTCTCCAGGCTCTTCTCCACCGTTTCCACCGCGCGGTCCACGCCGGCGCAGTACCCACGTGGCTCCGCGAGTAGCACTCGCTTTCCGCCGTCGGCATCGGCAGATCCGGAGCCGGCCGAGCGGGCGATTCCGAGGTTCAAGGATATGGCCGAAGACATGCCGTTCAGCTTACGTGCGCCGGACGAATCGATCAGCGGCCGGTCACCGCCACGACGCCATGGTGCGGAACAATATGGGTGACGTCCGGACATCCGTCTGGGACGAATCGGCCGGAATGGTGGTGGATGACGGTGCCGGACGGTGACACATACGCATCTGTTCTTTGCATAACAACCCGCTTCGGGCAGGCTAGGACCATGTTCCGACCACCATTCCTGGCCCGCGTCGCCGCCGGTGCGGCCGTTTATGCCATCGAAGAAACCCGTCGGCTACCTACGGCGGCAATGAATCTCCCGATCACCGCGATCAGCCAGATGTTGCAGACCACGATGCACATCCAACAGTTCGTGACCAGCCTCGCCCTCAAGGGCGACGCGGTCTTCGAGCAGTTCACCAATAGCCCCGTGGAACAACCCGAGTGGGCCACGTTCGACGAGGACGAGGCACCCGAGCAAACCCTCGGCTCCGATACCCCCGCCACCGCACGATCCAGCCGTTTCGACCTGTACACCGCCGAGGAACCCACCGAATATCGGTCCAACGGCCACAGCTCCGCCGTGCAGACCCTCATCGAACCGGAAACCGCCGAGCAGGAAACCGCTGCCCCCGACACCGACGAGCCCGAGCCGGAGATCACCGAACCGGAAGTCGCCACCCGCTACGACTACGCCAACATGACCCTGGCCCAGCTACGTGCCCGCCTGCGCATGCTGACCGTCGAGGATCTGAGCGCGCTGCTGGATTACGAGCAGCAGACTCGCGCCCGCGCGCCGTTCATCACCATGCTGACGAACCGGATCGCCACCGTGCGGGCCCAGTGACCGAACCCCCGACGTCTTCGTCGACGGTTGGCCGGGTGTCCTCCGGCCAACCCGCCCGTCCGGCCGATTCGGCCAAAGCCGCGCCGGCCAATTCCGCCGAGCAACCGTGGCCGGTGCGTTCGGTGGCCATCAAGGTCGCGCAATGGATCGATCGGCTCGGCAGTATCTGGGTCGAGGGCCAGATCACCCAGATCAATCTGCGCCCCGGCACCCGCACCGCGTTCCTGGTTTTGCGCGATCCATCCGCCGACATGTCGTTGTCGGTGACCTGCGACCCCGACTTGATCCGCAAATC
This sequence comes from Nocardia sp. NBC_00403, assembly GCF_036046055.1. Taxonomy (NCBI): domain Bacteria; kingdom Bacillati; phylum Actinomycetota; class Actinomycetes; order Mycobacteriales; family Nocardiaceae; genus Nocardia; species Nocardia sp. NBC_00403. The sequence goes on from NZ_CP107939.1 coordinate 8,347,978, forward strand.
GCCTGTCCCGCTGCAAGAAGGCAGCAGGGTGGTGGTCTATGGCAAGCTTTCGTTCTTCACCGGCCGCGGCACAGTGTCATTGCGCGTCATCGAGATTCGCCCGGTCGGCATCGGTGAGCTGCTGGCCCGCATCGAACGCCTGAAGGCGCTGCTCGGCGCCGAGGGTCTGTTCGATCCCCGGCTGAAGCGACCGATCCCATTCCTGCCCAAGACCGTCGGCCTCATCACCGGCCGGGCCAGCGCCGCCGAGCGAGATGTCCTCACCGTGGCCCGCAATCGTTGGCCCGCAGTGCATTTCGAGATTCGCAATACCGCGGTGCAGGGCCCGACCGCGGTGCCGCAAATGCTGGAGGCGCTGGCCGAGCTCGACCGCGACCCAGCCGTCGAGGTGATTGTGCTCGCCCGCGGCGGCGGCAGCGTCGAGGATCTGCTGGCCTTCTCCGACGAGGCACTGTGCCGCGCGATCGTCGCCGCGACCACCCCGATCGTCAGCGCGATCGGCCACGAACCCGACAACCCGCTCAGCGATCTGGTCGCCGACCTGCGCGCGGCCACCCCCACCGACGCCGCCAAGCGCATCGTGCCCGACGCCGCCGCCGAGCTGGCCGGTGTGCGCGATATGCGAGCTCGCTCGGCGGCCGCGCTGCGCGGCTGGGTCGACCGCGAAACCAGGGCGCTGGTGCAGCTGCGTTCCCGGCCGGTACTCGCCGATCCACTGCGCGAACTCGAACGCCGCTACGAAGAAGTCGAACGACTGCGCACTGCGACCAGACGCACCGCCGAACATCTGATCCGCACCGAAGCCACGGCAACGCGCCATCTACGCGAGAAGTTGACCGCGGTGGGCCCGGCCGCGACGCTGGCCCGTGGCTACGCTGTCGTGCAGCGTGTGAACGGTAAGGAGCGGCATGTAGTGCGCTCGATCGACGACGCGCCCGCGGGCAGTCAGCTGCGTATCCGCGTCGCCGACGGCGCCGTGACCGCCGCCGCGCTCGGCACCCAACAGCTCGGCACCCGAACAGTGGTCGCCGAGCCCACCGAAAACACCGAAGCAGGGAGGAAATGACCGTGGCCGACTCCGGCAAGGACGCCGACACCGAGCTGGCCGAGATCGCCACCTTCGGCTATGAACGCGCCCGCGACGAACTGGTCAACGTCGTGAAAATGCTCGAGCAGGGCGGTATGGACCTCGACGATTCGCTCGCGCTGTGGGAGCGCGGCGAGGCACTGGCCAACCGCTGCGAGGAACATCTCGCCGGCGCACGTAAGCGCGTCGAGGACGCTTTGTCCCGATCCGAGGCCGAGTCCGAATAAGCCGGAGGAGCAGTAATGACCATTCGTCGCGCCACCCCCGACATCCGCACCGACGACATGGAGAGCAGCCGCGAGTTCTACAAGCTGCTCGGCTTCGAAGAGGCCATGGATCTCGGCTGGGTGGTGACGATGGCCTCGCCCTCCAACCCGACCGCCCAGGTCCTGCTCGTCGGCCCGGAAGCCGAACAGCTGCAACCCGATATGAGCGTCGAGGTCGACGAGGTCGATGCCGTGCACGACGACATGGTCGCCGCGGGCGCCGACATCGTGTACGCACTGCGCGACGAACCATGGGGCGTGCGCCGCTTTTTCGTCCGCGACCCGAGCGGCACCATCGTCAACGTGGTGAACCACCGCTGACGGGCCGTTCCCGCTCGACCCGCGGTTCCCGCATCGTCGGCCCACCCTCGCCATCCGGTTTGCACCGGGCAGCGCGACCGGCGCGCGGTTCGAGTGGTGCACACCCGCCCCACACGCCGGTCCCGGCGATCAGTCCGCCGCGATAATGCGGAAGCGGGCCTTATCGTCTGCTGTAGCCCAGTGCTGGAATCCGGCCTTCTCCAGTACGCGGATCGAGGCCGGGTTCGACAGCTCCACATTCGCGTATACGGTGTGCACTTCCGTTGTGGTCAGCGCGAATTCGGCGAGGGCGCTGGTCGACTCGGTCGCGTACCCGCGACCCTGCCGCGAGCCGACGACGCCGTATCCGATCTCCAGCGCACCGTCCACCGGCGGCCAGAACAGGCCGAGCGAGCCGACGACGAGGCCGGTTTCGCATTCGATGATCTGGCGGTGGCCGTACTCGGTCAACCAGCCGGGATGCTCCGCGACGAGGGAGACGATGACGCGGTCGCCCTCGGCGGGGAAGTCCTCAGCCCAGTGGGCGAGGCGGCGGCCGTCCAGTACGGCGGCCACCTCATCGGCGGTCCACGATCGCAGCATGAGGCGATCGGTGATCAAGTCGGAATCGGCGGTCGAGAAATGGCGAGACATAGGGACACTCCTGACGATCGGAAGAGTCCGGCCGGCAAGTGAATTCGAGATTCAGCGGCGAGCAGACCGGATGCGGACGTGCGGAAGACGGCTACCGACAGCCATATTCATCAACCTCCACCCGACCTGGTCCTCGCGTATCTCGCGCCAGGGCAACCGTAGCGCCCACACTTGGTTCGCGGCAACGTGCACAACTACCGGCAACACCAGCGGGGGTGACGCCTCGGCGCTCCAAGCACCCCCGCGCCTCAGTGCTCAGCGAACTCAGTGCTCAGCGAACTCAGTGACTCAGCGCTTCAGTGGCTCCGCGGCGGCGACGGCAGCGGCCAGTGTCCGGAAAGCGGCCTCGTTGCCCGCGCCGGTGACGAGCACGCGCGACCGACCGAGATCGGCGATCCACGCCGATTCTTCACCGGGCTCGGCGTAGACGACCCACTTCTGGTCGCCGACCTGTTCGGCGCCGCTGGCGTAGCGCGAGCCCAGCACGAAACGGGACAGCGACTCCTCGGTCGCACTGCTCTGGCTCATGCGCATATAGGTGCCCTGCGGGGTGAGGTACCCCACCGTGCTGACCGGTCCGCCGCCGTTGCTCGTGATGGTGTCGCGGCTGCCGGAGTTGGGCGTCCAGCCCGCGGGCAGGCTCGGATTCCGGATCGGGAAGGGCAGGGTGCGGGCGTCCGCGGTCAGCGCGGCGGTGACGTCGAAGTGCGGGATCTGCCCTTGCGTCGGGCCCTTGGCCGCGAAACTGCACTGGCTTGCCAACCCGGCGAAAACCACGGCGATCAGCACCAACGGGAGCAGCGACCAGAGCAGATCCCGGTAGTCGTTGAGAATGCGCGGCTTTTGGTACGACACGCTCCCAGTATCCACGCACCATCTGGCAGGCTCGACCACAGGTGGCCCTGGGCCGGTACGGGTGTACCTGATCGGGAACGTCCATGCTTCTGAGACAATCACTCCTAGCAACGACCGTAGGAGGCACACCGTAATGACGGCATCTTCGCCCGCACCCAGCCGCCGCGAGGCGCCGGACCGCAACCTCGCGCTCGAACTGGTCCGGGTCACCGAGGCCGGTGCGATGGCCGCGGGTCGCTGGGTCGGCCGTGGTGACAAGGAGGGTGGCGACGGCGCGGCCGTCGACGCCATGCGGCAGCTGGTCAGCTCCGTTTCCATGCGCGGCGTGGTGGTCATCGGCGAGGGCGAGAAGGACGAAGCGCCGATGCTGTACAACGGTGAGCTGGTCGGCGACGGCACCGGTCCCGAGGTGGACTTCGCGGTCGACCCGGTCGACGGCACCACGCTGATGTCGAAGGGCTCGCCGGGCGCCATCGCTGTGCTCGCGGTCGCCGATCGCGGCGCGATGTTCGATCCGTCCGCGGTGTTCTACATGCGCAAGATCGCGGTCGGCCCCGACGCCGCCCACGTGATCGATATCTCCGCACCGATCGGCGAGAACATCCGCAGGGTCGCGAAGGCCAAGGGCCTCCTGAAGTCCGACCTGACCGTGTGCATCCTGGACCGGCCTCGGCACGCCGAGCTGATCCAGGAAGTCCGCGACGCGGGCGCCCGTATCCGGCTGATCTCCGACGGCGACGTCGCGGGCGCCATTGCCGCCGCGCGACCCGACTCCGGAACCGACATCCTGGTCGGCATCGGCGGCACCCCCGAGGGCATCATCGCCGCCGCCGCCATGCGCTGTATGGGCGGTGAACTACAGGGCATGCTCGCGCCCACCGACGACGCCGAGCGGCAGAAGGCGCTCGACGCCGGACACGATCTGGACCGGGTACTGACCACCGAGGATCTGGTGGCAGGCGACAACGTCTTCTTCTGCGCCACCGGCGTCACCGACGGCGACCTGTTGCGCGGCGTCCGCTACTACGGCGGCGGCGCATCCACCCAGTCGATCGTCATGCGCTCCAAGTCGGGCACCGTCCGCATGATCGACGCGTACCACCGCCTCACCAAGCTGCGCGAATACTCCTCGGTCGACTTCATCGGCGACGAGGACGCAATCCCCCCGCTACCGTGACGGGCCGCTGACTTCGATCACCCCTGGACCGCCGACCACTCCCCGATGTGGTCGGCGGTCCAGTCGCATTCGCCCTGCGCACACGGCCGACCCGAAATCGCCGCATAACCACCACCCACCCTCGCGGCACGATGACATCTTCCGAGCGCAACAAGACCCAGCACCAGCGTTCCCGGCGCATCCCACCCCTCACAAACGACGCGCATCGACCAAAGTCGCAAACTCAGCTACAACGCCCCCACTCGGCACGACGACACCTTTCCGAGCGCAACAAGACCCAGCACCAGCGTTCCCGGCGCATCCCACCCCTCACAAACGACGCGCATCGACCAAAGTCGCAAACTCAGCTACAACGCCCCCCACTCGGCACGACGACACCTTTCCGAGCGCAGCAAGTCCCAGCACCAGCGTTCGCGGCCCGTCCCACCTCCAGAACAACCAACGCGTATCGACCAAGGTCGCAAGCCCAGCTACCAAACGCCCCCACTCGGCACGATGATGTCTTCCGAGCGAAGCGAGACCGAGCCCTAGAGTTCGCGGCCCGTCTCGCTTCCGAGCCGTCGAAGCGCATGCGACGAAGTCGCGAGTCTCGACGGCTCGGAAGCGAGACCAAGGGGGCCGCGAACACGCAGCGCCGCAGGCGCTGCCAAAAGACACAGCGAACACGCAGCGCCGCAGGCGCTGCAAAGACAACACAGCTAGGGTCGATTTTATGACGACCGAGGAGACGCAGTACCGCATCGAACACGACACCATGGGCGAGGTCCGAGTACCCGTGCACGCGTTGTGGCGGGCGCAGACCCAACGGGCCGTGGAGAACTTTCCGATCAGCGGACGCGGCCTGGAGCGTGCGCAGATTCGCGCGCTCGGCCTGTTGAAGGCAGCGTGCGCCGAGGTGAACCGCGATCTGGGTCTGCTCGATGCCACCAAGGCCGACGCGATCATCGCCGCGGCCGTGGAGATCGCCGAGGGCAAGCATGACGACCAGTTCCCGATCGATGTCTTCCAGACCGGTTCCGGCACCAGCTCGAATATGAACGCCAATGAGGTGATCGCCTCGATCGCCAAGGCCAACGGCGTCATCGTGCACCCCAACGACGACGTGAACATGTCCCAGTCGTCCAACGACACCTTCCCCACCGCAACGCATCTGGCCGCCACCGAGGGCGCCATCAAAGATCTGATTCCGGCGCTGGATCATTTGCGGCTTGCGCTGCTGGACAAGTCGACCGAATGGCGCACGGTGGTGAAGTCCGGGCGCACCCATCTGATGGACGCGGTACCGGTCACCCTCGGCCAGGAATTCGGCGGCTACACCCGCCAGGTCGCGGCGGGTATCGAGCGCATCATGGCGGTGCTGCCGCGCTTGGGTGAGCTGCCCATCGGCGGCACCGCGGTCGGCACCGGCCTGAATGCACCGGACGGTTTCGGCACGAAAGTCGTTGCGGAACTGGTGCGCTCGACCGGCCTCGATGCACTGTCGGAGGCCGAGGATCACTTCGAGGCGCAGGCCGCGCGCGATGGCCTTGTCGAGGCTTCCGGCGCGCTGCGCACTGTCGCGGTCAGTCTCACCAAGATCGCCAACGATATCCGCTGGATGGGTTCCGGCCCGCTCACCGGCCTCGGTGAACTGCAGCTGCCCGATCTGCAGCCCGGCAGCTCGATCATGCCGGGCAAGGTGAATCCGGTACTGCCCGAGGCGGTTACGCAGGTCGCCGCGCAGGTGATCGGCAACGACGCGACCGTCGCGTTCTCCGGCGCGAGCGGTGCGTTCGAACTGAACGTCTACATCCCGGTGATGGCACGCAATCTGCTGGAGTCGATCCGCTTGCTCGCCAATGTCTCCCGGCTGTTCGCCGACAAGTGCATCCGTGGCCTGGTCGCGAACGAGGACCACCTGCGCACCCTGGCCGAATCGTCCCCGTCCATCGTGACGCCGCTGAATTCGGCGATCGGCTACGAAGAGGCGGCTGCCGTCGCGAAAGAGGCGCTGAAACAGCGTAAGACGATTCGGCAGACGGTCATCGACCGTGGCCTCATCGACGAAAAGCTGACAGAGCAAGAACTCGACCGCCGACTCGACGTGTTGTCGATGGCGAAGGTGAAGGACGGACAGCAAGCGTCCGCCAGCGAATAGCCCCTCAGCGCCACAAAAAACCGGCCGGTGCACGTGTCCGTGCACCGGCCGGCGGCAATTCATTCGCGTTATCCGCGACAGCCCGAATCAGGCAAGCGACTCGGCACGCAGATGCGCGAGCTCGGCACGAGCCTTTTCGCCTTCGTCACCGAGATCGGTCCGTTCGAACACGTTCCACCGGGCCAGCAGCGGAGCGAAAACCAGCTCGCCCTCCTTGGCCCGGTCGTAGATGCCCGCGTCGGCCAGCAGGTCGTCGCTGCTGCGCCCGTCTGGCAGCGTCACCGTCGGCACGTGGAAGCTCGCCACACTGTCAGCGATGGCACGCATCGTCTGATCGGGCGCGATGTCGAAGGCGGCAGCGATCAGGTTGGCGAAAAGGACAGACTGCAACTCGTCGTCGGCCGCAATGCGCTCGGCCATGAGGGTGACCATCTTGTTCTCGCGGAGGGCCGCGGTGTTGCGATGCCGGATCGCGGCGGCCGATTCCTCGAACGCGCAGGTGGCAAGCACGTCGAGCAGGTGCAGCGCAGGACGGCGGAAGCCCTTGGTCATGTGGTCCATCCGCAACCGCTCCAACTCGATCGGATCGACCGAGCGGGTGACCATGAGGTAGTTGCGGATCATGATCTCGTGGCGGTTTTCCTCGGCCGTCCACCGGCCGACCCAGCGCCACCACGAACCGGTGCGCAGGTACTTGCCGATCTCACGGTGGTACGAGGGCAGGTTATCGGCGATCAGCACGCTGACGGTCAACGCCAGCTTGGCGGTCTCGCTGAGCTCTGATTGCTCCGGCTCCCAATCGATGCCGCCCAGGAAGCCGAAGTTCCGGCCATCGTCCCACGGCACGTAGTCGTGCGGCTGCCAGCCGTCTGCGGCTTCGATATGACGACGCAGATTCAGTTCCACCTCGTCCGCAAGCGCTTGCAGAAGCTCGCGGTCGGTCAAGAGATTTTGCACTCACACAACCTAGCTGCTGGGCCCGCGGTGCGGGCATCGACAGATGAGAAACAGGGGATGGAGACCGGCGTCCGGCAACGTGCGCGCACGGCCCCGGACGCCGCGGCCGATCAGGCCTTGGGCGTGACTGTAGTCTTGCCGTCCACCCACGTGATCGTGCCCCCGCTGAAATCGCTCTCCTTGCCGCCCTCGATGTCCTGCTCGTCGCTGGTCGGGTAGCCGAGCTTGCCGTTGGCGCCGCCGTTGTCTTCCCACGCCTTGCGAATCTCGCCCCACACGATGTGCGAGCCGGTGTCCTTGCTCCAGAAGATGGTGCCGCCGGTGAAGTCCTGGTACTTACCATCGTTGGGCGCAGTCTCCAGCGCCTCCAGCGGGGCACCGAGCGGACCGGTCGGACCACCTGTCGCGGTGTACTTTTCGAGGATCTCACCGGCAACGGCGATGTCGCCACCCTGCGTAGCGATCTTGGTTTCATCCGCGGCGCCCGCAGTGTGCTCCTCCATGTGCTCCATGGGCATCGAGGTGGTCGTCTCCGAAGCGGGCTTCGAGTCTTTGTCGTCATCCTTGCTGCAGCCCGCGGCAAGCAGCAATGCGCCTGCCGCGAGCACCGCGGTGAGTCCAGCCGTTCGTCGAGCGAAGTGGTGCATTTCCATCCTCTCGAAAGTGGCTACCGGCGACACCGCGGACGCGGTGACGTCGGCCGTAGCCTAGGCCGCTGCCCGGCAACGACCCGGCGAATCGATGACCGACTCGCCGGGTCGTTGCTGAACACGTATCGCGGCGGATACTACCCATTCGATTGTGAGGTGAAACACACCCTGAATAGTTGCTGGCTACTCAGGCGCCGCACGGGGTTTGCCGGGCTATGCGCTCGGGCCGTACTCCTCCAGCATCTCGGTCACCAGCGCGGCGATCGGCGACCGCTCGCTACGGGTGAGGGTGATGTGCGCGAAAAGCGGGTGCCCCTTGAGCTTTTCGATCACCGCGGCGACACCGTCGTGCCTGCCGACGCGCAGGTTGTCGCGTTGTGCCACATCGTGGGTGAGCACCACCCGTGATCCCGTGCCCAGTCGGCTGAGCACGGTGAGCAGCACATTGCGTTCCAGCGATTGCGCCTCGTCCACGATCACGAACGAATCGTGCAGCGAACGACCGCGAATGTGGGTGAGCGGCAATACCTCCAGCATGTCGCGGCTGAGCACCTCCTCCATCACCTCGCGACTCGCCAACCCGTCGAGGGTGTCGAAGACGGCCTGTGCCCACGGGCCCATCTTCTCGCTCTCGGAGCCGGGCAGGTAGCCGAGGTCCTGTCCACCCACGGCATACAGCGGCCGGAACACCACCACCTTGCGCTGGGTGCGGCGCTCGAGCACCGCCTCCAAACCCGCGGTGAGCGCCAGCGCCGACTTGCCGGTGCCCGCTCGGCCGCCGAGCGAGATGATGCCGATGCTCTCGTCGAGCAGCAGATCGAGGGCGATGCGCTGCTCGGCCGAGCGGCCATGCAATCCGAACGCCTCGCGCTCGCGCACCAACTGCACTCGTTTGTCGGGAGTCACCCGGCCGAGCGCGCTGGAGCTGGAGCCGAGCAGCCGAATTCCGGTGTGGCACGGCAGTTCCTTGGCATCATCCAGATCGATCGCACTCTCGGAGTACAGCCGGTCGATCTGAGCGGAGTTGACATCTAGCTCTACCATCCCGGACCAGCCGGAGGTGACCACGTCCTGGGCGTGGTACTCATCGGCCTGCAATCCCACCGCACTCGCCTTGACGCGCAATGGAATGTCCTTGGAGACCAGCACCACGGCGCGGCCCTCCGCCGCGAGATTGAGGGCACAGGCCAGGATTCGGGAATCATTGGTGTCGGTGCGGAACCCGACCGGAAGTACCGCTGGGTCGGTGTGGTTCAGTTCCACCTGCAGCGTTCCACCCTCGGTGCCGATCGGCACCTGCTGATCCAGCCTGCCGTGCTGCAGGCGTAGATCGTCCAGGTTGCGCAGGGCTTCCCGCGCGAACCAGCCCAGTTCGTGATGGTGTCGTTTGCCTTCGAGCTCGCTGATGACAACCAGCGGTAGGACGACATCGTGCTCGCCGAACCTGGTGAAAGCCCAGGGATCCGACAGCAACACCGAAGTGTCGATCACAAAGGTCCTGGCACCGGAACTGTGGGAATGCATGGGGCGGGCCCCCTTGGTGTCCGAAGAGACAGCGGCGGAATCCTTATTTTTCGCGGAGCGGGAATGCGCCGAGGGAGCGGGAACGGAGCGTGCAGCAGTCACGGTGGGCTCCTTTGTGTCCGCGCGGCACCCGCACAGACGATCTCGCTGGACCGGTCCGTCCTGATGGGATCCGACGTGAGTCAGATGCCACGAGGGCCGGGTGCCGGCCCCCTCGTACTGAATAGCTCAGTCACGGTCAGGACCTCCCGTGCGAGTCACACCGACGCGACCCGCACCACCGACGCTACCGCCGACCGAGATTCCTCGCTCCCGGACTGGTAGGCGTGTCCGTGAATTTGTCGTTAACCCGAGCTCACGGGAACATCCGGCGCCCAAGGGTTAGAGTCGCAGACATGGCCGGTTACGAGGATCTGGAGAAGCTGTCGTCCAAGGAGTTGCACGACAGGGCGATAAAACTGGCGGTGCGCCACGGAGACGTGAAGTACCTGTGGCGATTGCTCACCTCGATCCCCGCTGCCGAGGCTGCGGCGGGCAACCTCGGCCAGAGCGCGGCCGACATCAAGTACGTCGTCCCGATGATCGATGACTACGTCCACGCGGGCGACGGCGAAGTCGCCGAGGTGTTGCGCCCGTTCTACCTGGAGTACCTCATCGAGCACTCCTAGTTCCCGGCTCAGCCGCCGGGAACACCGCGCGCCACAGCCCGACAGCGGTGCCGCGCAGGAAGTTCTCCCAGCTGAAGTGGTCGTCCCACAGGATGATCCGGCCCTCGCGCAGTTCGAAGGTGCCCGCGACCCAGAACGCCACGTGCACCGGACCGAACCGCAGGATGTCGGTGCGGTCGGTGAGCACCACGTTGTCGTCCTCGGCCGCAATGTGATGCATCTCGACGGCGAAGCCGAACTGGTCCCGGTGCAGACCGCGCAGGATGCGCCGGGCCAGACCGCCGCCGACGTCGGGCAGCGTGGAGTTCTTCCAGACGAGGTCGGGGTGCAGAAGCTCCAGCGCCTCCTCCACCGCGCCCATTTCCAGCGCGGCGAAGAATTCGCGCACGGTGATGATCGCGTCTTCTGTCAATTCGGTCTGATCGGACATGTTCCGACTGTATGCCGCGCGGGTCGGCTCCGGGCGGATCAGCGCCGGTCTGCGATGAAGACGGCGAGTCCGTCCAGGATGCGGTCGATGCCGAAGTTCAGCGCATTGTCACGGCCGGCCCCTGGTTCGGAGGCACCGACGACAGCTTGCTCGGCGAAGGCCGCGACTGTCTCGGGGTAACGATCGCCCGCGGCCGCCATGACCTCCCCGAGCTCACGCATCAGCTGTTGTTCCAGTCCCTCTTTACCCACCGTCATCGATTGCTGCGCGAGGCTGCGGACGTGACCGTTCAGCAGCACCATGGTGTCGAGGCGTTCGGCTCCGGTCAGGCCGGTGCCCGCCAACACCTGCAGCGCGGCCTCCATCCACAACAACTCGTTGGGCCCGAACGGACGCACTCCCACGGAGAGTTCGAGCGACCACGGATGCGCGTTGTACTTCTCGAAGATCGCCTCCGCCCACCGGCGCAGGCCGATGCGCCAGCGCTGCTCGACCGAATCCGCTTGGATCGCTGCCATATCCGGCGGCGTGCCGAGGGCCGCGTCGAGCATCAGCGCGGTGAGCTCGGCCTTGCCCGGCACGTAGCGATACAGCGACATCTTGGTGTAGCCGAGGCGCTCGGCCAGACGCTGCATGGACAGGTTTGCCAGGCCTTCGGCATCAGCGAGGGCGATAGCCTCGGCGACGATCCCATTCAGTGACAGCGAGGGCTTCGGTCCACGCTTTGGTCGCTGCTGGGTTCCCCATAGCAGCTCGACAGCGGTAGGTGATGGCATCACCACATCCTTCCGGAGATACGGCTTGACTCGGAACTGTGTCTACCATACTCTCATTCGTGTCTGACGGAAACAGATTCCATGGGACGCAGAATATAGGAGTTTTCATGCGAAACAAGACCGTCCTCATCTCCGGCGCCAGCGTTGCCGGTCCCGCTCTCGCCTACTGGCTGAACCGATACGGATTCGCCGTCACCGTGGTCGAGCGGGCACCTACGCTGCGGACCGGTGGTCAGGCCATCGACTTCAAGGGCGAGACGCACCGCATCGTGCTCGAGCGGATGGGGATCTGGGACGATATCCAGGAGCAGCGCACCGGCACGACCGACATGGTGTTCGTCGACGAAGCAGGCAAAGAACTCGGCGTCATGTCCGGCGACTTCACCGGCGGCGACGTGGAAATCCTGCGCGGTGACCTCGCGGCGATCATGTACAAGAAGACCGCCGACGAATGCGAGTACCTCTTCGGTGACTCGATCAGCACACTCACCGACACCACCGACGGTGTGTTCGTCGAGTTCGAGCGCGGCCCGGCGCGCACCTTCGACCTGGTGTTCGGCGCCGACGGAATCCATTCGCGGGTACGGAAATTGGCCTTCGGACCGGAAAAGGACTTCGTCAAGCACCTGGGCCACTACTACTGCGTCGCGGGTGCGAGCCCGTGGAGCCTCGACGCCGACGGGCCGCGCGACCGCGCGACCGCGTATGCGCACAACACACCGGGCAGGCTCGCGGTCAGCGGCGGCTCGAAAGCACAGCAGCTCTACATGTTCGCCGCCGAGGAACTCGACTACGACCGCAACAGCACCGCGGACCAGCAGCGGGTCATCAAGCAGACCTATGCCGACGTCGGCTGGGAACTGCCGCGCATGCTCACCGAAATCGACGAGTTCGAGGACGTCTTTCTCGATTCGATCAGCAAGGTGGACATGAAGAAAGCCGGTTACACCAAGGGACGGGTCGCGCTGGTCGGCGACTCGGCCTACGGAAACACCCTGGGCGGCTTCGGAACCGGACTCGCGATCGTCGGCGCCTATGTCATCGCAGGCGAACTCGCCGTCACCGACGATCACACCACCGCCTTCGCCAACTACGACGAGATCATGCGCCGCTACACCAAGCTCGCGGGCAACAGCAATGCGGGTGCGTTCCTCGCGCCGAAGACCGCGCGCGGCATCAAGATGCGCAATTGGTTCATGAACTCGCGGATGTTCACGCTCATGATGAAGTACAGCGACAGCGCGGCGAACAACATCGACCTGCGGGACTATCCGGCTCTGGTCACCCAGTCCGTTGCGAACTGAACCGGTCCGACGGTGCGAATCCGCCGCGGCGTGGCTAGCACCGGAGGGCAGGGGTGTGTTTCGATGGAACCGGGGCAGGGTCGGGTGCGTCTATAGGGTCAAGACGGCACTGACGGAAGGGCGGAGGGCCGGTCATGAGACCAACCGACGGCCGCGCGATCACCAATCCCGAGAACGCGCAGAACTTTTCGCACGCAGAGATCAAAAAGGCGTCGGTTCAGATGAACCCGGCCGGGCTCGACGGCGCCCTCGAAGCCTGGTCGGCCATCGCCTCGGCGGTGACCAAGGCCGGGGAACAATTCGAGGCGGCCATTCAGCAAGCGACCGACCAGGATTGGGAGGGTGCCGCCGCGGACAGCGCCTTGCGTGGCATCCGGCAGTTCACCGCGCGGATGAGTGAGCTCGGGCAGGCGCTGAATCAGCAGTCCCAGCCGCTCTCGGCGGCGGCAGGCGCGGCAGCGCGGTTCAAGGCGGCAGTGCCCGAGGTGATCGAAAGTTCCGGAACCACAACCGATCCTGCGGCCCGGAACACCGCCGAAGAGCAGGCCCGCGACGATATGAACACGCTGTACATCCAACCGTATGGGAATACTGCCCCGGACATTCCGACGCTGCCACCGCCGGTGCGACCCGCCGGTGTGAATCCAGGTGGTATCGGCGGCGTGGACGCCGGCGCGCAACCCGGCAGTCCGAACGGCACCGGATCGGGCAAACCCGGCACGCAGAGCGGGACCGAGCACGACAATCCGACCGGCCACGACGAGCCCGCCGCGCCGGACAAACCCACGGACAAGCCGGCCGCTGGAGACCGACCCACAGATCACGGCGCACCGGCAGAGCAGGACACACCGGGCGAGCAGGACACACCGGCCTTGCAGTCCGAATCGGAGCAGCAAGGGAATCCGGAAGCAGAGACTCCGCGGCAAGTCTCGACCGCATCGAGCGGGCAGAACGGCGCGCCCACCATTCCAGCAGGCACCACACCCACCTCTACGAGACCGGTCATGCCCTCGACACTCGGCCCTGCCTCGTATCCGGCAACGGTCCCGACCGCGTACACGCCGATCGCGCCGGTCACGCTCGACGGCATCCCGAGCCGGCCGACGACACAGAGCTCGCCCACCGCGGCACCGGTCTACAGCAGCGAACCTCGACCAGGCACGTCGGTCCCCGGTCAGCTGGGCCCGACGGCGGGGACGCCGGGGACGCCGGGGACGCCGGGGACACAGCCTGTCGCCGGCCCTGCCGGTCGTCCCGGTGCGACAGTCGGAGCGGGCTATTCGAACATGGTCCCGCCGCGCACCCGGGCACGAGGGACCGACGGCGAGCACGACTCGCCCAGCTACCTGCGCTCGGAGGAGCACGCCGCGGAACTTCTCGGCCCGGTCGAGCGGACCGTCCCGCCGGTGCTCGGGGCCGAGTGATGGCGCAATGGTTGCTCACGGCCGAGCAGTTCGCGGCCGCGTGGTTCGGAACCGGCATGGACCGTTTACCTTTTCCGTTCCGGTTCACCAGCCGCTTCCCCGGCCGCAACGAGTATCAGGCGTATCAGCAGCAGTTCCGCGCGGAACTGGCGCACGAGGACCACATCCACCTCCGGCGCGCGCTCGGTGTGCTGGCCCGACCCGATTGGCGCATCGAACTATTCGGCATCGACAATGCCCGCGAGTCGGCGGAGATTCGGGCCATCGGGTGCGCGACCCGCGGCGGCCCCGGCGTCATCGCCGTGCAGCCGCCCGGCCCCGACGGTGGCAAGGTGCGCTTGCGCCGCTGCCGCGTCGACCAGCTCGCCACCGAACTGGTTCGGCTACTGCCGGACCCGCCTGCGGGTACCGCGGCCGAAAAGAGCTACCTGCTCGACGATCTCAACGACGACCGTCCGGACCCGTTCGCCAGTGCGCCCTCGCGCGCGATCAAGGAACGCTACCGGCGCTTCTGGCGTCAGCCCTACGACACCAGAGGCTCTGCCGTTGTGTTGCTCGGCCCACGCAACGGCGCGCCGATCCGGACCGGCAAGCTGCGCTGGATCGATACGACGGAGGGCCGCTACTGCGAGATTCCCGCCAACCGCGCCCTCATGATCCGGCCGTCAACCAGCACGGATATCACCCGCTACCTGGACGAGTCCATCATTCGCGGCAAAGCGCGGCTCGACGGTTAGGGACCTGCGACGCCCTGCGCGCCCTGGTGTCCGTACGTTTGCCGGGGATTATCCTGCCCGCATGGCGACTCGGCGGCCGCCAGGCCGGAGCAGGCCGCGACGGTTCCTGCGCAGCGCCGTGGCCACGCTGGCGCTGCTGTTGTGCGTGGCCGCTGCCGCTGCCGCGCTCTGGATCACCCATCGCGACTCGACACGGTCGGCGGTGGGTTCGCCGAGTCCTCGGCCCTCCTCGGCGGCGTGGTTCCCGCCCGGTCCCGGATCCGCGCGGGCACTGCTGAACAGCCTGACCGTGGGGCGCGACGAGCATTGGGAGAGCTACGCCCGCAACGCATTCGGTCCCGGTTGGGCAGGCCGCGGCGGCGAACCGGTGCAGTCGGACGGATGCACCGCACGGGATGCGGTGCTGCGCCGAGACCTGCACGAGGTGCGAATGGCCGACCGCGATCGGTGCATGGTGTTGTCCGGCAGGTTGGACGATCCCTACACCGGTACACCATTGCCCTACAACCGCTTCAAGGCCTCCGACCTCGAGATCGACCATGTTGTCCCACTCGGTGACGCGTGGCGTTCGGGAGCATGGGATTGGCCCGCGGATCGGCGCGAGCGCCTCGCCAATGACATCGACAACCTGGTTGTGGTGCAGAAACAGGCCAATCGGGACAAGGGCAGCAAGAGTCCGGACCGGTGGCGGCCGCCCCGCCACGAGTACTGGTGCGAGTACGCCAGACGCTGGGTCGGTGTGAAGGCCCGCTACGGCCTGCACGTCACCCCGCCCGAACGCGACGCGCTCGGCGAGATGCTCGACAGCTGCCCGGCGCAGTGAGTCGAGGGGACGTCGCTATCGGCCGACCCGATCGGCGCCCGCCTGATCACCAGGTCCGACCGCTACCGCGATGCGGCCGCCGACCTCGCTCCTGACACCACCGTGCGGATACTCGACCCTGGCCACGCACTCGTGCTGTTTCGCGACACGGCAACCAGTACTCGCGTTTCACGGGTTCCGCCAGGGTCAGTTTCTCCCTGTCTACCGAGTCCGCATGCCCAGTAGCGTTGGCTCGCATGAGCATCCGCCTCGGTTATCAGATGCCGAATTTCAGCCACCCAGGCGCGGTCCGCGATCTGTTCCCCTCGGTGGTCGCGCAGGCGCAGGAGGCCGAAGCGGCCGGGTTCGACACCGCGTTCGTGATGGACCACTTCTATCAGCTGCCGGTTATCGGGCCGCCAGAGGAGCCGATGCTGGAGGCGTACACCACGCTGGCCGCGCTCGCGACCGCCACCGAGCGAATCCAGTTGTCGGCGTTGGTCACCGGCAATACCTATCGCAATCCGGCGCTGCTGGCCAAGACCGTCACCACGCTGGATGTGGTGAGCGGCGGCCGGGGGGTGCTGGGCATCGGTGCGGGTTGGTACGAACTGGAACACCGGCAGTATGGATTCGAATTCGGCACCTTCACCGATCGGTTCGCCCGGCTGGAGGAGGCGCTGCAGATCGTCATCCCGATGTTGCGCGGACAGCGGGCCAGCTTGGACGGGGCCTGGTACCGCGCGGAGGCGGCGATGAATGAACCGCGCCTGCGCGACGACCTGCCGATCCTGCTCGGCGGTGGCGGCGAGAAGAAGACCTTCGCGCTGGCCGCCCGCTACGCCGACCACCTCAACATCATCTGCCACGCTGCCCAACTGCCGCAGAAGTTGGCCGCACTGCTCGAACGCTGCGCCGAGATCGGCCGCGACCCGGCGACTCTCGAAACCAGCTACCTCGCCAACGTCATCCTCGACGAGGACGGCGACCGCGCCCGCAAGCTACAGGCAGACCTGCTGCGTAAACAGGGCGACGAGCTGTCGGCGCTGCCCGCCGAACTGCGCAACTCGCAGGCCGATCGCCAATTCGCCGGTGACCCCGACGATGTCGCCGAACAGCTGCAGCAACGCGTCCTCGACCACGGTGTCGACGGCTTGATCATCAACATGGTCACCAACGGCCACGAGCCGGGCATCGTCGAACTCGCCGGCCGCACGCTGCGTCCGCTGGTGCGGTAGCACAGCGACTTCCGTTCCGGCACAGGCAATCTCGTCGGTGCATCCATGAAAAACGTCTCCGCACACCTCGAATGGTGTGCGGAGACGTCGGTCGGAGCGGGTCGGCTCAGCCGAGCAGGTTCCAGTCCTCCAGGCCCTGGTACAGCGGGAGGTCGCGGGCCAGCTTGACGACGCGGGCGCGCAGCGATTCCGTGTCGGAGCCGCCGGCGAGCGCGGTGGCGATGATGTCGGCGACCTCGGTGAACTCGGCATCGCCGAAGCCACGGGTGGCCAGGGCGGCGGTGCCGATGCGCAGACCGGAGGTGACCATCGGCGGGCGCGGATCGAACGGAACGGCGTTGCGGTTCACCGTGATTCCGATTTCGTGCAGCAGATCCTCGCCCTGCTGGCCGTCGAGTTCGGAGTTGCGCAGGTCGACGAGCACCAGGTGCACGTCGGTACCGCCGGTGAGGACGCTGATGCCCTTGTCCTTGACGTCGGCGCCGCCGAGGCGTTCGGCGAGGATCTTCGCGCCGGACAGGGTGCGCTCCTGGCGGTCCTTGAACTCGGCGCCGCCAGCGATCTTGAAGGCCACGGCCTTCGCGGCGATCACGTGCATGAGCGGGCCGCCCTGCTGGCCGGGGAACACCGCGCTGTTGAGCTTCTTCGCGTACTCCTGCTTGGCCAGGATCAGGCCTGAGCGCGGACCACCGAGGGTCTTGTGCACGGTGGAGGACACCACGTCGGCATACGGCACGGGCGAGGGGTGCAGACCCGCGGCGACCAGACCCGCGAAGTGCGCCATGTCCACCCACAGGTAGGCCCCGACCTCGTCGGCGATCTCACGGAAGGCGGCGAAATCCTGGTGGCGCGGGTAGGCCGACCAGCCTGCCACGATGACCTTCGGGCGCGCGGCCAGCGCGGTCTTGCGCAGCTCGTCCATATCGATGCGGTGGTCTTCCTTGCTGACCCCGTAGGAGTGCACCTCATACAGCTTGCCGGAGAAGTTCAGCCGCATGCCGTGGGTGAGGTGTCCGCCGTGCGCGAGGTCGAGGCCGAGCAGTTTGTCGCCCGGATCCATCAGCGCCATCAGCACCGCCGCGTTCGCCTGCGCGCCGGAATGCGGCTGCACATTGGCGAATTCGGCGCCGAAGAGCTCCTTGGCGCGATCGCGGGCGAGGGTCTCGACCACGTCGACGTGCTCGCAGCCACCGTAGTAGCGACGGCCCGGGTAGCCCTCGGCGTACTTGTTGGTGAGCACGCTGCCCTGTGCCTGCAGCACGGCGCGCGGCACGAAGTTCTCGGAGGCGATCATCTCGAGGGTGTCGCGTTCGCGGGCGAGTTCGCCTGCCATCGCGGCAGCAAGCTCCGGATCGAGCTCACCGAGAGACTGGGTATTGACAGAGGCGGTCGTCTGCGTCACCGCATCAGTCTATTGGCCCCCGTATACGCCCACCGCCAGGGGGTTCGCTCTGGCCGAAACATCGCCGAGCAGCACACCGCTGTGCGTCCGTCTCGACATTCGCGACAGCCATGTGCCAGTCGCCGAGCCGCGTCGCACCAGCGGGCGAGTCAGGCCGGAGTTGTGGCGGATAGGAGGGCCACGAGATGTTCCTGTGCCTCGTCGAGGGGCGTGGTGGATTTGCGGGCGCGGGATTGGACGATCGCGCCTTCGATCGCGCTGACGACGAAGCTCGCCAGTGATGCGGCTCGGGCCGGGGGGATGCCGCTGCCGGTGAAGGCGGTGGTGAGGTGGTCGGCCCAGTCGCCGAGTGCCGCACCTGCGGCGGCTTGCACGCGGGGCTCGGATTCGGCGAGCGCAGCGCCGACGATGGGGCAGCCCGCGGTGAACGCGCTCTGCTCGAGGACCTGCTTCCACCAGCCGATCAGTGCGGCGAGCCACTGTTCGGGCGGGCCCGCGGCGGTGACCTTATCGATCACGGAGGTCATCCGGTCACCGGCGATCTTGGTCGCGGTCTCGACCAGTTCACTCTTTCCGGCGGGAAAGTGCTGGTAGAGCGAGTTGCGTGAGGCATTGCTGCGGTCGAGCAGCGCGGCGAGCCCGGCGGCGTGCACGCCCTGTTCGCGGACCAGCTCGATGGCGCTCTCGATCAGCCGGGCGCGCGGGCCTGCGGTCATCGGTGTCCTCCTCACAGTTGCGTGAACCGATCGGTCCATGTTCCAATCATGACAGATGTGGACCGATCGGTTCATCGAAAGGATGGAACCCATGAGTTCGGAAACCACGGCCGCCCCGGAGATAGATTTCACCGAGCTGTCGGGGCTGGAGCTGCTGCGGACGGCAATGACGATGGCGGGCCGGCCGCGGTTCATCGGCGATCTGCTCGGCATGGAGGTCGACCTGCTCGAACACGGCAAGGTGGTCTTCGGCCTCGAGACCCGACCGGATTTCGCCAACCCGCTCGGCACCACGCACGGCGGCATCTGCGCGACGCTGCTGGATTCGGTGATGGGCTGCGCCGTGCACACCACGCTGGACCCCGGGGTCGGCTACACGACGCTCGAATTGAAGGTCAACTACATCCGCTCGGTCCCGACCGACGGCAGGCGACTCACCGCGACCGGCACCACCATCCACGTCGGCCGCACCACCGCCACCGCCGAGGGCCGCGTCGTCGACGACAAGGGCCGCCTCGTCGCACACGCCACCACCACCTGCGTCATCTTCCGCTGACCCCCACCCTCCCGACGCCACGAGCGGCACGAGCGGCACGAGCGGCACGAGGGTAGTCGAATGGCGGCTCCCACCACCGAACTAACCACCATTCGACTACCCTCGTCACCGAAAATGCTTGAAACGCAACCACAGCCAGTCCTCACGCTGGAAGTTGTTGCCTGTCTGCCCAGGCTGCGGAAGACAAAGCCGGGTACGGCACACGACGTACCCAGCACTGCCCGGAACACCGCTGGGACGTGAGTTTGCTCGTCGAGCCGGGGCACGCGACCCAGCTCGGCTCACCAGTACACGGTGATGTTCTGGGGTGGGCTTGTCTTCCGAACCGGGGGCACGCCACCCAAGATCTCCGGACTAGTTCACCGTGATGTTCTGACAGGGTGACTCGCCTTTCGAACCCCAGGGTGTGCTGTCCAGTTTCGGGTTGCCCTCCAAGGGTTGACCGGGCAGTGCTGGGCGCGTCAGGTGGGGTACCCGGCTTTCTCTTCCGCAGCTTTGCGAGGCAGGCACACGGCTTCCAGCGTGCGGACTGGCTGTAGTTGCGTACTCGTACCTTCTTGGTCCCGGCATCCGATCGATCACTGGCCGATCTCGACGCAGCCGCACCCCGTGCGGTCCGCACACCCTTGCGGCAACCGGGCACCCCGTGTGGTGAGTGTCCGGTTGCGTCCTGGGGAGGATGTGCGGATTATCGGGTCACATCGCGCGCACCGCACCGGGGGTGAGCGGTTCGTCGAGGAGGCGGCGGAAGCGTTCGACTCGGTCATCGGAGGTCGATGCGCGATCGAGCCAGCCGCCCAGTAGGCGATAGCCCTCCACATAGGTGCTGATGTAAGCCCGCCACAGCGGTGAGGACAGGAAGCGCAGCGACTGGCGGGCACGCTCGGGGGTGATCAGGTTCCAGCGCTGCAGAAATTGCGCGACCTCGTCTGCGTCGCGGTGCCGGTCGTGCAGCAGCAGCGCGGCGTCTTGTCGCACGCCGAGCAACTTGCTCGACGCAGTCGCCAGGCGTTCGGCGCGCTCACCATCGAAGCGCAGGCCGAGATCGGCGTATATCTCCTGCGCCCATTTCCCCCAGCCAGGTCCGACGATCGCACCGAGCGCGAGATCGGCGAGACCTTCCGCCATGAGGCACTGCGGCGTGTTCACCAGGAACAGCGTCTGCTCGGCCTGGCCTGCCGCAACCAGGCCGGCCTCCTTACGGCAGTGCTCGGTGTGATGGCCCGGGTAGGACTCGTGCGCGATGAGGTGCGGCAGGTTCGCCATGTGCTGTTTGAGATCGGAGTTGATCGCCACCGTCGACTGGTAGTTGCCCAGGTAATAGTTGAACCCGGACCAGGGCTTGTCGCCGACCACCTCATAGGTGACGTGCTCGTTGTCGGGCAGCGGATAACGCGCACGCACGAGTTCACGCAATGCGCCGGAGAACTCTTCGACACAGGCGCGTAGCCGTTCCGGCGGAATCTCGTCGGCCTTGCGATGGGCGGCGACCCGCTCGGCCAGCGATCCTTCGCCGGCCAGCACCTCGTCCATCTGCCGGTGCGCGTCACGGTAGGCCGCCTCGTCGTCGGGCGCGATGTCGACATCGAAGTAGGCCCGCACCTCCTCGACGAATCCGATCTCGTCGCCGGCGAACTTGCGACCGGAACATTCCAGCGCGCGTAGGTGCACGTCGAGGAACTCGGTCCGCTCCGGCGCGAGTCCCGCGGCGGGCAATTCGGCGCGCAGCGCTGCGGCCCGGCGAGCCAGCGCACGTGGTTCCGGTGCGGGTGCGTTCTCGACCTCGCGACGCAGCGCCGGATCTCCGGTATAGGCGTCGACGAAACCTTCCTCCAAGCGGTCGAAGGCCAAACCGAGTCGCAGGTACTCCGTCACGAGCGGATGCGCTTCCATGCCGCCCGACATTAGCCGCTGTCAGCACCGGTATCGACCCGGTTACCATCGGGTAGTGGCACCCCGCTTTTCGCACGCTGTTGACGCAGAGCAGAATCCGGCTATGCGGCCAGAGCTAGACCGAATCTCACAGCAGCGCCACGTTATGTGTGCGTGTTTGCCTAACAGGAGCGTCGGGTAAGTGGCACGAATGAGCGAGCCGAGTCCGTATGTGGAATTCGACCGGAAACAGTGGCGCACGCTGCGGAAGTCGACTCCACTCGTGCTCACCGAGGAAGAACTGATCGGGCTTCGCGGCCTCGGCGAACAGATCGACCTCGAAGAAGTCGCCGAGGTCTATCTGCCGCTCGCTCGCCTGATCCACCTGCAGGTTGCCGCACGTCAGCGGCTTTTCGCCGCGACGGCGACCTTCCTCGGCGAGAAGCATCCCGACCAGCAGGTGCCCTTTGTCATCGGCGTCGCGGGCAGTGTCGCGGTCGGCAAATCCACCACGGCACGCGTGTTGCAAGCGTTGCTCGCCCGCTGGGATCACCACCCGCGTGTGGATTTGGTCACAACCGACGGATTCCTCTACCCCACAGCCGAACTGACCCGGCGCGGCATCATGCATCGCAAGGGTTTTCCGGAAAGCTACGACCGCCGTAAACTTCTGCGCTTCGTCACCGAGGTGAAATCCGGCGCACCGGAAGTGTGCGCACCGGTGTATTCGCATATCTCCTACGACATCATCCCCGATAAATTGCACTGCGTGCGGCAGCCGGACATTCTCATCGTGGAGGGCCTCAACGTCCTGCAAACAGGTCCGCGACTGATGGTCTCGGACCTGTTCGACTTCTCGATCTATGTCGACGCCCGCATCGAGGACATCGAGAAGTGGTATGTGCAAAGGTTTCTCACACTCCGGGAAACCGCATTCGCCGACCCGAACGCACACTTCCACCACTACTCCGGATTCACCGACGAGCAGGCGACCACCACCGCACAGGAGATCTGGAATTCCACCAACCGCCCCAACCTGGTCGACAACATCTTGCCGACCCGCCCCCGGGCCACCCTGGTGCTGCGCAAGGATGCCGACCACACCATCAACCGGCTGCGCCTGCGCAAGCTGTAGCCCGATCGGTGTACCAGCCGGTCGCTAGAGTTTCCAGGCCGCGTCGAGCCGGGCGGCGACGTCGATATCGCGGGCAGCGGTGATATGCGGTTTGCGAATTTCCTTGGCGATGTAGCGGGCGACGAAACGACGAATCTCGTGGTCGACGCTGGCGAGGATGCGCAAGAGCCGGCCGCGCTTGGTGGCGGTGGCGACGTTGATGCGAACGTCGCTCGGACGCGGCTCGGCGATGTCGATGATCACCCGAAGCGGCTCCGCTGTGCGTGCGGTCAGGTGCAGGTGGATATAGCCCTCGACCTGGAAGCGATGCCGGTCGACTGCCAGGTCGATGAGCATGTCGACGCTCAGCGGGATGCTCAGCTCGAAGGAGATGTACTCGTCGACGCCGCGACGCACCCGCGGCCGTCCGAGCTGGACCTGGGCACTGGCCTTGACAAGGTGACCGGGCCCGACTCCGATCGGGCCGAAATCGAATGCCGCACCGGCCAATTGGCCGAAGGCGCCGGCGATGCGTGCTTCGGAGGCGGCGTATTCCAGGAAGCGCCTGCCGAATTCCTCGTAACTGACGTAGGACACCGGATCACGGTGCTGCCCTGCCGTCTCGTCGAGCGCGAATTCGCGTGGCCCGCCCGGCCAATCGTCGTACGCACTCATAAGACCGCACGGTACGCGAGAAGCGGCGAGGCGGAACCCGATTCGCGCCGCGATCGAGTGCTCAGACCCCGAAGCGGCGATGCCTGGCGGCGAAATCGCGCAGTGCGCGCAGGAAATCCACCCGCCGGAACTCCGGCCAGTACGCCTCGGTGAACCATATTTCCGAGTATGCGCTCTGCCATAGGAGAAACCCGGAAAGTCGCTGCTCACCGGAGGTGCGGATGACCAGATCGGGATCCGGTTGGCCGGAGGTGTACAGGTGCTGGCCGATGGCGTTGACGGTGATCGACTGCACCAGGTCCTCGCCGGTCTCGCCCGCCGCCATCTCCTGACGGACCAGCTTACGGACCGCGTCGGCGATCTCCTGCCTACCGCCGTATCCGACGGCCACGTTCACATGCACCCCGTCTCGACCGCTGGTGCGTTCGGCAGCGGTGCGCAGCCGCTTGGCGATCAGCTCGGGGAATCCGTCGAGCGAGCCGACGATGCGCACGCTCCAGTTCTGTTCCGGATCCGATAGTTCCTCGACGACATCGGTGATCACCTCGAAGAGGGTCTCCAGCTCGTCGGGATCGCGCTGTAGGTTCTCGGTCGAGAGCAGGTAGACGGTGACCATCTCGATGCCCTCGGCGGCACACCAGCCGACCAGTTCGGCGATCTTCAGCGCACCGACTCGATGCCCGTGGCTGACATCGGTGAAACCGTTCTCCCGCGCCCAGCGCCGATTACCATCGCACATCACCGCGACATGCCGGGGATGTTGTTTGCCGGCCAGCTGCTTGGACAGCCGCGCCTCGTAGATGCGGTATGGCAAACCGCGCACCCGACTCGGAAACTCCACGGCGACCTACAGTACGCCTCACCGGCAGGATCCCGGCAGCGACCGCGAATCCCGTACAGTAACGGAGAGCCATAACTTACGGTCCCGTAGGTTACTGGACGGTACAAACTGGAGGTAACTGGTGTCCGAATCGGTCGCCGCCGACGCGGCATCCAGCACGACCCCGGGCACGGCAGGCGAATCCTTGACGGCGGCGCTCGGCAAGCCGCGGCTGCGCGGCTGGATCCACACCTGGGCCGTCGGCATCGCGGCAATCGCGGTCATCGCCCTGGTCGCCACGGCCGCGACCATCTCGGCGACGGCAGGCTGGTCGACACTGGTCTACGGGCTGACAGTGTGCGGACTGTTCGGGATCAGCGCCGTCTACCACCGGGTGACCTGGCCGACCGCGAAGGCGCGCATCCGGATGAAGCGCGCGGACCACTCGATGATCTTCCTGTTCATCGCCGGCAGCTACACCCCGTTCGCCCTACTCGGACTGCCGGGGCGGACCGGACAGACCCTGCTGCTGGTGGTCTGGATCGGCGCGCTCGCGGGCGTCGCGCTGAAACTGCTGTGGCCGACGGCGCCGCGCTGGGTCGGTGTGCCGCTGTATCTGCTGCTCGGCTGGGCCATCGTCCCGGTCGCCGGGCAGCTGAACTCGCAGGTCGGCATCGCGCCGCTGATCCTGTTGTTGATCGGCGGGCTCGTCTACAGCGGCGGTGCGATCCTCTACGCCACCAAATGGCCCAATCCGTGGCCCGCGGTATTCGGCCATCACGAGTTCTTCCACGCCGCGACCGTGCTCGCGGCACTGTGCCACTATGCCGCAATCTGGCTGGTCGTCTTGCGCTGACCGGCCACAACGGGCGAAGTGAACAATTTCGACCGTCCCATTCCCTCGGTTTCGGCAATACAGTCGGATGCGAGGGAACTCGATTCGGGGCGGCAGACGATGGCACAACAGACGATCCACACCGACAAACCGGCCACGGCTCGGCCACCGGAACAGCGGTTGGCCTATCGCTGGGGCGTCACCGTGGCGCAGTACCGCCGTCCGATCGCGGTGCTGTGGCTGTTGGTCATCGTCGCCTGCGCGATCGCCTACCCGAAACTCGACGGCAGGCTGGAGGCCGCCGAATTCCACGCCGACAATGTGGAATCGACACGGGCCAGCGAGCTGCTCGCCGCGCACTATCCCGATCTCGGCGCCGAAGAGCTTGCGCTGGTGTTCTATTCGGCACAGCGGACGGTGGACGACGCGCAGTACCGAGCCCTCATCGAACGAGCGGTCGAGGATGTGGGTGGCGTTGCGGGTGTCCGGATCGCTCTCGGTCCCTTCCAGGGCGACCAGAAGTCCCAGATCTCCGCGTCCAGGCATGCCGCGCTGGCGATCATCGGGATCGATGGCGATATCCCGACGCGTGCCGCGCTGTCCGCCGAGCTCCAGGACCTAGCGGGCCACCACTCCGGCGACGAGGTCACCGTCGGCCTCGCCGGGTTCTCCCCCGGACTGCGCGATCTGATGGAAATCGAGGTCGCCGATTCCGGCCGGGCCGAAGCGATCGGTTTGCCGGTCGCGTTTGTGCTCCTGATCATGGCCCTCGGCACCGTTGTCGCCGCGCTCGTGCCGGTCGCGGTGGCGCTGAGCGGGCTGCTGCTCGCATCCGGCGGACTTTTCCTGATATCGCATGTGATGGGCACCAGTTCCCTGATGCTCGCGGTCGCGACCATGATCGGCACGGGCATCGGATTGGACTATGCGATGTTCGTGGCCAGCCGGTTCCGAGAAGAACTCGCCAAGCAGCCACCCGGCGGCTCGCAAGCGGGCATCGCGCATGCCTGCGGCGTAGCCGTCGCCACCGCGGGCAAGACGATCGTCGCCTCCGGGCTGATCGTGATGATCTCGCTGTGCTCGCTGATGGTGGTACGCGCGCCCGTGTTTCGCGGAATCGCGGTCGGCGTCGTGGTCGCGGTCATCGCGACGCTCACCGTGGCGATGACGCTACTGCCCGCGCTGTTGGCGCTGCTGGGTCCGGGGGTGAATCGCGGCGCGCTCCCGGTCCGCTGGCAGCCGCTGGAGACACGGGCGGGCGCGGACGCCGTCGATCCGGCCACCGGCCGGTGGGCTCGCTGGAGCCGGACGGTGATGGCACGACCCGCGCTGTTCGGCATCGCCGCCACGCTGGTTCTGCTGCTGGCCGCGGCACCACTCGCTGGAGTGCGCTACGGCGTCGACATGGGCACCGCGGCCATGAGCGAGACCGACTCCGGGAAAGCCGGTGCCATCGCCACGGACAATTTCGCGCCAGGATTGCTGGCGCCGATCACGCTCATCGCGACCGGCCCCGGCGACACGGCACTGTCCGCCGACGCGGCCGGACAGGTGCAGACCTTCCTGACCGAGCTCGGCCACGACGAGCGCATCGACCGGGTGCTGCCGTTCCAGCGCGATGGGCGGATCTTCGCGACAGTGATCGCCGAGACGCCGTTCGATTCGCCCGAAGCCACCGCGCTGGTCGGGGATATCCGCGCCGATGCCGCGGGGCTGCCGGATTCGCAGGTGGTGGTCGGTGGCGTGACCGCCGAATTCGCCGACATGTCCGACGAGATCACCAGGAAACTGCTGTTGGTGGTCGCACTGGTTCTATGCTGCTCGTTCGTGTTCCTCGTCGCTGCCTTCCGCAGCATCGTGCTGCCGGTGAAGGCGATCGTGATGAATCTGTTGGCCACCGGAGCCGCCCTCGGTATCACCGTCGCGGTGTTCCAATGGGGTATCGGTGAGTCGCTGCTCGGGTTCCAGAGCACCGGGTTCATCCAGGTATTCCTGCCGAGCATGGTGTTCGCCATGCTGTTCGGACTGTCTATGGATTACGAGGTGTTCCTGATCCGGCGGATCAAAGAGTTCTGGGAGGACAGTCCGCGCACCGCCGCCGACAACGAGCACGCGGTCGCCGCAGGGCTACAGCACACGGCACGGCCGATCAGCGCGGCCGCCGCGATCATGGTCGTCATCTTCGGCAGCTTCCTCATCGCGAGCGTGCTGGAGCTGAAGCAGATCGGACTGGCGCTGGCCGTCGCCGTCGCCATCGATGCCGCGCTGGTGCGGCTGATCCTGGTGCCCGCGCTGATGAAGCTGTTCGGCACCTGGAACTGGTGGCTGCCGACACTCGTCGGAGAAGGTTCGCGAAACCGGTGATCGCCAAGCTGGTCGTCTGGGCACTGCGGGCCCGCTGGGGTCTGGCCGCGGTCGTCATCACCTGCAACCTCAGTGGTCTCGCCGTCATCGTCACCGAGCTGTGGCTCAGCGGCTTCTTCCACCGGCTCGGCCCCGACACCGTGCGCGCCATGGCGCTGGTGGCTGTCTACCCGGCGGTCGGATTCCTCGCCGGTATCGCACTCGCGATCCGCGACCGGACCGTGTACTTCGGCTGGCTCGACGACGGGCGCAAACCCACACCGGAAGAGGCCCGCCGCCTGCTGCGGCTGCCGATCGCCATCACCACGCGCGCCCTTGCCCTGTGGCTGCCCGGTGTGATCATCTCTGCCGCGGCGTTATCGCGGGTAACCCCGCAGCACGACCTCGCCGTCATGATGGCGATGTTCGTCCTCGGCGGATTCGAATCGGCGGCATTGACCTTCCTGATCGTCGATCGGCTGATCCGACCGACCATTCCGATCGTTACCGCCGTGCTCGGCGCGACAATGCATTGGAGCTCAACGGTATTCGTCCGTGTCGTGCTCACCTGGGTGGTCTCGGGGGCGATGCCGCTGTTGATGCTCATCGTGGTGCTCGCCGACCCGGTGTCCGGTGCGTCCGACCGCATCCGCACCGGCATCTACGTCGCCGCGGTCGGGATCGGCGTCGGGGCGCTCGCCACCGCGACGCTGGCCCGCGCCGTAGCCGCACCGCTGCGGATGCTGCGCCGGGCGTTGGACCGGATCACCCATGGTGAGCTGGATGTGCGAGTGCCGATCGGCAGCGCGAGCGAGATCGGGCGGCTCGAACATTCGGTCAACGATCTTGCCACGAATCTGCGCGAACGGATGCGGATGCGGGAGGTGTTCGGCAGGCATGTCGGGACGGAAGTCGCCGAACGGGCCCTGGCCCGTGGCGTCGATCTGACCGGCGATGTGCGCGTGGTCGCGGCACTGTTCGTGGATGTCACCGGCTCCGTGGAACTCTCCACCGGGCTGCCGCCGCAGGAGTTCGTCGCCAAGCTCAACCGGCTGCTCTCGACGGTGGTCGCGGCGACCGAGGCGAACAACGGTCTGGTCAACAAGTTCGAGGGCGACGCGGCACTGTGCATCTTCGGCGCACCGATCGCGTTGCAGGACAACGCGACCCCGGCTCTGCGGGCCGCCCGCCGGATCCGCGACGAAGTGGTCGCCGCCGGTGAACTGGATATCGGCATCGGCGTCGCCCTCGGCCTGGTCTTCGCGGGCGACGTGGGTTCCGATACCCGGCTGGAATACACCGTCATCGGCGACGCGGTCAACGAGGCCGCACGGCTGACGACCGAGGCCAAGAAGGTCCCCCGCCGAATCCTGGTAAGCGGCACAGTGATCGAAGCCGCCGCGGACCACGAGAGGGCCGAATGGACCCTGTACGAATCGATCCGGCTGCGCGGCATGAAGGAACCCACCGCCTGCTGGACCGATATCGACCCCACGGGCAGCACCGGCCAACCCACCGCCGGCACCGAACACACCGCAGCGACGATAGCCACGGATGGCGCCACACCGGTGAGTGCGGTCACCGAAATCCGCTGCACGGCACCGGAGACCAAGGAAAGCAATGCGGTCGCCGCGGCGCCGGGCGGCAGCACGGACCCGACAGCCGATCGCAGTCCGATCTCCGAGAACCGCACGCCGGCAACGGGAGACGAGTCCGACACGCTCCACGTGCGCGCAGCGGGGTCCGACGCGGTCACCACGAGTCGCACACGGGGCGAAAAGCCCTGACTTCGTTCACTGCCTGCCCAGGGCGGCCTGCACGTCCGTAGCGGTCCTGACCGGGAGGTCGCAGACCGAGCCGCGACACACGTACACCGCGGCCGCGCCGTCGATCAGGGGGCGGTCGGCCAGCAGCGGCACCGAGTCCGGTTCGCCCGCAACGATTATCGAGCCGCCAGGGGCTGATTTCCTTGCGGCCGAGAGCAATCTCCGCTCTTCCTGGAACTCGAGTGCGCCCGGCGCATCGAGCGACAGTTCGCCGCCGCCGAGGTATGCACCACTCGGACCGACGATCGCAACCTGGAGCGGACCGCGCAGCGCCGCCTCGGCGACTGTCAACCATTGCCCGGCCGAGCGTGGTGCGCGAGCGAGCACCACCGCGCCTCGGGTGAGAGTCTGGTCGGCCAGCTCGCGGTAGCGCACCGCGCGGGCCGGATCGCTTGCGGCGCTTGCGGTCAGGAGTGCTTCGGCGAGCGCGGAGGCGCCCGCCGGGGTGGCGCCGTCGATCGGGTCGCGCGGGCGGGTGACCAGGATTTCCGCGTCGTCGGCAGTGTCGAACCAGCTGCCCGGCGCCGCCGGGTCGGCGAAGTGCTCGATGGCCTTGTCCAGCAGGCGTTGTGCGTCGGCGAGCCAACTCGGTTCACCGGTGGCTTGGTGCAGGGCGAGCAGCCCGACAGCCAGCCATGCGTAGTCCTCCAGTACACCGGGTGCTGTTCCGGCGACGCCACCGAACGAGGCGCGCAGCACCCGGTCATCGACGACGTGCCGGCCGAGCAGATAGCGTGCGCAATGCGCCGCAGCCGCAACCCAATCGGGGCGGCCGTGCGCAGCTCCCGCTTCGGCGAGCGCAGTGATGGCCATCCCGTTCCATGCGGTTACCACTTTGTCGTCGCGCGCAGGCTGCGGGCGACGGTCGCGGGCGGCGCGCAGCGTGGTTCGAATGCGCTCGAAGCGGGCGGGGGCATCCGGATCGACCGGCACCGCGGCCTTGATGGCGTCGGGATCGGTGTATCGGGTGAGGATCGAGGTGCCTTGCTCGAAGTTGCCCGCAGTGGTTACTCCGAAAACCTCTGCGGCCCAGGCACCGTCGGTGGATCCGAGCTCGCCGATCAGTTCGGCGGGTGTCCACACATAGGTGGCGCCCTCGATCCCCGGCCCGCCCGGCTCCAGGTGGGTGTCGGCATCCAGTGCGGAGGCGAAACCGCCCTGTTCGGTGCCGAGATCGTCGAGCAGGAAGCCTGCGGTCTCCTCCGTGATGCGCAACGCGAGCGGCCACGCGAGGACCGTTTCGCCCGACGTCGATCCGGTCCGGCGCGCCAGATGCGCGTAGGCGCGCAGCAATTGGGCGTTGTCGTAGAGCATCTTCTCGAAATGCGGTACCAGCCAGGCATCGTCGACGGAATAGCGCGCGAAGCCGCCGCGCAGCTGGTCGTAGATGCCGCCACGAGCCATCGCTTCCGCGGTGTGGGACACCGCATCGAACACCGCGGGATCACCGGTGCGCTCCCAGCTTCGCAGCAACCCCTCCAGCAGCGCCGACGGCGGGAACTTCGGCGCACCACCGAAACCGCCGTGCTTATCGTCCACCTCGCGCAGCACCGCGGCCACCGCATGGTCGAGCAGTTCGGCGGTGATGCTGAAATCGCCGCCGGGCAGCCCGGCCGCCTGCGCCCGCAGCGCCTCGGTCACCTGCGCGGACGCCTTGTTCACCTCGTCGCGCCGGTTGAGCCAGGTGTCGGTGATCGCGGCGAGCAGTTGGGTGAACGACGGCATGCCGCCGCGGGGCAGCTTCGGGTAGTAGGTGCCGCAGTAGAACGGTTCACCGTCCGCGGTGAGGAAACACGTCATCGGCCAGCCGCCCTGACCGGTCATGGCGACGGTGGCGTTCATGTAGACCGCGTCCAGATCGGGCCGTTCTTCCCGGTCTACCTTCACACACACGAAGTTCGCGTTCATCAGCGCTGCGGTCGCCTCGTCCTCGAAGGACTCGTGCGCCATCACGTGGCACCAGTGACAGGACGAATATCCTATGGACATCAGGATCGGGACGTCCCGCTCCGCGGCTTCAGCTAAGGCTTCGGCATTCCATTGCCGCCAATCGACCGGATTGTCAGCATGCTGACGCAGGTAAAGCGATGTGGCACTAGCTAATTGGTTCACACCCACCAACCTCCTATGTTGAGTCAGCGCACAGACACGCTCAGCCCAGTCCAGCCTCCGTACACGAAGCACAGACTTGGCGAACTGGCACAATCGTCCCACTATCGCATCGCGGACTCGTGCGCCATCACATGAAGAGTAGTGCGCCATCATCTCAGACACTTGGCCAATGGCCGCTTCGCACCGCGCGCCACGCGGCTAGTAGAGACTGGTGTCAGGATCAAATCCCGGCCAGGATTTGATCCAGGTGCCCGGTGGATTGCCCCCTGAATGCGCCTATGGAGCTATTCCGAGACCTTCGGCGAGCATAGGCCAGGACTGATAAAACGCGTCGCGCCAGTACCCCCAGGAATGCGTGCCTGCGGGTGCGTAGTCGAAGGTTGCCGGGATCTGGAGTTGGTTGAGGCGGTCCTGCAGATTGTGGGTGCACCAGTTGGTGGCGGCCTCGATGATGCCGCCGACCAGGATCTGGTTTCCCAGACCGTAATTGCCGGGCAGTGCATAGGGGCCATTGAGTGTGTCCCACTGGCCGGGGAGACCGTTACCGGTGGACATGAACAATTTGGTGCCGCGTAGGGCCTCGGCGTGCACCACCGGATCATTTGCGGCCCAAGCCGGATCGTCGTCCTCGCCGTACATGTTGCGCACGTCGCCACCACCGTAGGTTTCGACGACCAGTTTGGTGAACCGTTTGCCGAGCGGGTCGGCGATCTGTGCGCAACCGCTGTATCCGGCGACGGACTGATAGAAGCCGGGCTTGGCTTCGGCCATCTGCAACACCGATGTCGCGGTCATCGAATTCGCGGCGATAGCGTTAATCCCGTTGGTGCCCAACGCTTGATCGATCAGCGGCGGCAGTTCGTCGAGGAAGAATGTTCGCCATTTGTTGCGCCCCATCGCAGGGTCGTCCTTCTGCCAATCGGTGTAGTAGGCGAATGCGCCACCGATCGGCATCACGACATTGACGTCCTTGGTTGCCAGGAAATCACCCACATCGGTCTTGGCCCACCAGGTGGCCGCATCCGTCCCGCCGCCCGCCCCGTTGACCAGGTAGAGAACCGGCCGAGGTTGGGATGCGTCGTTGGGGCGCTGCACCCTGACGGTGATGTTCTCGGCCATCGCCGTGGAGTAGACCCGCAATGTCAAATTGCGCCCGTCGATCGTGCCGGAGGCGATCTTCGAACCATCCGGCGCGACAGGATCCGCAAGTAGCTTCTTGGACTCGACAATCGGATCGCCAGCGGTAGCCGAGCCATTCCCCGCCCCGAATGTTGTCACACCCACGGCAAGTGCAGTAGCGACGATGAACAACATTGCACGCCTGGGCGATTGGCGTCTCAACTCGAACCCCCAAGTCAATTGCATCCTGCGGACATACCGCATCCGAACAACACTAACGCAGCACTGGACGAATGACCGAACGTGGCGTGGAGCTGCGCAGACCGGCCGGTTCGTATACCCTCCTCCAAGTCCACTTCGGAAGAGGGCGATCCGGCGTGGCTCGCTCTCTTCTTCGCGTCGATGGTTGTATGGGGTAGAGAGATGGCGAGTAGCGACGTCGAGCTGGCAGCTCGTTGGTGGCAGTGGGCGATGTCGGTGCCGAACGCCAAGAATCCGGTAGTGGACAAGACCGGAGAGTTCGCCGCGATCGATCAGCCGACGGATGTCTGGTTCCTGGCAGGCACCTTCGGTGGGCGGGTCGAGCGGCGGTGCACGATTCCGCACGGCCGGCCGATCTTCTTCCCGGCTTTCAACATGTTCGAGAAGGTTCCGGACGGATTTTTCGCGCGTGGCGAGGTGCCGGTGGCGCCCGCGGCGTCCGGTCACGCCGCATTGAACGGAGTCCCACTGCCCGTGCGAGCAGTGACCAACGACAAGCCATTCCGGATCACGGCGGCAGCGGGCGGTCCCTTCGGTCACACCGGCCGGTTCAAGGCCAAAGCTTGGGGACTGTGGGTCCGTCTCGATGATCTCGCGCCTGGCGACTACGTCCTCACCTTCGGTGGCGAATACGAGCCCGGCGGCTTCTGGGTCGAGATCACCTATCAGTTGGAGATCCGCTAGTGCCGCGTCAAGCAACGTTGGGTCGGTGATCCGCACTCCGGACCTTTGACCCGACCGCAAAGTCGCGGAACTCAGTACAGCTGGCCGGTCCGCAAGTCCAAGGCACCGAACATATGCCGGACACCCTGGGTGCGGTCGTAGATCGCCCGCAACCGTTTCGGCCTGCCAGCGGCGAACCAGCTGCGGCCTGCTCGGGGCGGACTACCAGGCGCGGCGGGTGCTGGACACACTCGAATCCTAGAACCAGCCGACATGTTTCCCGACCCAGCACCCCGAGCTCGTCTGGTAATCCCCCCGGGCGGGTCATCAGGATCTGCCAGCAGCGTCGGCGCCGTCAAGACCTACCGTCCAGGCGCGGTCGCTGGTGATGTCATCGCTCGATCGACGGTGGACACCCCTCGACTGAACGGCACCGCGTGGGCCTCGACGATCACGTCCGCAACCGAGGCGCGGGGGATTGTGGTGTAACGAGTTATGACTGGGTGAGGGCAGGCTGCCGCTGCGCTGAAGTACGGGCAGCGGCGCGGTGCGCGGCCAGGGCGGCCGCCACACCCAGAGCGGCGATGGCGGCGAGACCGAACTCGAGGAAACGGGCCGAGCGCAACGGGGAGGGTTCGCCGAGGTTCACCAACACGCCGGAGATGGCCGCGCCGAAGGCGGTGGCGATCAACTGCACGGTGCCGATCGCGGCGGCAGCCTGCTGCGCTTCGGCCGGATCGGGGCTGCTGGCCATGACCGCCGCCGACAAGTGCGGCCAGGCCAGGCCGATGCCCGCACCCGCGATCATCATGCACAGCACCCACACCAGCAGGGTGGACAGGCCCGCGTGGCGGATCTGTGTGAGAGCGGTGAGCGTCAGACCGACAGTCAGCACGACGGGACCCGCCAGCCGCAGTCGATCGACGGTGCCCGGCCGCTGCGCGCCCGCGCTGACGACCTGTGCCAGCGTCCAGCCCAATGATGCTGCCGCACCGACGAATCCGGCCGCCAGCGGGGCGAGCCCACCCAATTCCTGGGCGAAGAGCGGCACGAAGTTTTCCAGGCTGATACCGATCGCAACCGCGACCATGGTCAGGTAGATCCAGCGCAGCGGCGACCTTTTCACGAAGGTCAGGCGCGGCAGCACCGTCACCGCGGCGCGCCGCTCCCAGGTCAGGAATCCGGCCACGACCAGCAGCGCCGCCACGACACCGGCCGCGGTCCAACCGCCGCGTGGCAGCACGCCGGCGACGCTGACCAGCGCAGCGGCCGCCATCAACAGCGTCAGCGAGACCGCGGGAATCCGCTGCGCGTGACCGGATCTTCCGGTGCCGCGCAGCGCAATCGGCACGATCGCCCCGACCGATACCGTCAACACCGCAAGGCACGCGAACGCCAGCCGCCACGGCCCCAGCTGAGCGAACACACCCCCCAGCGCCGGGCCGACGAACGTCCCCACACCCCACATCGCCGACACCAGCGCCGCCGCCCGGGCGCGCAGCGCGGCCGGATACGCCTGGTGAATCACCGCGTACCCCAACCCCATCAGCAGGCCACCGCCCAACCCCTGGACCGCCCGGCCCACCAGCAGCAGCGACATGGACGGGCTCACTGTGCAGATCACGGTGCCGATCGAGAACAGCCCGAACCCGGTCAGATACGACCCGACCGGACCGCGGGCGGCGAGCATCGCGCCCACCAGCGTCGACGACACGATCGAGGCCACCACGAAAACAGTCGTGGCCCAGGCCAAATAGCGCGCGCCACCGATCTCGCCGATCGCCGTCGGCAACAGGCTCGCAGTCACATAGCTACTGATGGCGTACAGGGCGGTGCCGCCGGCGAGCACGATCGTCACACCGAGACGGTCACGAGTCAACAGATCACCCCAACCGGGGCCGGATTCGGGCACAGAGCTCATCGGGTCTTCTCAATCTCACTAGCAGCAGCAGAAATACGGGACAGCAGCGGGAACCGCATGCCCGCCAAAACGGCGGCCATGCCGACCGCGGACCCGGGGTCAGCCCAGAACAGGGAAGTTCGCGCGAATAACGTTGTGCGGATCACGGTTTCGCTTGATCTCCCGCAACCGCGCCAGCGTGTCCGGGTCGAACGCCGCGGCGGCGGACTCACCGGGAGCCAGGAACGTATAGGGCTTGGTGCCGGTGATTTGCGTCCCGAGCGCGTCGGTGATCTCCTCGAACCGGCCACGGATATCACCGAGCAGCTGCGGCAGCCCGAGTCCGAGCAGGTACAGCGCGTAGGGTTCGGTAACCGCGCCGCGCGCACCGCCGTCCGGCCGGTCCTGGGCGAGCGCACCGCCCAGGCCGCGGATCTGCACATTGAGCAGCGGTGCGACAGGTGCGTCGATGAGCGTCTTCACCACCGCGTCGTCGAGTTCGGTGAGCAGTTCGCCACGCGAGAGCGACGGGCTGGGGTCGGTGGGTTCGGCGGTGATTTTGCCGATCTCGGCTGGGCTCAGTTCGCCGCGGGTGTCGGCGACGGCGCCGTCGATCGCGTCGAGCCGGCTGGTCAGATGGCGTCCCTCGGCGGGATCACCGAGGTAGGCGAAGTCGATCGCGACGGTCGGCGCCACGCCTGGAATCTGATAGCGCTGCAACCACACCGACAGCTCGGCGGGCGCGCCGGTGGTGAGTTCGGTGAACAGGTCGAAGACCTCGCGGGTGCGGTCGGCCGCCCACATCACCCGTCCGCCGTAGAGGCGGGGCAGCGCGAACAACTCGAACTCGAGACCGGTGACGATCGCGAAGTCGCCACCGCCGCCGCGCAATGCCCAGAACAGGTCCGGATCGGAATCGGCGGTGACTCGCTGCGGCCGCCCGGAGGCATCGACGACCTCGACGGCGCGCACCGCGTTCGCGGCCCACCCGTACTTTCGGGCGAACCAACCGAAACCGCCGCCCAGGGTGTATCCGGTCACACCCACGACCGGGTTGCTCCCGGCCAACCCCGTGAGCCCGTGCCCGGCCGCCGCGGCCTGCACCTGCCCCCACTGCACACCACTGCCGACTCGTGCCACGCGCCGCTCGGCGTCGATGTCGATGCTGTCGAAGCGCGCAGTGCGGACCAGGATCGCGCCGTCGATATCGCCGGTCGCACCGTGCCCGGTCGGCTGCGTCACCACGGCACGACCCGCCCGCTGGGCGTACTCGAGTACCGCCGCCACATCCAGTGCGTCGGCCACCTCGACAACGCCGGCCACGGACTGCGCGACTGCCGTGTTCCACGGCCGCGCCGCCTGATCGAAATCGGCGTCGCCCGGCAGGATCACACCGCCACGGACCGCAGTGCGCAAGTTCTCGATAGACATTCTCAATCCTCATTCATCATTGTCGTGCTGGGTTGTCTACTGGTCGACGAAATAGGGCCCGCCGGTGTGACATGAGCTCCTCGCCAACGAAGTGACATCGCTTACTCGTTGCCGGGTGTCGATGGTGCGTCGACCGTCTTGCCTCCGAACTGCGCCCGGCGTGGCCTCCGAGACTACGAAGTGCGGCGCATCCGCGCTATCCGGCAAGTGCCCCTAGTTCTTCATGGTTTGCTGCACCATTGCCTATCCGGATTAGTTGGGCACATGCTGTACGGCCGAGCGCTCGAGGAACGGCGGATCAGCACACTGGTGAGCCACGCTGAAGCCGGCCAGAGCGCTGCCCTGGAAACCGTGGCCGCAGCGACATGACCGAGCACGATCAGTAGTCCGCCAGGGTGATGGCGTTGGCGGCGCGCTCGATCGGTTTGATGATGGGGCGCAGGGCCAGGCCCTTCCAGGGCATGTGGCGGAGCATGCGGAGCATGGTGGTCTGGGTGCGGATGGCGCGGCGGTCGGTGGCGACCATCTGGGTGGCGTTGGACCAGCCGAGGGTTTGGTTGCGGGAGATGTAGTCGCTCATGGCTTCCTGGTAGCGGGGGAAGGCGGCGTCGTGGTCGCCCCTGGCCGCACGTAGTTCACCGGCCAGGACGTATGCGCCGACCAGGGCCATGCTGGTGCCTTGGCCGGACAGGGGGGACGGGCAGTAGGCGGCGTCACCGACGACGGCCACGCGGTTGTCCCACCAGTGGTCGAGGTGGATCTGGCTGACGGTATCGAAGTAGAAGTCGGGGGATTCGGGCATGGCGCGCAACAGGTTCGGGGCTTCCCAGCCCGCGTCGGCGAAGGTTTCCATGACGAGGCGCTGTTGGGCGGCGATATCGCGGCGGTCGGGGAGCTGGTCGGGGGCCGGGAAAATGAACTGGGCCTTGGCGGTGGTGTGCTGGGTGCTGTAGAGCTGGACGACCTTGCCGGGGGTTGGGTGGACCAGTTCCCAGCGGTCCAGGCCGAGGTCGTTGGGGACCGAGAACGCGCAGACCGCCATGCCGGTGTGGCGGGCGAACTGCTCCTCGGGGCCGAAAGCAATGCGACGCACGGCCGAATGCATGCCGTCGGCACCGATGACCAGGTCGAAAACGCGCGGGGCGGCATTGCGGAAGCCGACAGTCACACCGTCGGCGTGCTGGGCCATATCCGTGATCGAATCGCCGAACAGGTACTCGACATCGCCCTTGGTGGCATCGAAGAGGATGCGGGCGAGGTCGCCGCGCAGCACCTCGTCATCGCCGGGCGAGCGCAGGCCGATCAGCTCGGGGCCCAGCGTGGCGAGGGCCTTGCCGGACGCGTCGACCCAAGCGCCGCCGCGCATATCGGTGGAGGCTTGGCGCAGCTGCGGCATGAGGCCCATGCGCTCGACGACATCCATCGCCACACCGCGGATATCGACCTTGTAGCCGCCCTCGCGCAGCGTCTGCGACTGCTCGACGATGGTGACGGTGAAGCCGTAGCGGGCCAGCCAGTAGGCGAGGGCCGGACCGGCGATGCTCGCGCCGGAGATGAGGACGGTCTTGTTGGTGAACTGCTGTGTCTCGGTCATGGAAAGTAGCTTCGCGGGGGCCGCTCACCGTGCCCTGACCATAGGCTCACCGTCACTCACCGACCAGTGCGGCCACCTCCTCGACGGTGCATCCGCGGCCCTTGCGGTAGGCCGCGAGGAATCCGGATTCACCCAGTTCGGAGCGGGTTTCGATGGTGATGCGGGCGACCTCACCATCGCCTTCGGAGCACAGACCGCGCAACGTTTCGGCGGCACCGAGCAGTTGGGCCGCACACTCCACATCGCCGCACGTGGCGGCCACTCCGGCCAAGCCCTCGACGGCCGTGGCCGCCACCGGTCGCAGATGGTGGCGGTGTGCGAGTTCGAAGGCCCTGCGATGTGTGGCGCGTCCCGCCTCCAGGTCGCCTTCGGAGACGGCGACCCAGCCCAGACCGATGAGCGCGCGGGCCCGGGCCTCGGTCGCGCCCACTGGGCCTTCGGATGCCAGGTTCAGGGCCGCGGTGTATCGCTCGCGAGCGCTCGACAGGTTCCCGCCGGCGCGGTCCAGATCGCCGAGCCCGCGAATCGCATTGGCGTGCATATCCGTCGCGCCCACCGAGCCGGACAGTTCGGCGGCGCGTTCGTAGGCGGCGCGGGCGGCGGCGGGGTCGCTGCCTGCCAAGATGTCACCACGGCGGTTGAGCAGATCGGCGGTGTCGTCGACGGTGCCCAGCTCGGTGTAGCGCTCCACGGCCTCATCGATCAGGGCCACGGCGGCCGGTCGATCGCCGCGCCAGTCGGCAACCGCCGCAAGTTTGTCCAGCGCCGTGGCGATCGCCCAGCGGTCGCCGGTTGTGCGGAAACCGTCCAGGGCACCGTGGAATTCAGCCTCGGAGTCGAGAATGCGCCCGGACATGAGCAGGCGCAGCCCATCACCCAATCGGAGGAAAGCCTGCGACCACGAGTCAGGCCCGAAGAGCAGTCGCGAACGATCCGGATCGACGGTTGCCATACCGCCCGCGATGGCGAGCAGAAACACCAGATGCGGTCGCCGCAAAGGGGTTCGGGATTCCGATACCGCCGCAGCCGCGCGTTCGATCGCCGCTCGCGACTCGCCGCCTGCCCGCGCCGCCACTGCCGCGCACAGCGCGTACTCCTCGACGGACGCAGAATCAACTCGAGGCAGTAGATGTTCGGCTATTTCGACCGCGTCGCCGGGCCGACCGTTCAACCACCAGTACCACGCCTGGGCGGCGATGAGCCGTTGCGCCAGCGGCGGATCGGTACGCACCGCCCAGTGCAGCGCCGCTTGCAGATTGCCGTCATCGGCGGCCAGCCGCGCCAGCCAATCCAGCTGATCGGCCCCGCGCAGCAGCGGGTCGGCTCGCTCGGCGAGGTCGGTGAAATACCGAGCGTGCGCGTCGAGCAGCCGCTCATGCTCGCCCGAGTCGATCGCCTGCCGGCGCGCGAACTCGCGAATGGTCTCCAGCATTCGGTAGCGGCCGCCGGTCACCTCCACCAGTGATTTGTCGGCCAGATCGTCGAGCAGTTCATCGGCATCGTCGATATCGCAGACATCGCGCGCGGTCCGCGCGGTGGCTCCGCCCGCGAAGACCGAGAACCGTTGGGCCAGTAGCCGTTCAGCCGGGGCCAGGAATTCCCAGCTCCACTCGACCACCGCCTGCAAGGTGCGATGGCGGGGCTCGACGGTACGGTCACCGCGGGCGAGCAGCCGGAAGCGGTCGCCGAGGCGCGCGTCGATCTCGCCGAGATCGAGGGTGCGCAGCCGGGCGGCGGCGAGTTCGAGGGCCAGCGGCAATCCGTCGAGGCGGGCGCAAACGCGCCGGACGACGCCGATCGTCGCGGCATCCACGGCAAATCCGGGTCGCGCGGCGGCGGCGCGATCGGCGAACAACCGGACGCCGGCGCACTCGAGCTGCTCGGCCAATGCGGCATCGGCCGCGGCGACGGGTAGTTGCCCGACCGGGAAGACGGTTTCGCCGGTGATCCGCAAGGGTTCTCGGCTAGTGGCCAGCACGCGCAAACCAGGGCAGTCCAGCAGCAGCCGGTGCAGCAAGCGTGCGGTGTCGAGAATCAGGTGCTCGCAATTGTCGAGAATGATCAGCTGCGGTCGTTCGGCGAGCACCGCGCGCACGCGGCTCTCGATATCGCGGGGCTCCCCCGGGGTGTGCCCGCCGCTCTCCCGCCCACCCAACGCCGCGGCCACCGCCTGGACCACCTGCGCCCCGTCCACCAGCGGGGCCAGATCCACGAAGCACACCGGCCCCTCGGTGCGAGCGCCCGCTTCCAAGGCCAACCGCGTCTTGCCGGTCCCGCCCGGACCGGTCAGCGTCACCAGCCGGGACTGCGCGAGCAGCAGCGCTACCCGCGCCAATTCCGCATCGCGCCCGAAGAATCCGGTGAACGGCGTGGGCAGCCGCCGGACCGCGCGTTCGGGTGCGGCATCCGCGCGCAGGATCGCCAGATGCGCCTGCGCCAATTCCGCCGAGGGGTCGGCACCCAGTTCCTCGGCGAGCAGCTCCCGCCCCTCCTCGAACAGCGCCAGTGCCTCCGCCTGCCGCCCCGCCCCGTACAGGGCCCGCATCAGCAAGGACCGTGCCCGCTCTCGAAGCGGGTGCGCCGCAACCATTTCGGGCAGGGTGGCCAGCGCTGCCCGGTGATCGCCCAGCGCCACCGCCGCCTCCGCGCGATCCTCCAGAGCCGCGAGCCGCGCCTCGGTGAGGCGAACAGTCTGCACCGCGGCGAAGGGCGCATCCGCCACATCGGCAAGGGCCGGGCCGCGCCACAGCCGCGCGGCCTCGTCCAGCAAGACGGCAGCGGTGGCGAAATCCTTGTCGTGCACGGCCTTTCGACCGTCCTGAGTGAGTTGGACGAACCGATGCGCATCGACGTCCCGCGGTGCTACCGCCAATCGATACCCGGCAGCCGAGGACTCGATGATCTCCTCGGTGCGGCCCGCTCTGCGCAGTGCACCCCGCAGCCGCGACACCTGCGCCTGCAGGGCATGCCCGGCATTGGCCGGTGGCTGCTCCCCGTAGAGACCATCGATCAACCGATCTCGCGACACGACGCGGCCGGCGTCGATCGCCAGCAGTGCCACCAGCGCCCGCACCTGCGGGCCGCCGACCGCGATCGGACTCCCGTCGGCCAGGCGGACTTCGATGGGACCGAGGATTCCGAACTGCACGGTTCACAGTATGCCCGCGCATTCTCCTAGCTACCGGTTGGACGGCTACTGGGCACCGATGGCCGGGCTGATGGCGGTGCCGCCGCTCACATCGACCACATTGGCGGTGATCCAGCGGGCATCCTCGGAGGCGAGGAAGGCCACCACATCGGCGATATCTGCGGGCTGCCCCACCCGGCCCAGCGCGGTCATGGCACTGATGCTGGCCCGCACCTGCGGATTGCCATCGAGGAAGGCGGCCATCCCCTCGGTCTCGGTCGCACCGGCGGCCACCGCGTTCACGGTGATACCGCGCGGACCGAGCTGTACCGCGAGGGTTTTGGTGAGCACATCGATCGCCCCCTTGCTCATGGCGTAGGCCACCTGCGACGGGGCCGCCACCCGCGGTGCGCACGAGGAGATATTGACAATGCGACCGCCATCGCGCAGCAGTGGCATCGCCTGCTGCGAAATGAACAGCGGCGCGGCTACATTCACTGCGAAGAGGCTGTCCACCGCCGCCGGGGTCAGTTGCTCGATCGAGCCGTTGCCACCGCCGCCGCCCGCATTGTTCACCAGAATGTCCAGCCGTCCGTCCGGCAGGCTCTTCGTCAGCTCGGCGAACAGCACGTCGATTCCGGCGGGCGTGCTCAGGTCGGCGCGGATAGCGAACGCCTGCCCACCCGCCGCGCCGATTTCCGCGACGGTCTTCGCTGCCGCTTCGTCATCGTGTCCGTAGTGCACCGCGACCACCGCGCCGTTCGCCGCCAACCGCAGGGCGATGGCGCGGCCGATTCCGCGAGAAGCGCCGGTGACGAGGGCGAACTTACCGATCTGAGACATTGGAACTCCTGTGCTCGGGTTTGTTTCCTTGACACAGACGTTCGCCGACCGCTCTCACCAAACCCTCACCGTGTGCTCACGGACGGTGATTTCGCCCAATCACCCGATCGCGGAGGATGAGCGGGACCATACCTACCCAGCAGTCTGGACCGATCCAGACCGAATCTCTCAATTCGAAACGAACCCGGGAGGCCGGTCATCATCGGGATGAATCCCGCACAAACGCTCGGCCACGATCGGAACCGACTCCTCAGCGTGCACCAGGTGAATTCCAGCCATGCTGCCAGACAACAACTCCCGGCCCTATCGGTCAGATGCCCCCAGTTCGCGTATAGGAGACACGCTCTAGGCAGCCGTGGCGCGTTCGCGTTGGTCGCCGCGGCCTCGACGCTGACGAACTCGTTCGCTCCGGGGAGTGTGCCGCCCCTTGCGAGCGAGCTGATCGCAATACCGATATCGAAACCGATATCGTCGCAGCGTGGATCCCCTGCGCCAACTGCGGTATTTCATCGTCGTCGCCGAAGAACTGCATTTCGGACGCGCGGCGGAGCGCCTCGGCATCGCCCAGCCACCGCTGAGTCAGCGGATCCGCAAACTCGAGGCCGACCTCGGTGCGCGACTGTTCGATCGCGACAGTCGCCGGGTAGCGCTCACCGAGGCCGGGCAGATTCTGCTTGCCGAGTCCCGCGATCTGCTCGCGCGCTGGGAGCGGACGACAGCGCTCGTCGGCAAAGCGCATCGGGGCGAGATCGACGCCTTACGCGTCGGGGTGCCGCCCGAGCTGGCCGGGCGGGTGCTTGCCGCGGTGCTGACCGCATTCGAGAGCCGTGACATCCGGGTCGACCTGCAGGAACTGTCCACCGCCGAGCAGGTCCGATTGCTGGCCGACCGGCAACTCGACGCCGGTCTGTTGCAGCATCCGGTCGACATGATCGGCCTGGAAACGGGACCAGCGGTGGACACGCCGCTGGGCGTGGTTTTGCCGCGGGATTCACCGCTGGCCGTGCGTTCCTCACTCACCCTCGCCGACCTGGCCGGGCATGGACTGGTGATCTTTCCGAGAGCCGCGGCGCCCGGGCTGTACGACGCGACGCTGCGCACCTGCTGGGACCACGGTTTCCGGCCGACGTCGGTGCAGCACGCCCGCAATCCCGAGTTCGTACTCGGCATGGTGCTTTCCGGCCGCGGCGTGGCCTTCGACCAGGGCATGGTCGCGCAAAAGGAGCCGCGGGTGGTCTGGCGCCCCTTGCCGGAAGGAACATTGAGCTGGCGACTGTCGCTGGCATGGCCCGCTACGGCACCGCATCCGCTGGTGCGTGAGCTCGCCGAGCTGGTCGCGAATGTGGTGCAGGGTGACGGAGCTTCCCGCCCCGCACCTGTTCAGGAAATACCGCAGCGTCCATGGAATGTGGTGTACGGCAGGCCGTGAACAATGTTTTCGATCGCGTGCTTCGCCGCCGCGCCGATCGCACGGTCCACCTCGGGTAACCGCTGTTCGAGGGTGTCGGCCCTGGTAAAAACCGCCACGGCGTAGCGACTTCCGCCGGGATATTCCACGACGCCGATCTCATTGCGAACGCCGGGCAGTGTGCCGGTCTTGGCCCAGAGTCGCACCTCGGGCGGAAACGCCGCGGCGAGGCGGTGCCAGTTGACCTGTTGACGCATGAGATCGCGCACCCATCGGCAGGTCTCGGCGGTGCCTGCCCGATCCGCGCCGATGAGCGTGAGCAGCTCGGTCATTTCGCGCGGCGTGCTCGCGGTGGTCCGAAGCGGATCCAGGGCGCGGGTGCCGAGGACCTCGGCGGCACTCAGCGCGGGAAACCGTGCGGCGAAGTCGATCGGGTCGCGGGCTCCGATGTCCTCGGCCATGGTCTGCACGATGTGCCGTGGCGACCCGACGATCCGAGTGCCGGTGAGTCCGAGCTCGCGC
The DNA here is from genome assembly GCF_036046055.1 of Nocardia sp. NBC_00403. Lineage (NCBI taxonomy): Bacteria > Bacillati > Actinomycetota > Actinomycetes > Mycobacteriales > Nocardiaceae > Nocardia > Nocardia sp. NBC_00403. The sequence continues at coordinate 8,392,103 of NZ_CP107939.1, forward strand.
ACGAGCGAGCGCACATTGTCGAGGCCGATCCGATCGAACAGCAGATCGGCCGCGGTGTTGTCGCTGAGCGCGAGGGCGAAGAACGCGGCATCGCGCAAGCTCAACTCGACATCGTCCACGCATCCCGCCGTGCCGACGCCGCCGAGCCGGTCCCGTGCGGCAGCACGCACCCGATCGGCCGGGTCCAGCTGACCCGCGGCGACCTGGCGGGCGAACTCCAACACCAACGGCACCTTGACCACCGACGCCAGCACCACCGGCTCGTCGGCGCCCAGGCCCACCGCACCGCCGCAGTCGAAACACCTGGCGTGCACCCAGCCTCGTACACCGACCTTCCGGAAGAACTCGTCCACGACAGCCAGCATTCACGGTGGGCTCGGCCACGGGGCAACCCGCCCGCACCATTCGAACGACGCGCCGAACCCGCGTCTTGACTCTCCCGTCGTTGGAGGGTCCACGCTGGCCACGAACAGGCAATTCGACAGGAGGACCCGCTGGTGAAGATCGATCTGGCCAAGACCGACAAGCACTATTACGACGCGTCACGAGATCCGGCTCTGCGCACGTTCGACGCCTACAACTACGTGACGGTCACCGGTTGCGGCGCACCCGCGAGCCCGGCATACACCGACGCCGTCGCGGCGTTGTATCGCGCCGCCTACGGCGCCAAGAAGCTCGCCAAGGCCGCGGCCCAGGATTTCGTGGTACCAAAACTGGAGGGCCAGTGGTGGGTGGAATCGGACGAGCCGCCGCTGTCGGTGCCGCGCGAGCAGTGGCACTGGAAGTTGCTGATCCGCATGCCCGAGGTCGTCACCGCGGGCATGGTGACCGGTGCGAACTTCGAAGCACTGACCGAGGGCGAGGCGATTCAGGTGATGCACGTCGGCCCCTATGCGACCGAACCCGAGACCCTGGCCCGCATGGAGGCGTTCATGACCGCGGAAGGGCTGGCGATGAACGGCCTCCATCACGAGATCTACCTCTCCGATCCACGCAAGTCGGCAGGCGCGACCACCAAAACCATCCTGCGCCACCCGGTTCGCCGCGTCGGCGACTGACCGGGGCTACCGCGGCGTGCTCACCACGTCCGGCCGACGTAGCCGAGTAGCCGTCGATGGGCGGGGGCGTCGGCGGCTACGGCGACCTCGTTGTCGAACATCCCCGGCTTGCGGAAGCCGTCGATGCCGCCCATCGCCTGCATGGTGGCGAGCAATTCGGCGCACAACTCGTCGTCCGCGAGATCCGGCCGCTGCACGCCGAGCGCGAGGTCGACGCCGTGCACCACCAGTTCGGTGAGGTGGACCGTCGCCGCGGCCCGGCCCGGCAGGTCACCCAGCGAGAGGTGCACCGTCCCCGTCAGTGCGTCCGGGCGATGCCATGCGGCACGATCCACCTCCGCGGCCGCGGCGTAAGCGCCCTGTGGATCGATGCCGAGCCAGTCGTCTTCGCGCTCGGCGCCCGCATCCGTACCGCTCAGCGCGGCGGCGAACAGGTGTATGCCGCCGACGACATGATTCAGCACCTCGCGCACATCCCAATCCTGGCACGGGGTCGGCGCGACGAGCCGGTCGTCGTCCACCGTGGCGACGATCGCCCCCGTCATGTCCAGGGCGCGGTCGATCTGGTCGATCACAGAATCCATCGTCTTCCTTCGGTCGGCGGGGTTCGCTTGAATGAGTAGCACACCGGGCCGACATCCAAACCGCGACCAGCACAGACGGGCGCGTCGAAAACCCCATCGCCGCGACCGAATTCGAATCGCCGAGGCCGGGTACCCCGCGATATCTCGGTCAGCCGACGGGACCTGCCCGGTCCGCTACCGACGGCCGATCATCGCCCTGAGGCGCAGCGCCTCCGGCAGTGGCTTCGGATCGCGCTGCGCTGGTGCGCGCAACGCCCATATCAGCCAGCGCGACAGGACTATCCGAGCACCGGGTAGTTGGCCCGAATCACGCCGTGCGGGTCACGGGCCCGCTTGATTTCGCCGAGGCGAGCCGGTATCGACTCATCGAAGGCGGCCAACTTCGGAAACGAGTCGCGCGGCCGCCGATCCACACCGGATGCACTGCTCGGGTGTGGTGGCTCGTGCCGCGACTACTTCAATGACGAAGTAGAACCTGCGAATGTCACAACGGCCGCCCGCTCGGTGCGGACGGCCGTTGTGACAGGCGGAAGCCTCAGGTTTTGTCGGCCTTGCCGTCGGGCTCGGCGATCTCGGTGGCATCCTCGGACACCCGCCGGGTGATACCGGGCTCGGTGCCCTCGTCGGCCTCCTGATCCGGCTCGGGATGCTCCGGCTCGAAGGTCGGGGGCAGATTCTTCAGATGCCGGTTCATCGAACGCACCAGCAGCACCGTGCCTGCGAGCAGGATCAGGATGATGACCAGCCCGAGCGGCGACGCCTTACCGAACTCTGGCCCGGTCGGGGTGCCAGGAGACTGCGCGAGCAGGGCGAGCATCACAGATCCTCGATGCCTGCGAACAGGTCGTTCTCGGGGATCGCGGTGCGCACCTTCGTCTTGGCCAGCTCGAATTCCTCGGTGGGCCACACCCGTTGCTGCATCTCCAGCGGAATCGCGAAGAAAGCGCCGTTCGGGTCGATCTGGGTGGCGTGTGCGCGCAGCGCGTCGTCACGCTGTGGGAAGTATTTGGCGCATTCGATCTGCGTGGTGACCCGCGACATCACATCACCGCGCTCGACGGCGTACTTACGAATCCGATCCAGCCACTCCTGCATCGGGAACGGTTCGCCGATCCGCTCGAACTCCGCGGCGAACGCCTCCATCCGCTGCAGGCTGAACCCGTGGTCGTAGTACAGCTTCAGCGGCGTCCACGGCTCGCCGGCATCGGGGAACCGCTCCGGGTCACCCGCGGCCTCGAACGCGGCTATCGAGACGTCGTGGCACCGGATGTGATCCGGATGCGGGTAGCCGCCGGTCTCGTCGTAGGTCGTCATCACATGCGGCCGGAACTCCCGCACCACCCGAACCAGCGCCTCGGTGGCTTCTTCCAGCGGAACGAGCGCGAAGCAGCCCTCCGGCAGCGGCGGCAGCGGATCGCCCTCGGGCAGACCCGAATCGACGAATCCCAGCCAGGTCTGACGCACCCCGAGCGCGGCGGCCGCCGCGGCCATCTCCTCGCGCCTGACCTCCTCGATCCGGTCGAGCACGCCGGGGATGTCCATCGCGGGATTGAGGATACTGCCGCGTTCGCCGCCGGTCAGCGTGACGACGAGGACCTCGTTTCCTTCGTCGGCATAGCGTGCGGTCGTCGCGGCACCCTTGCTCGATTCGTCGTCAGGGTGGGCATGGACCGCCATGAGGCGAAGGCCACTCACGTCTCGTTCACCTCATCGCTCTCGCTCGCGGCTGCTTGGGCTTCGTTCCCTATAGTTCCATTCGACAGACTTTTGTTCCGACGTACCCCCCGGGAGCGACCACTCATGACCGAGCCTGCGCCGGAATCCGCCGGTGGCGATGCGGCCATCGAACGGCGCGCCGACCGCTACGGCACCGCGCCGCGCCGCAGACCGCGCTGGATTCCACCGGTTCTGGGCGGGGTCGTCGTGCTGCTCGGGTTGGGTGTCGCCTACCTCGGATGGCAGAAATACGGCCCCGAGGACATCGAGGCCGAGCAGCTCGGCTACGTCGTCGTGGACGACTCGACGCTGACCGTCCGGATGAAGATCACCCGCAACGATCCGCAGCAGCCGGTGGTGTGTTTCGTGCGGGCCATGGACAAGGACGGCACCGAGGTCGGCCGCCGCGAAGTCCTGGTGGAGCCGTCCGACAGCGGCACGATCGAGCTGTCCACGACCGTGCGGTCATCTTCGCGTGCCTCCGCGGGCAGCATCTACGCCTGCAGTGATCAGGTCCCTGAGTACCTTCGCGCGGGCTGACTACCTTCGAACGGCTGATCTATACCCCAGCCACGGCAAAACAAACTCCGACCTGCATGTTTATGATTCATGCTAAAATAGCCTGATACACGGTTCCGGGGCTCGGAGCCGTGTTTGCTGCATTGGCGGCCAGCGCTGTCGGTTCCGGATTTTCGTATTTGCCCGGAGCAGAGGCCTGTCGGGGTTCGAAGAACTTCCCCAGGATGGCACTAGCCGTCGGCTGGTGCGTGCCCGCCCCCTGTGGGCACTGCAGCGGTTATCAGGGAATCCCGGCCTGCCGGGAACAACTACTAGGGAGTGATCGAGATGACTGAGACGCAAGTGACTTGGCTGACCCCGGAGTCGCACGACAGGCTCAAGGGTGAGCTCGACGCGCTCATTGCCAATCGTCCCGTCATCGCTGCCGAGATCAATGAACGCCGTGAAGAGGGCGACCTCAAGGAGAACGGTGGATACCACGCCGCTCGTGAGGAGCAGGGCCAGCAGGAGGCGCGCATCCGCCAGCTGCAGGAACTGCTGAACAATGCCAAGGTCGGCGTCGCACCGACGAAGGCAGGCGTCGCGCTCCCGGGCTCGGTCGTCAAGGTCTACTACGACGGCGACGAGTCCGACACCGAGACCTTCCTGATCGCGACCCGCGAAGAGGGTCTGAACGACTCCAAACTGGAGACCTACTCGCCCGCCTCGCCGCTCGGCGGCGCGTTGATCGACGCCAAGGTCGGCGAGACCCGTGAGTACACGCTGCCCAACGGCAACACCATGAAGGTGACGCTGGTCAGCGCGGAGCCCTACCACAGCTGACGCACCCGGCCGAGGCATTGCGCCCGGCCTCCTCGGACAGAGGAACCACGCTCTCCCCCGAACGCAAGCGGCCGCACCCGATTCCGGATGCGGCCGCTTCGTCATGTCCGATACCTCAGCCGGCGAGTGCCTGCTCGACATCGGCGATCAGGTCGCTGATGTCTTCGATGCCGACCGAAAGCCGCACCAGATCGGCGGGCACCTCGAGATCGGAGCCCTCGGTGGATGCGTGTGTCATCGCGGCGGGGTGCTCGATCAGCGATTCCACGCCGCCGAGCGATTCGGCCAGGGTGAAAATCTTGGTCCGCGAGCAGAAGTCGCGCGCCGCGTCCGGGCCGCCGTGCAGCCGCACCGAGATCATGCCGCCGAAGCGCTTCATCTGCTTGTCGGCGATGAAGTGGCCGGGATGCTCGGCCAGCCCGGGGTAGATGACCTGTGAGATCGCAGGGTGCCTGGTGAGGAACTCGGCGATGGCCTCCGCGTTATCGCAGTGCCGATCCATCCGCAACGCGAGGGTCTTGGTGCCACGCAGGGTAAGGAAGGCGTCGAACGGGCCTGGCACCGCGCCCGCACCGTTCTGCAGGAAGGCAAATGCCGCGTCGAGCTCCGGGTCGTTGGTGATCAGCGCGCCACCGACCACGTCGGAGTGCCCGCCGAGGTACTTGGTGGTCGAATGCGTGACGATGTCGGCGCCGAGCAGCAGTGGCTGCTGCAAGTACGGCGTCGCGAAGGTGTTGTCTACCACCAGTTTCGCGCCCGCCGTGTGCGCGACCTCGGCCAGTGCGGGGATGTCGCCGATGCTGAGCAGCGGGTTGGTCGGGGTCTCGATCCAGACCAGTTTGGTGTTCGGACGGATCGCGGCGCGCATCTCGTCGACGTTGAACACGTGGGCGGGCGAGTGCTCGATGCCCCACTGGCTGAACACCTTGTCGATCAGCCGGAAGGTGCCGCCGTAGGCGTCGTCGGGAATCACGATGTGGTCGCCGGGCCGCAGCGTGGCGCGCAGCGCACAGTCGGTCGCGGCCATGCCGGAGGCGAATGCCCGTCCGAAGCGGCCCGATTCGAGCGCGGCGAGGTTGGCCTCGAGCACGGTCCTGGTCGGGTTGCCGGTCCTGGCGTACTCGTAGCCGTCGCGCAGCCCGCCCACCCCGTCCTGGGCAAACGTCGAACTCGCGAAGATGGGCACGTTCACCGCACCGGTCCGCGGATCGGGATCGAATCCGGCGTGCACGGCCCGTGTAGAGAATCCCAACTCACTCATGGCCCCAGCCTAGATGGCGGTGAATTATGGGCAACTGGCTGGTGCGACCTCTTACTGCGTATACCGGGCCGTCTGTTCCCCGCCGCCCCTCGGCCATCGGCAGCAGGCGGCCGCGGACAGTGTCCCGGAGCCTTGTGACGGGCGGTCGGAGTGAGGCCGGTCTCGGTGCCGCCGATCCGAATTAGGCTGAGGCCATGGTGACTGTCGAAGAACTGTTCGCGATCGATGCCCTGCTATCCGACGAGGAGCGTGAGATCCGGAATACCGTCGCGGCCTTCGCGAACCGACGGCTGCGACCGCATATCGCGGACTGGTTCGAATCGGGCACCTTTCCGGCCCGTGAGATCGCCCCTGAGCTGGGCAAGCTCGGGTTGCTCGGCATGCATCTGGACGGTTACGGGTGCGCGGGGATGTCGGCGACCACCTACGGGCTCGCCTGCCAGGAGCTCGAGGCGGTGGACTCGGGGGTGCGCAGCATGGTGTCGGTGCAGGGGTCACTGGCGATGACGGCGATCCATAAGTTCGGATCCGAGGAGCAGAAGCAGCAGTGGCTGCCCGAGATGGCGGCGGGCCGCGCGCTCGGCTGTTTCGGGCTCACCGAACCCGATTTCGGCTCCAACCCCGGTGGCATGCGGACCCGCGCCAAGCGCGACGGCGCCGACTGGGTGCTCAATGGATCGAAGATGTGGATCACCAACGGATCGGTGGCCGATGTCGCGGTGGTCTGGGCCCAGACCGAGGACGAGGGCAAGCAGGTGGTTCGCGGATTCCTGGTACCTGCGGGCACGCCCGGGTTCACCGCGCGGGAGATGCATCGCAAGCTGTCGCTGCGCGCCTCGATCACCGCGGAACTGGACTTCAGCGATGTCCGGCTGCCCGCCGATGCCTTGCTGCCGCAGTCACGCGGGCTGAGCTCCCCGCTGGCCTGCCTGAGCGAGGCCCGTTTCGGCATCATCTTCGGTGCGCTCGGCGCGGCCCGCGACTGCCTGGCCGCGACCATCGAATACGCGAGGACCAGAGAAGTCTTCGACAAGCCACTGGCCGCCTACCAGTTGACCCAGGCGAAGCTGGCGGACATGGCGCTGGAGTTCGGCAAGGGCCAGCTGCTCGCGCTGCATCTGGGTCGGTTGAAAGACCAGGGTGTGGTGCGCCAGGAGCAGATCAGCGCGGGCAAGCTGAACAGCACACGGGAGGCCATCGCGATTGCCCGCGAATGCCGCACCATTCTGGGCGCCAACGGCATCACGCTGGACTATCCGGTGTTGCGTCATGCGAACAACCTGGAGTCGGTGCTCACCTATGAGGGCACCGCGGAGGTCCACCAACTCGTGCTCGGCAAAGCGCTGACCGACGCGAATGCGTTTCGCTGAGAATTGAAATTGCCACGGATGTGCTGACGCAAGTCGGCTCAGGCATTCGACTCTGCGACCAGCCGAGCGATTTCGCGAGGACATAATCCGGTCCGTGGCGCACCGTCCCATGACGCACGTCCGCCGCGAACCGGATCGGCCCGCGGCGGACATCGCACCTACTCGGTGTCGGCTGCCTATCGCATATCGCGCGGATCGCCGTACTGCGAATAGCCGCCCTGCGGATATCCGCCGTTCGAATACCCACCCTGCGAATACCCACCCGAATACGACCCGTCCGACGCCTCCGGCCGCCACTGCTGTCCACGGGCGGCCTGCTGATCCATCCACAGCTGCTCGCGCGACGCATCCTCTCGGCCACGGTTATACGCCTCCGCATGCCCTTTCACCGCGGACATCTCCGCTTCGAGGTTGCTGAGCCAGCTGTCCCAGCGCCGCTGCATCGGACGGACCATGCCGCCGCCCACGCCGACCACCAGAATGCCGCCGATGGTGGCGAGGACAGTAATCAGAATCGGCATCGTGACCGAGGTCGCCACCCCGATCTGATTCAGTGCCGCAACGATGCCGACACCCCAGATGAACATCGCGGCGAACCAGCCGAGCGTCGGGCCATAGGACAGGCCGCCGAGCATGTTCGTGACGATGTCACGAACGGCGTGCGCGATCGCCGCCGCGATCACCACGATGACGATCGCAACCGCGGCCTTCGGCAGCCAGGAGACGATGCCGTTCAACATATCGCTGACCGGGTTCGGCCCGAATACGCCGAATCCGAGCTGCAGCGCGATAAGCAGGATCGCATAGTAGGCCAGCTTCACCAGTAGATCCGAAGCGTCATAGCGGCTGCGCGACAGTATCTGTTTGATCCCGCCCCGCTCGACGAGCCGGTCGAAGCCGACCCGCTCGAGCACTCGGTTCACGATCGCCGCGACCGCTTTCGCAACGATCCAACCGATGAGCAGGATGACGAGGAATCCGGCCAGCTTGGGGACAAATGTCGCGACGGAACTCCACGCGTCCGAGAAACCTTGCTGGAAATCGATAGCCGAACTGTAGGTGTGCACGGCCCATCCCTTCGCTATCCCGATTGTGTCCCGACGATTTGCCAGGGCAGCTTCCAGGCCGGTTATACCTCGGCGTGAGCATCGGAATCATTGATTTGCGGACAATTTGCCATCCCCGCGGCGGCCTGATGTTCAGCGCTTCGTGCCAGCCCGGACCGTGGCGGCGCTATCGGTGGTTCCGAACCGTCGGGGCCGGGAGGCGATCGCGCACCCAGGGTCATCTGATCGGCCGACGAAGCGCCCCGGCTTCGGCGGCCGATCCGCACGGGTGCGCGCTATTGACATTCGATGTGAACTAGATCACACTCCTAACTGTGTTAGGTGAATCTACTCGCAATAGGCAAGCCGAACGGCGTGAGGCAACTCGGCAGGAGATTCTGGAGGTTGCCTGGGAGTTGGTGCGGGAACACGGCCTCCCGCAGCTGACGCTGCGCGAAGTGGCGAGCCGGGTCGGCATGCGGGCCCCCTCGCTGTACACGCACTTCGCTTCGAAGAACGCCATTTACGACGCGATGTTCGGCCAGGCCTGGCAGGAGTACGAGCGAGTGTCCCAGCGCGCGATCGCGGAGCTGCCCGCCTCGCCTCGGGCACAGATGCGGGTACTGTCCCGAGCCTTCTTCGACTTCGCGGTCGCCGATCTGGCGCGCTACCAGTTGATGAACCAGCGGACCATCCCCGGCTTCGTACCGTCGTCGGAGTCGTATGCGCCGTCCGTCCGGGTAATGCACCAGGGCCTCGAACTACTCGCGAATATCGGCGTCACCGATCGCGGCGATGTCGAGATCTGGTTCGCCCTCCTGGCCGGACTCGTCGATCAGCAGCTGGCCAACGACCCGGGCGGCGACAGCAGACGCAGGCTGCTGGATCGCGCAGTGGATATGTGGGCCGATGGTGTCGGCCTGGCACACGACAGCGGAACAACCGAGTGACAGCGCAAGGAAGCGACCATGACAACGATGAGCACCAGCGAACGGACCGAGCTCCGCCGACCCACGCTCGACCATCCCGAGGCAATGCGGCTGGCGGCAACGGAATACACGCGCATTGCGCAAGCGGTGGCCGGGCTCGCCCCCGATGACTGGGCGAAGCCCACCGAATGCACGGAATGGACTGTGCACCAACTGATTTCGCATGTAGTCGGCATGGCCGCAATGGCGGCCTCCCCGCGAGAGAACTTCCGGCAGAACCGGATCGCGAACAAGCGACCGGGCGGCGAAGCCGAAACGATCGACGCGCTGACCGCACTGCAGGTCCGCGAGTTCGGCGAGCACACGCCTGCGGAGCTCACCGCGCTACTCGCGAAGCTCGGCCCCCTAGCCGCCCGGATGCGCCGCCGCATACCCGGATTCATCCGCCGTCGGCCGATGCCGGGTTCGCAGCTGGTCAACGGCGTCGCCGAAAGATGGAGCCTCGGCTACCCGATCGACATCATCCTGACCCGGGACCCCTGGATGCACCGGATCGACCTGTGCCGGGCCACCGGCCAGGATCTGATGCTCACCACCGACCACGACGGACGCATAGTCGACAACGTCGTTCGCGAATGGGCCCGGCGCCACGGTATGCCCTACCGGTTGACGCTCACCGGACCGGCGGGCGGCGCCTGGTCATCCGCCGACACACCTGATCCGCTCGAACTCGACGCCATCGAGTTCTGCCGGGCACTCTCCGGCCGCGGCGAAGCAACCGGCTTGCTGCGCACCCAGGTCCCGTTCTGATTCGCGCCGACCAACCCTTTCGAGGACGCCATGAACATCCATCAGCTCACCGCCGATGTCACCGCGCTCAGTGACTGCGCCGAGGTGCCCGGTCTCGGGTTCATCCCGGTCAACGCTTTCGTTCTGCACGCCGCCGAGCCGGTCGTCATCGACACCGGTTTGAGCAACTCCGACAAGGACTTCCGCACCGAGCTCGGGCCGGTCATCGACCCCTTCGACGTGCGCTGGATCTGGCTCACCCACCCGGACCGCGATCACACCGGCGGGCTGTGGAGCCTGCTCGACGCCGCACCGCACGCCCGCATCGTCACGACCTTCGCCGGCGTCGGAATCATGTCCTGCGAGTGGACGATTCCGCTCGATCGGGTGTTTCTGCTCAACCCCGGGCAGCAATTGGATGTCGGGGATCGCACACTGATCGGCTTCCGGCCGCCGCTGTTCGACAACCCCGCTACGGTCGGCGTTTTCGATACCAGCTCCGGGGCACTGTTCAGCTCCGACTGTTTCGGCGCGCCATTGCCGAGCGCGGAGATCGCCATGGGCGCCGATGTGCGCGCCGCCGGACCGGAGTTGCCGCAGGCACAGCTGCTGTGGGCCACGGTCGACAGCCCATGGGTACACACCGTCGATCCCGAAAAGTACTCGGCCACTGTGGATCCGATTCGCAAGCTGGATCCGTCCGGCATCTTCAGCACACACCTGCCGCCCGCCATCGGCATGAACGATCACATGTTCGATACGATCTCGGCGGCCCCGACGGCTCCTCCCTTCGTCGGGCCGGATCAGCGGGCGCTGGAAGCGATGCTCACGACATTCGAACCCTGACCATCGGATAACCCTGCTACGCCACCGATCCGGCAGGCCGCGCCGATAGCGGGCCGCGGCGGCCCCGGGATCGCCGGGCCTTCGGATTCAGCCCGGCGATCATGAGGAAAATCAGTGGCCGATGCTGCCCGTGCTCAGGAAGCCGAGGAGGTCGTGGCGGGTAATGACGCCGACGGGCTTGCCTTCCTCCACCACCATGAGCGCGTCGGTGTCCGACAGCGCCTTGGTCGCGGCGGAGATCGGTTCGCCGGAACCGATCAGCGGGAACGACGGGCTCATGTGCTTGGCGACCGGATCCGTCAGGTGTGCGCGGCCTTCGAACACCGCGGAGAGCAGATCGCGTTCGGAGACGCTGCCCGCGACCTCGCCCGCCATCACCGGCGGCTCGGCGCCGACGACCGGCATTTGCGAGACGCCGTATTCGCGCAGGATCTCGATGGCGTCGCGCAGGGTCTCCGACGGGTGCGTGTGCACCAGATCGGGCAGCCCGCCCGACTTGCCGCGCAGCACGTCACCGACCAGCGGCTCGTCGGTGGTGCCATCGAGACGCTCACGCAGGAAGCCGTAGGAGCTCATCCACTCGTCGTTGAAGATCTTGGACAGGTAGCCGCGGCCGCCGTCGGGCAGCAGCACCACGATGAGCGCGTCCGGATCGCGGCGCGCGACCTCGATGGCCGCCACCACCGCCATGCCGCACGAGCCGCCGACGAGCAGTCCCTCCTCGCGGGCGAGCCTGCGGGTCATGTCGAAGGAGTCGGCATCGGAGACCGCGATGATCTCGTCGGGGATGGCCGCGTCGTAGGCGGATGGCCAGAAGTCTTCGCCAACGCCCTCGACCAGGTACGGACGCCCGGTGCCACCGGAGTACACCGAGCCCTCCGGGTCGGCGCCGATGATCTTCACCTTGCCGCCGGAGACCTCCTTGAGGTACCGACCGGTGCCGGTGATGGTGCCGCCGGTGCCGACGCCCGCCACGAAATGGGTGACCTTGCCGTCGGTGTCGCGCCAGATCTCCGGGCCGGTGGTCTCGTAGTGGCTGTCGGGTCCACCGGGGTTGGAATACTGGTCGGGCTTCCATGCGCCGTCGATCTCGCGTACCAGCCGGTCGGAGACGTTGTAGTAGCTGTCCGGATGATCCGGCGGCACGGCGGTCGGGCACACCACGACCTCGGCGCCGTAGGCCCGCAGCACGTTGCGCTTGTCCTCGCTGACCTTGTCCGGGCAGACGAACACACACTTGTAGCCACGCTGCTGGGCGACTAGGGCGAGGCCGACGCCGGTGTTGCCCGAGGTGGGTTCGACGATCGTGCCGCCGGGCTGCAACTGCCCGGATTTCTCGGCGGCCTCGATCATCTTCACCGCGATCCGGTCCTTGGAACTGCCGCCAGGATTCAGGTACTCGATCTTGGCGGCCACCACGCCGGCGTTCGGTCCCACCACAGAGTTCAACCGGACCAGCGGTGTATTACCGATGAGGTCCACGACATGATCCGCGATGCGCATGGCACCCATCGTTGCAGAACCGTCGTCCGGGCAGCCCACCGCCATGTTCTCTACTACCCGGCACCCGGCCGAACACCCTTGGCCCGCACCGCAGAGCCGGTAGATGTGAATTCGGGCACGCCACGTCTGTCGTGACTACCGGCAATCCGTCGCGCCCGCGCCTAGGATCTCTGAGCATGAGGCAGCCGAACATCGCCCGTGCCGCCGCGGTTCTCGCCGGATCGGCGGTGGCCGTGATCGTCGGATCCGGTGCGCAGGCGAACGCGACGACCGTCGAGTTCCCCCAGGTGCCCACGCTGGCCACCGGCGGACTGTGCTGGACGAACGTCAGGACCTGGGTCGAGACCAACCAGCAATGGCCTGGCCGTGCCATATTCAACGTCCGTGCCCTGCCGGTCTCCGGGGTCGGTCCCGGCGCGTACCCGTTCGCGCCGCTGTGCGAGGTCTACACCACCGTCGCTTGGCACAATATGACCACCGGCGCGACGGGCGCTTACAACAACATCGTGGTCACCGGCATCTACGGCAGCATCCAATACTCGCTGTTCCAGGACACCGGCCCCGGCCGTGTCGAGGTCACCGTCACCACCAACAACGTCAGTATCCCGGCCCGCGGCTGGTTCGACGTGCCCGCCTGAGGTCATCGAGTGAACCGCCCGGCGGAATTGTGTCCGCCGCGTGCGTCCGTAAAATTTCTCCCCGTGAGCACACCACGGATCAGCTGGCGTATCGCGGCAGTCACCAGTGCCGCAACCGTGCTGGCCGGTTCCGGCGCGGGGACGGCATCCTGGGCGGCGTATCGCCTGCTCATGGCGCAGGCGGGGGTGGCGAGGGGCGTGATCGGGCGCGACACCTCGAAACCACCGGAGGCCGACGGAATCTACACCGCAGGATGCCTCGTGCCGCAGCCATGGCGAGCCGGTGTGCCCGCGGATCTGCACTTGATGATCTTCGGTGATTCCACCGCAGGCGGCGTCGGCTGTCACAGCGCCGAGGAGGTGCCCGGCGTGCGCATCGCCCGCGGCCTCGCCGAGGCCACCGGACAGCGAATTCGGCTGAGCACCAAGGCGATATCGGGGGCCACCTCCAAAGGACTTGCCGGCCAGGTCGACGCGATGTTCGTGGCGGGGCCGCCGCCGGACGCCGCGGTCATCCTGATCGGCGCCAACGACATCACCAAGAAGCATTCCATCCGGGCTTCAGCACGCAGACTGGCCAGCGCGGTGGCGCGGCTGCGCCGAGCCGACGCCATCGTGGTGGTCGGCACCTGCCCGAATCTCGGCATAGTCACCGCGATTCCGCAGCCGCTGCGGACCGTGGTGCAGAACTGGAGCGCCCGACTGGCTCGGGCCCAGACCGTGGCGACCACCGTCGCGGGCGGGCGCCCGGTGCAGATGGGCAATCTGCTCGCGCCCGAGTTCCGCGCCGCGCCCGAGTTGATGTTCGCCGCCGACGGATTCCACCCTTCGGCGGCGGGCTACGAACTGGCTGCGGCGCTGCTGCTGCCCGCACTGATCGACGCGCTGAACGAGGCGCCCCCCGCTTCCCGCCCAGCAGGACGCGACGTAGATTCGATGAGAACGCACTAGTAACAAACGGTTCGCGGAGTGTGCTCGGACAACGTCTGAACGCCAACACTTACCGTCCCAACAAAGGAGTCCTCATGCCCGAGGCCGTCATCGTTTCGACCGCCCGCTCCCCGATCGGCCGCGCCGCAAAAGGCTCGTTGGTCGATATGCGGCCCGACGATCTGACGACGCAGATCGTGCGCGCGGCGCTCGACAAGGTGCCTGCGCTGGACCCGGCCCAGATCGACGATCTGATCCTCGGCTGCGGTTCGCCCGGCGGTGAGCAGGGCTTCAACCTCGCCCGCATCGTCGCCGTGCAGCTCGGCTACGACTTCGTGCCCGGCACCACCGTGCACCGCTACTGCGCCTCGTCGCTGCAGTCCACCCGGATGGCGTTCCACGCGATCAAGGCCGGCGAGGGTGACGTATTCATCTCCGCGGGTGTGGAGACGGTGTCCCGCTACAAGAACGGCTCCGCCGACAGCTGGCCGAACACGCAGAACTCGCTCTTCGACGAGGCGAGGGCGCGCACCGCGAAGGCCGCCGAGGGCGGCGCGGGCATCTGGCACGACCCGCGCGAAGACGGCCTGATCCCGGACGCCTACATCGCGATGGGCCAGACCGCGGAGAATGTCGCGTCCCTCACCGGCATCACTCGTGAGGACCAGGACCGCTGGGGCGTTCGCTCGCAGAACCGGGCTGAGGCAGCCATCAAGGCCGGTTTCTTCGAGCGCGAGATCACCCCGATCACCCTCCCCGACGGCACAGTCGTTTCCAAGGACGACGGCCCGCGCGCCGGTGTCACCTACGAGGCGGTCAGCCAGCTCAAGCCGGTCTTCCGGCCGGACGGCAGCATTACCGCCGGTAACTGCTGCCCGCTCAACGACGGCGCCGCCGCGCTGGTCATCATGAGCGACACCAAGGCCAAGGAACTCGGCCTGACCCCGCTGGCGCGCATCGTGTCCACCGGTGTCTCCGGCCTTTCCCCCGAGATCATGGGCCTCGGCCCGATCGAGGCCATCAAGCGCGCCCTGGCGCTGGCAGGCAAGACGGTCGATGACATCGACCTGTTCGAGATCAACGAGGCGTTCGCGGTGCAGGTGCTCGGCTCTGCCCGCGAGCTGAAGATCGACGAGGACAAGCTGAACGTCTCCGGCGGCGCGATCGCGCTCGGCCACCCGTTCGGCATGACCGGCGCCCGCATCACCACCACGCTGCTCAACAACCTCCAGACCTACGACAAGCAGTTCGGCGTGGAGTCCATGTGCGTCGGCGGCGGCCAGGGCATGGCAATGGTTATCGAGCGCCTCAGCTAGTTACGTCAATCGAACGGCTCCCTGTCCGGCGGACAGGGAGCCGTTCGGCGTTTCACGCCCACGGCACCCGATCAGGCCGGATGCGGGTTCAGCTTGTCGATGTCACACTTCCCGACCGGGTTCCGTCTTCTAAGCAAACACATAGGTGAACAACCCACCAAGGAGCCCCCTCCCATGCACACCGCCTACGTCATCGTCACTGTCCTCGCCGCCGCCTGGGTCGGCTTCTCCGGCTTCTCGCTGCTGCGGCGCGCCAAGTTCGTGGTGGACCCGCTGGTCGAATACGGCGTCCCCGAGTCGTGGTGGACCTGGCTCGGCCTCGCCAAGACCGCGGGCGCGATCGGCCTGGTCGCCGGCCTGTGGATCCCCGTCATCGGCTATGCCGCCGCGGTCGGCATCGTGCTCTATTTCGCGGGTGCGATCATCACCAACATCCGCGCCCGTGCCTACTCCAGCATCCCCTTCCCGCTGCTGTACATGGTTCCGGTCATCGTCGCGGTGGGGCTGGGCGCCGCCGCCTGATGGCGACCGACCGTCGCCGCAACGACAAACGGCTCCCCATCCGAGATCGGATGGGGAGCCGTTGCTTGTCAGGGTCAGTCGTTGTTGAAGTAACTCAGCAGGCGCAGGATCTCGACGTAGAGCCAGACCAGGGTGACGGTCAGGCCGAGCGCGACGCCCCAGGCCGCCTTCTCCGGCGCCTGTGCGCGGATCAGCTGATCGGCGGCGTCGAAGTCGAGCAGGAAGCTGAATGCCGCGATCGCGATGACGACGAGGCTGAACACGATGGCCAGCGGGCCGCCGTCACGCAGGCCCAGGCCGCCGTCGACGAAGTAGCTGGCGACCGCGTTGCCGAGCGCCAAGACGAGCACGCCGATCATGGCGCCGATGACCATCCTGGTGAAGCGCGGGGTGACTCTGATCGCGCCGGTCTTGTAGACCACGAGCATGCCCGCGAACACACCGAAGGTGCCGAGCACGGCCTGCGCGATCATGGCACTGCCGCCGACCCCACCGAACTCGATATTCGTGAACATGAACGACAGCGCGCCGACGAACAGACCCTCGAACACCGCGTAGGACAACACGATGACCGGGTTGTCCATCTTGCGCGCGAAGGTAGCGACCAGCACCAGCACCAGGCCGACGAGGCCACCGCCGATGACGAACAGCGGCGCGAGCGAGTTGTTCGCGTTGGTCAGGCCGTAGGAGATGATCGCCGAAAGTGCGAGCACGCCGAGCGTGACCGCGGTCTTGGTCACCACATCGTCGATGGTCATCGCGCGCGTGGCGGGGGCCTGCTGATACGGCTGCTGATACGGCTGGCCGTACTGGTTACCGAACTGCTGACCCAGCTGGCCCGCGCCAGTCATCCCTGACCCGAAGTTGGCATAGCCACCGCCCTCTTGCCGAGGGAGATTTCTGAAAACCGGATTGCTTGTCGTGCGCACCGTGAATGCCTTTCTGGAGTCGTGGCCCACGCTCGCCGTGGCCGTTGGTCACTCGATATCCAACTACCCGTCCAACGTGTGTCGGCTGTGCCGAGTTCCCGGAGCCAGGCTCCAGCAACTCACCGAGACGGACAATTCGGACTCTACTATCGATGCGCGTCGTGCAGCCCACGCACCGACCGCGTCACCGTGAACTTTCGATTGCGACCGATCACTTCGGTCTGCCCGACCATCCGCTCGATCACCCCTCGATAATTCAGGTGCGAGTTGAAGACGGTCCAGAGCTCACCGCCGGGACGCAGCACTCGGCCGGTCTCGGTGAACATCTTGATCGCCGAGCCGGTGTGCACGGCCGCGCCGACATGGAACGGCGGATTGCACAGCACCAGATCGGCGCTGTTGTCGGCGGCCGAGGACATCGCGTCATCGCGCACCACCGTCACTCGGTCGGCGACGCCGTTGGCTTCGGCAGTCGCCCGCGCCGAGGCCACCGCCGCGGCCGACTGATCGGTGCCGAGGACGGTGATGCCCGGTCGCGCCTTCGCCAGTGTGACCGCGAGGATTCCGGTGCCGCAGCCGAGGTCGATGGCGTCGCGGGCGTCGGGCTTCATCCACTTCAGGTGCTGCAGCAGGAACCTGGTTCCGATGTCGAGGCGGGCCCCGGAGAAGGCAGCGCCGTGTGCGACGACATCGATGTCGAGATCGTCGATCCGCTCTCGCACCGGGAACGGCAGCTCACCAACCGGTTTCGGCCCCGCGACTAGCAGGGTGCGCGACTTCTGCCTGCCGCGACTGGCGCGCACGTCCGAAAAGGACTCGGCGAGTAGGTCGTTCATCGATGTGGTGAGGTATTTGTCGCGACCACCCGCGAACACCTGGACCTTCGGGTCGGCGTAGCGCGCGATGGCGTCAGCGACCTCGGCGAGCCCGGCGAGGACCCGCGGCAGCCGCAGCAACACCACCTGCACGTTCGCGAGCAGGCTGTCGGTGAGTGGCTGCGCGCTGTAGCGATCCGCGAGTCCGAGCGCGCGGGCGTTGTTGGCCAGCGCCAGCTCGCCGGTGAGCAGGTCCTGATGCACCCGGACATCGCGCAGGTCGTGCCCGGCGATCGCACCGAGGGTGAGCGCACCGTAATTGTCGCCGATAACGGCTATTCTCCCGCTACCAGCCGCGGCGATCGCGTCGTCGGCGACATCGAGGATCAGCCGATCGGCGGCATCCACGGCGTAGAGGTTCTGAGCCTCCACATCCGGATACCGCCGCAGTCGGCCAAGTACTTCCTCGACAGTTCCCACACGTCAAGTGTGCTAGATCGTTGCCGCGCGGTATCGTCGGGGCCGGAAAAACAACCGAGCTACTGCGCCGCAACGGGATCCGGATCAGCTCGCCGTAGCCTTGCCGCCGCTCGGCGCCACCGCGAACCAGGTGCCGCCAACACCTTGGCCGAGCAGATCGCCCGCGTTCTTATCCTTCCCGAAGTAGTACACCGGCCAGCCGCCGACGGTGACTTGACATGCGCCGTCGGCACGTTCGATGAATCCGACGCGCTGCGGGTCGACGCCGGCCACATAGATCGACTGATTTCGGGCGACGGTCAGCGGCGGCCAGGTAACGGCGCACTGCCCGGCGCAATTGGAGGCCGACGGATTGGCGGTGTCCTTGTCGAACCGGTACAGCGATCGACCGGCTCCGTCCGAGACATACTGCCCGACACTCGGATTGCTGGTCACATTGAGCTGCACCGCATTTGCGCCCGCCGGAGCGGGCCCGTCGTAGATCTTCAGCCAGCCCTGCGTCTTCGCAACCGCGGGCACCTGTCCTGCCTGCGGCGCAGGGGCGGCGGCGGACGCGGGCGTGACCGAACTGGTAACGGCGACCGGTTTCGCCGGTTCGGCGCCTCCGCACGCAGTCAGCAATCCGGCGAGTGCCACCGCGGCAGCGGCGAACGGCAGCGCAGAACGGCGGAAGCTTGTGGTCGACAGCATTTTTCGAATCCCTCCATGGATCGTGGTGCACCCGGTGCACCCGGTCACCGATAACTACGTGGCAGCCGCCCGCCTGGTTCACCGGCATCGGCAACCGCATCGTGCAAATCAGCGGCAACACTCGATTCGACGGCTACCATCGGGCCCTATGCGCACAAGGATGGCGTTGGCAGCCGCTGCCGCAGCGGCACTGCTCGCCGGCTGTGATGACGACGGGACTGCCACCTCGGGCTCCCCGACCACATCGGCTGCGAGCACGCTCGCCGACGCGACACCACGGTCCACACCAGAGGACGCGCAACCGAAGCGGGGCAAACCCTCCGGCGACGCAGGCCTCACGGTGACCGATATTCGGATCGGCCACCAACCCGGATTCGACCGCGTGGTCTACAACCTCGGCGGTGTCGGCGACCCGGGCTGGATCGTGCAATATGCCGACCGAGCCGTCCAGGACGGCAGCGGCACGATCATCGACGTAGCGGGCCGCTCGATCCTCGAGGTCCAGATCACCGGCTCCGCGTATCCCTTCGACAGCGGCGCAACCCCCTACGCGGGTCCCGACCCCGCCACCGACCCCAGCGCCCCCGCGGTCGCCGGCGTCTACCGGTCCGGCGTCTTCGAAGGCACCACCCAGTCCTTTATCGGCGTGCACGCCGACCGCCCACCATTCTCCGTGACCACCCTCACCAACCCCACCCGCCTGGTCATCGACATAGCCACACCATGACGAGTTACCCACCAGGGGTATCGCAGAGCGTGGACCCGCCATGCCTAGAATGGGCGAGGTGACGGCACAGCACGCTCCACTGCGCGCATCCGGGCTCCCCCGGCTGCTCGGCGTGCTCGCGCTGCTCGCGGGCATCATCGCGATGCATGCGGGCGTGTTCGCGGTCCCCGGCGAACACCATATGGCCGCAGCGGTTACAACGGCCATGCCTGCCGACGACCACGGCACCGCCGCGACCGGAACGGACTGCGGCAGCGATGGCTGCGGCGACTCCCACGGCGGCATGCACGCGTGCGTGTTCATCCTGACCGCGGTCGGTCTCATCTTGATACTCGTGTTGCTCTACCGGGTCACCGTCGATCGACCGCACCTCGACGCGGCAGCACTGCGCAACGGCAGGTCCCGGCGCGAACGCGCACCGCCGTGGACAGTTCCGTCACTGGCCGAATTGTCGATTCTGCGGATCTGACAGGTCCACCGCGTCCGAGCCACCGAGCACGGCCGCGGCTTCCGCCTGTCCGACACCGAGTCATTCGCATTCATCAGGAGCACAGACATGTTCATCACCCGTACCCGGATCACCGTCACCATCGCCGCAACCGCGGCAGCACTTTTCGTTGCCGGCTGCGGCAACAACGACTCCGGCTCCATGCCCGGCATGGAGCACGGCTCGTCAGCCGGCGCGGCGGCCCGCTCCGGCTTGCCTGCCGCCCGAACCGACTTCAACGCCGCCGATGTGACCTTCCTGCAAATGATGTATCCCCATCACGCGCAGGCCGTCGAGATGGCGAAGCTGGTCCCTGGCCGGAGCGAAAATCAGCAGTTGCTCGCGCTCGCCACAGACGTCGAAAAGGCACAGGCTCCGGAGATGCAGCAGATCAGTACCCTGCTGCAGAGCTTCGGCCAGCAGGCGCCGACCGCGGCAGGCGGACACACCGGCCACGACATGGCGGGCATGATGACGCCTGAGCAGATGAGCGCCCTGCACGCCGCGTCGGGCGTCGAGTTCGATCGCCAGTGGATGACCATGATGATCGATCACCACGCCGGCGCGATCGCGATGGCGAACACCGAGCTCGCCACGGGCACCAACCCGGACGCGAAGGCATTGGCCGGTGCCATCGTCACCGCGCAGCAGGCCGAAATCGGCACCATGCGCGCCATGCTCGGCCAGGGCTGACGCCGCAGGCCGCAGCCGCCGCGCCGGTATCGGTTCGTCATCGATATCGGCGCGGCCCGCTGACGAGCGGCGCGCCGAAAAGTACGGTCGAATGTCCGGCCTCGTTGGTACCTCCAGTGGCCGGGAACTCGGAGGGAAAGAGGGGATCCGACAATGCGTCGACTGGAACGTGCTGGTCTGGCTGCCACCATCGCGGCGACCGGCGTTGGCCTTGTCACGATCGGCGCCTGCTCGACGCAGGTCTCCGGCACCGCTGCGGTCAACCGGACCGACCTCGCGGCCTACACCTCCGAGGTCACCGCGTCCTCGATCGCCGCGTCCTCCTCACGCGCCGCGGCGGCGGAGCGCACGACCGAGGCCGCGTGCACCGCACTGCGCAGCGCGAATGCCAGCTCGGTGCACTCTTTCAACGAATACATCACCGTGAGCAATGATCGCGGGCTCGACGATCCCGAGGTCGATGCCAAGGCCGATGTCGCGGTCGGCACGCTGCGCGACAACGCGCGCAACCTCGACGCAAAGTTGACCAACGAGGTGGCGGTCGACGTGGCCGGTCCGCTGCGCGCCTACCGCGACGACACCAATGGGCTGGCCGACACGCTCGCCCAGCGCGCACCGACCGACACCCTGAATGCCGCCATCGACAGGTTCAACGCCACCAAGGACGCCGCAATCGCTGTCTGCAAAGACCACTGAGACAACTCATTTCGAGCCGCGTTCGGCGCGCTCGAGGAAGTCTTCCAGCAGTTCGTTGAACGGCGCGCCGGTGTCGGGCACGAGGTGATCCATGCCGGGGCAGACGGCGCGCTCACCGCCGGTTCGCTCGGCGATGGCATCGCAGATGTCCTCGAACGCCTGCCGGTGCCCGCCCGAGACCACCAGAATCGGCAAGCCCGCCGCACGGAGCCGCTCCAGCGGCGGATTCGCCTCGTCCGGCGGACGGGCTCCCTGCAGTTGCCGCATTCCGTCGCGCAGATGGTCATCGAACTTCTGCCTCTACGGTGTCAGGGCCAGCAGTACCTGCGCCAAGGTTTCCACGCGATCCAGTTTTCGGCGTCCGCGGCGCTCCAGCCGCGATCCTCCGAGATGGCCGGTTCAAGCCCCCGGCGGTACGACGGCCTGCCAGGAAGCCGGCGCCTCGGGCTCGGCCGTCCGGCTCTGCCGCGAACGCGCGTTCCGGCGCTCGAGCACAATCAGCGCGGTGCCGCCGAGCACAATAACGATGGCGATGACCGCGCCGACCACCGCCGGCCCGCGATAGCCGGCTACCCCGATCGCCGCGGCGGCGATGGTCACCAGACCTCCGATGAACAGCAGGACGAACCCGGCCCAATTTCGTGCGTCGGCCAGCGCTTGTCCTGGTTGGGATTCGGATGTGCGGGCGATATCGGGTGCGTCGTCGAGTGGGGGAATTTCCCACGATCCGTCCGATGTCATGCTGGTACCTCACGTTTCGGTTCGGGCAAAGCGCCCGGCTGCGTCATATCGAGGGGTTGCCCGATTACGCGGCCCCAAACTGTTCGGCAGCTACCACTCGTCGATGGGACTGCACTGCCCCGCCAAGGGAATCAGCAGCGGCCATCCCCGCCGCCGGCGAGCACGCGATCCAGCACAGCGACGAGCTCGCCGGTCGGATCTTCGACCGATGTCGGCGATCGCCAGGCGATGAACTGATCGGGTCGCACCAGAACCGCGCCACCCGCGTCGATCCCGACCTGTCGCGCCCAACTGTTCGCCGAGTCGGTCGCGACGACTGCAAGCGGGACACCGAGACGGTCCGCTGCCATTTTCGCGGCTCGTGCCCACTCCCCACCGCCCGCATCGATGAGCAGCGTGAGGCGGGATTGCACGAGGTCGAGCGTGGACACTCGACTACCGTCCAGGTCGATCCAGGCATGCGGCAGCCGGGAGCCGGGTGCGCCGTCCAGCACCAGCTCGATGTCCTCGGTGGAGGGCAAGTGCGGTTGCGGATCGACCACCGCCGCCGAGTCGTAGCGGTAGCCCAGCTGCACGATCGGGGCGTTGATCATGCCCATCGCCGTCCGCTCCGAGGCTGCCGCCGCACTGGAATCCCAGTGCAGCCGTGGTGCTTTCAGCCGTAGCAACGCTTGCTCCAAGGTGGTCAGCGCCACCGGTCGACGCTCGGCGTGATAGCTGTCGAGCAGCGCGGGACCGGCCTGCCCGGCGCACACCGCCGCCAATTTCCAGGCCAGGTTGTGCGCATCCGCAACGCCGGTGTTGAGGCCGAACGCGCCGAGCGGCGGGACGGCGTGCGCCGCGTCACCGATCAGGAATACCCGCCCTTGTTGGAAACTGTCGGCAACCAATCCACATGCCCGCCATGGCAATCGACTGTGCACCTCGACGTCGAGCCCATGGTCGCCGACGGCAGCGCGGATCAGGGCACGACAGCGTTCGGGCGTGAAGTCGTCGGCCGACTGTCCATCCTCCGGGCGGTATTCGGTGTGAAAGATCCACTCGGTTGCGCCGTCCACGGTCATGAACATGCCCGGTGCATCCGGGGTGGTGATGTCGCAGGCGGCGAAGAACCGCCCACGGGTGTAGGGCCGCAGATCCGCGCGGAAGAGGATGTTCGCTTTCGGATTACCCAGTGCGCCAGGGCCGGTCGTGCCGATCCCGAGCGCGCCGCGGACACCGCTGTGCACGCCGTCGGCCCCGATCAGATAGTCCGCCCGGATCGTCGCACCGTCGTCCAGGTGCGCGGTGACGCCGTCCGCGTCCTGTTCGAAGGACAGCAGCCGAGTCGAGTGCCGAATCGTGGCGCCCCGCGTCGTCGCCGCAGGCAGCACTACCGAATCGAGCCGGTGCTGTGGGCAGGTGCCGCGAATCGTGGCGGGGCTGAATCGGTCGGCGACCCGGCCCGCACGTGCGGGTGCCACATCCGGCAGGGCGCTCGGATCGATCGAGGCCAGCGTGACCGCGGAGATCTTGCCGAGGTTGCCCGCCGTCATGTCCACCGCCACCGCGTCGACCGCGTCGGCGAGCCCGACCTCACGCAGGAATTCGAGGGTTCGCGGTCCGAGGCCGGTCGCGCGCGGATGGATCGAAGGTCCCGATTGACACTCGACGACCATCGCCTCGACCCCATGGTGTGCAAGCAACAGCGCTGCGAACAGGCCGACCGAGCCACCGCCCGCGATCAGCACGGGAACCCGAGTCTGTGTCATGGCCACTCCCTTATGGATACAGTGTTCTCATTACGGCTACACCGTAGCCATACTGCTACGATGTTCGCAAGGTCGGACTTTTCACAAGGAGGACGTAGTGGCGAAGTCGGCGGAGACCCCCGCTGTGGTGTGGACCAAGCAGCGGCGCACCCCACGCCGCAGCGCGCCCGGCGTCGAGCAGATCGTCCGTACCGCCGTCGACCTCGCCGACAGCGCAGGACTCGAGGCCGTCTCGATGCGCCGTATCGCCACCGAACTCGGGTCCGGCACCGCATCGCTCTACCGCTACGTCGAAGGACGCGACGACCTGCTCGACCTGATGATCGATGCGGTCAACGGCGAAGTGGAACCCCCGGAGCTGGCAGGCGATTGGCGCACCGACCTCACCGCGGTGGCCCGCCATCTGCGCGCCACCATGATCCGCCACCCGTGGCTCGCCGCCGAGCTCACCGGACGCCCCACCCTCGGCGCGAATTCCCTACGCCTGCAAGACATTGCACTAGCGGCCGCCTCCGCCCTCACCGCCGACATCACTGTCGCGGCCGCTGTCGTCGACACCGTCGACGCCTACGTCTTCGGGGCCGTCGCTCGACACCTCGCCGAGGAGCAGGCGCAACGCCGCACCGGCCACACCGAAGACGAATGGCGCGTCGCCGTCGCGCCCTACATCCGCGAAGTCATCGCGAGCAACGCCTACCCCCACTTCGCCCGCCGCGTCGCCGACGCCGAGGACGCCGGCCCCGAGCAGCGCTTCGACTTCGGTCTCAACTGCATGCTGGACGGCATCGCCGCCCGCATCCGCGGCTGACAACTACGCCCTGATCAGCCCTTACCGCCCGCTACTCGATCGAACGAGGGTCCAGAACGACCGCGACCGTGACGCACGTCGGCATCCGGCCCTGCTCGGCAGGCCGCATCGCTGCTGCCACCGGCTGCCACCAGCTGCCGCCGGATGGCGTCAACGGCACACGGTTCGACCGCGTGCGGCTTCGTTCGGCCGCGTACCGATCAGCTCTCTCGATTGATGTCGGCGTCCGATGTGACACCAGGCATCAGGGGGCCGACTCGGCAAGGCAGAAGTCGGAAACCTCCGATGATGGCGTGTATGCGGCCAGCAGGGTGGTGGTGATGACGTGGGCGGCGTCGTCGTCGGTTAGGCGGCCTGCGGCGACTTCCGTTGCGGCGCCGTGGATCACGCTGTGATAGACCGCAACCATCCAGGAGGTGGGCAGGTCTGCGCGGAACGCGCCTTCGGTTCGGCCACGCTCGATGAGGCGGCTCACTCGGCGCATCGGGAGGTCGTGGGCTGCGCGGATACGTTCCGCAGGAATGTGATTGTGTGCGGCCACCAGCAGTGAGCGGAACTGGTCGATGAGCTTCCAGGATGCGGCGACGAGTCGGCCGATGGCCGCGCGCGGGTCGCCATCGAGATCGACGCTGTCGAGGGTGTAGTCGCTCTCGGCGACGGCGCGGGTGAACACCGCATCGATCAGTTCCGCACGGGATGCGAAATGCCCGTAGAGGGTGACCCTTCCGACGCCGGCTCGCTTGGCGATCTCGCCGATATTCGCCTCTGGGTCGGCGATCAGCGCCTCCTGGGCGGCATCGAGAATCGCGGCGATATTGCGCCTGGCGTCGGCGCGTTTGGCCTGGCCATGCTGTTGCGTCCGTGGTGTTGCCACCGAGTCGCCACCCCTTCTCAAACAAGCTTGTACGGGTTGTGTGGCAACTATAGAACGGCCGCGAGCGGGGACTGCCGGTGAGTCGTGTCACCAATCCACCTCTTCTCGTACAGCAGTGTTCGAGTTACAGTCGATGCATTAACTCGAACATTCACGTTCAACTTAGGAGCCGTCATGCATCCGCAGACGCCAACTCACCACCACCACGACACCGCCGAGCCCCAGGATCCGCGCCGATGGCGGGCCCTGACGGTGCTCGCGACCGCGCAATTCATGCTCATCCTCGACATCACCGTGGTGACCGTCGCGCTGCCGGATATCGGACGCGATCTCGAACTCGGTCGGGCCGCGACGACTTGGGTGATCACCGCGTACACACTGCTGTTCGGCGGACTGATGGTCTTCGGCGGCCGATCGGCCGACTTGTTCGGCGCGCGCCGCGTGGCGATGACCGGCCTCGTCGCGTTCACCGGTTCGTCGCTGCTGGCCGGGCTCGCGGTGAACGCGCCGATGCTGTTGAGCGGCCGGGTCGGACAGGGTGTCGGGGCCGCGCTGCTGTCGCCGGCGGCCATGGCGATCGTGACCATCACTTTCCACGGCGCGGAGCGCAACAAGGCCCTCGGCGTGTGGGGTGCCCTCGGCGGCACCGGCGCGGCGGTTGGCGTTCTGGTCGGCGGCCTGTTGACGGCAGGACCCGGCTGGTCGTGGATCTTCTTCGTCAATGTGCCGGTCGGGCTGGTGCTGCTAGCGGCAATGACCAGGGTCGTGCCGGATCGACCGGGGCAGCGTGGACGCAGTATCGATGTGCTCGGCGCGGTGCTGGTCACCGCCGCGGTGGGCGCTGCGATATACGGGCTGATCAATGCCGGTGATGATGGTTGGGCCGACTCGCTCACCGTCGTTCCGCTCCTTGCGGCCGTCGTGCTCGGCGCGACTTTCGTCATCTATGAGCGCAATGCCGTAGCGCCGCTGCTGGATCCGCGCCTCCTCGTACGCAGGCCGATTGCGGCAGGGGCGGTGCTGATGCTGGTCGCGACCGGTCTGCTGATCACCGGCTTCTTCCTCGGTTCGTTCTATCTTCAGCAGGCGCAGGGGAATTCGGCCCTGGTCACCGGGCTGCTGTTCGTACCCATCGCGCTGGGCACCATCATCGGAGCCCACAATGCCGGGAGTCTCATCGGCAAATACGGCTATCGACCAGTCGGCGTTGTCGCGCTGACGATCACGGCCGCAGGCGCCGCCGTACCCGCATTGTGGGATGGCACCGCCGCCGTGATCATCGGCCTTACCGTAGCGGCGGCCGGCCAGGGCGCTACCTTCGTCACCGCGACAACCACCGCGCTGGCCAACGTCGCCCACGACCAAGCCGGAGTGACCTCCGGCCTGGTCAACACCTTCCACGAAGTGGGTGCGGCGCTCGGCGTTGCGGTCCTGTCTACTGTTGCCGCGGTCAGCCTCCGCACATCCGGCGCGGACCTGAGCGGTTTCACCAATGCCTTCACCCTGAGCGCCATCATCGCGGCGGTCGTCGCGGCGGCCGCGCTGGCGTTCATCCCGGCAGGCAAGCCGCCGGTCGGCATACGGGTCGGCGCGCACTGACACCAAGCCTCGAAGCGGATCCGGTCGATGGGTGGGTGCGCTTGCCATGAGTCAGGATGCTGGCGTTCTCGAACGTCCGATCATACCAACGAACGAGCCTCTGATCGATGGCCACGCGAGCGTGTTCACTCGAGATCGTGCTGGTCGGTGGCGTTTTCGGCTGTCGTTCCCAGCACGCGGTCCAGTAGATGGTCGATGAGATCGAGTGCGGCGTGTGGGGTGCTGTATCCCTGGAGCAGGCCTTGGGCTAGTCCGCCGATTGTCGCGGTGATGAGTGCGGCGTCGCGGTCTGGTGATGCGTCCACGCGTTGGGCTCGTTCGATTTGGTCGGCGATGATCGTGGCCAGGGTGCGTGGTGCTGCGAAGGTTTCTTCCGCGGTGATGCTCTGGCCGGTGACAGCTGCCCATCCGAAGCTGCCGAGGACGATCGTTTCCTCCCGGCGTTGCTCGTCGAGAGGGAGCAATTCGGTGAGGACCGCGCGGATCACCGCGCGAGGTGTAGCGTCCTGGCCCAGCGCGGTCCACCGGCGCGTGAATCGGGCGCCGGCATCCTCCATCACCGACCGGTGGGTCGCCAGCAGGAATTCCCTCTTGGTTCCGAAGTAGTACTGCACCAGCCGTATCGACATTCCGGCCTCGGTGGCGACCGTTTGAAAGGTGACCGCTTCCAGGCCGCCGCCGACGATGACTCGGCGCACGGCGCTGGTGATCTGCCGCCGCCGCACTTCATGGTCGACCAATCGTGGCACGCGTCCTGCCGCCTTTCTGTTGTGTCGAACAACCCGCCAGCCTAGATGGTACGTACATACCACATACGTGATATGTTCATGACATCAAGATGATACGGTCATACCGTAAAAGGGGACGAAGGGGAGGCTCATGCCGAAGATCGGGCGGTTCACCAGCAGCGAGGCCAAAGCGGCCTACCTGCGGGCCTACGAAGCACTGGCGGTCGACTGGCCGGTGCCGTCGACGGACATCGAGGTCGAAACAACATTCGGGACAACGCGAGTGCGTAAGTCGGGAACGGGGGCAGGCCTGCCGCTGGTGCTGTTGCCAGGCATGCCCGGCAACAGTTTGTTCTGGACCCCATTCATCGAGGAGCTGACGCGTGAGCGTGTCGTCTACACACCGGATGTCATCGGCTGGCCAGGCCGCTGCGAGCAGAGCACACCGGTGCGTGACCATGCCGAGATCATGAAGTGGCTGGTCGAGGTCATCGATGGGCTCGGCGAGGCTCGCATCCACGTGGCCGGGTACTCCGACGGCG
The DNA here is from genome assembly GCF_036046055.1 of Nocardia sp. NBC_00403. Classification (NCBI taxonomy): domain Bacteria; kingdom Bacillati; phylum Actinomycetota; class Actinomycetes; order Mycobacteriales; family Nocardiaceae; genus Nocardia; species Nocardia sp. NBC_00403. The sequence goes on from NZ_CP107939.1 coordinate 8,420,512, forward strand.
CATGGATCGCCGGACTGCTCGGAGTCCATCACTCCGAGCGCCTGGCGAGTCTGTCCATGCTGGAACCGGGCGGAGCCACCTTCGCCAAGCCTCGGTGGGGCCTACTTCTGAAAATGGTCTCCGCAGGTATGCGGCCCACCCGTGAACGCATGCAGAAACTCACCCAGTGGTTGACTCCTGGTGTCGTGCTGAGCGACAAGGAATGGGCAATGGCTGTGGCGGGGTTCAAGTTCCGGCTGGCGTTGCCGTGGCCGAAGCCGTTCACCGATGAACAACTGGCTGCCATCACCGCGCCGCTGCTGGTGTTGTTCGGCGGGGCTACGGTCGTCAACGACCCCGATATCGGAGTGCGGCGCCTTCGCCAGCATGCGCCCGCCGCCGACGTCGAGGTCTACCCCGGTGTCGGACACGAACTGCTGTGGGTACTCCCGCAGAAGGTGATACCCCGGCTCCTCGAGTTCGTCGCCGAAAACGATGCAGTCCGGACATGAGCAAACAAGTTTGATCAGGCGACACACAGTAGAAGCTGCGGAGCGTTCGGCACGGTGTCTCGTGAACGATGCTGCGCTCAGGTGGTCAGTGCATCACCGCTGCTGAGGTGTTCAGCGTAAACCTCTGCCGGACTGCGGTAGCCATGAGACCGAGTTCACCGGGGAAGCATAAGACTCGGACAGTGAGAAGGCTGCCCGCAGCCGCGCGAAAATGTCCAGTCTTGTTTGTTCAAACCCCAAGGCGGGGTAATGGCTTCGGGGATGCCTACGGCGCGATCGGACAGCCCCTCAGCGACCTGCCGAACCCGCGATGAGCTGGATCTGCGGCCAGGTCATTCAACAAAGGTGAAAATGCGGATGCCGAGTGTGGACGCGCCTGCAACGATGTGGTCATGGGGAGCGTGCTGATGACCGGTGATATACACGGCAATACCGATCATGCGGTGCGGTTGGTGCGTGTTGCGGGGCGGCAGAAGTGCGAGCGGATGTTCGTGCTCGGGGACTTCGGCGCCTGGGAACACACGCCGGAGGGCAGGCACTACTTCGATGTGGTGAATCGGGTGGCGCGCAAGCAGCGGGTTCAGGTGTACTTCCTCGACGGCAATCACGATAAGTCGTCGCTGGTCCATGAGCTATATGACGACAAAGCCGATGATGACGGCTTCCTGGTGTGCCGCAGCAATATTCGGTATGCCCCGCGCGGGCATCGATGGGTGTGGGAGGGGACGCGGTTCGCGGCGTTCGGTGGGGCGTATTCGGTCGACAAGTCGTGGCGATTGGCGAAGGAGGCGCAGAGCGAACGGAATGCGGAGCGGCGCAGGCGCTTCAGGTCGTCGCGGCGTCCGGCCACGGCGGGGAAGCTGTGGTTTCCGGAAGAGCAGATGACCGACGAGGAGTTCGATGCGGTGCTCGCCGCCAACCGCACGCCGGTCGATGTGCTACTCGCGCACGACAAACCGCGTGACTCGGCCCCGAACTGGAATCGCAAGAATCTGCCCGAGTGCCTGCCTAATCAGGACCGTATCCAGCGCGCGGTCAACACGCTGCGGCCCGGCCTGATGCTGCACGGACATCTGCACTACCGCTACACCGACATGATTCGGTGCGGTGCCGATCAATGGACGCAGGTCGACGGCCTCGGCGCGGACCCAGAAGCCTCCCATCGGCACGACTACGACCGCGACAAGTCTTGGCTGGTACTGCAATTGCCATATCTCCGCGCGTCGGCGGACCGCGAGCATCCGGAGTTGGCGAGCTGATATTCATCGCGGCTCGCAAGGGTCGTTTCTTGTCTCTCCCACGCGAGTTCAGTGCACTCGAGCCCGGTTTCGCAGTACAAGCGCACCCAGCGCCGCCCCCACCATGCAGAGCCCGACCACCCACAAACCAGCACGCTGGCTGCCCGTCATATCCTTCAGCGCACCGGTCACATACGGCGCGACAAAGCCGCTGACATTGCCGATCGAGTTGATCAGCGCGATGCCGCCCGCCGCAGCGGCGCCGGAGAGGAAGGTGCTCGGCAGCGCCCAGAAAGTGGGCAGCGCGGCGAGCACCCCGACCGCGCACACGGTGGTCGAGTGCCGAATCGTGGCGCCCCGCGCCGTCGCCGCAGGCAGCACTACCGAATCGAGCCGGTGCTGCGGGCAGGTACCGCGAATCGTGGCAGTGCTGAATCGGTCGGCGACCCACGGTATTGCCGTGAATGTCTCCGGTCATCAGCACGCTCCCCATGACCACATGGTGGCAGGCACACCCGCGCTCGGCATCCGCATTTCCACCTACGATCGGCTCCATCGCCACCACCCGCCGGGCCGAAGTGACAGAGCTTTTCGAGCAGCTGCTCGCCGCACACAATCACATCCCCGCCGAACGCATGCGGGCCGCCCACGACCTGCCGATGCACCACGTCGGCCGCCTCATCGCGTGTGGCCGAGCCGAAGGCGCGTTCCGCGCCGACCCACCCACGTCCTGGATGGTCGCGGTCTATCACAGCGTGATTCACGGCGCCGCGACGGAAATCGCCGCAGGTCGACTCGCCGACGACGATGCGGCAGATCTCATCACCAGCACCCTGCTCGCCGCCTACGCACCACCGGCCGAGTAGCTCAGTTGTCCGCGAACAGAATACGGTCGGCGTAAGCGGTATCGAAATACTCCCGGGCCGTGGC